>JAQUVE010000226.1 GCA_028693565.1 Sulfurospirillaceae bacterium | reverse complement strand
TTGTTTATTTTCAATGTCGGAACCCATTTGCTCTAAAGCCTTAAGATGTAAATCAATCGGTCTTTGGCCGATCGCACATCCACCTGGTAATGAAACCTCACAATGACCAAATCGTGCTAATAAAGGGCCCAATGTTAAGATAGAAGCACGCATTTTACGAACAATATCGTAATTGGCACATGCCGAATTAACCGTTGTCGAATCAATCTCAACCACATTATTATTGCATGTAGAAGTAGCACCTAGATTCGTTAAAAGTTGAAGTAATGTTTTAACATCAGCTACCTCAGGGATATTGGAAATGATGATTTTTCGATTGGAAAGGAGGGTAAGTGCTAAAAGGGGAAGTGCGGCATTTTTAGCACCAGAAATGTGAACTGAACCGCTTAATTTTTGTTTGCCTTGAATCGCTAAATAGTGCATTATTGTGCATTCCTTATGTAATATGTGACTATTGTATAGAAAAAACCATTAAATTTTCTATACAAAGTAAATTAATTTTGATAGAATTAACAAACTTGCTTTTTAAGGGCTACCATGATTTTAGAACAGTTTGTATCTGAAACGTATACTATGACCATTGCTCACCTCTATTTTGATGAAAAAGAACTAACTATTTTTGATACTTTAGCAATTGAACATCCAAATTTTTACTCTTTTAATCTTTTAACTGACGAAAAAAGTAAAATACCTAATGCAGAGTTTTTGTTTATTGAAGCAGGAGAGAGTACCAAAGAAAAACTCAAAATACTCGTAGGAATACTCACAAAAAACAAACCGATTGTTACTTATATTTTTGCTGATGATGTTGAGAATAGACTGCTCTTAAAATTTGCTTTACACTTTGATATTTTAGATGTTTTACCAATGAAAAACGATGAATCAGTTTATCATACCATCTTTGCAAAAAATCTTAATAAACTTGATTACAGACTTGAGATACACCATAAAATTAAACGTGAGCAAACACTAGAAACACTTTTCCCTTTTTTAATTTTCACCAATAATCAGCTTACCTATGCCAATAGCAAAGCTTTAAAGCTCTTTGAAACAACTGATTTATCAGAAATTGAAGAAAATATAAAAAATGAAGCACATCTCACTGAACTTTTAGAAAGTAACACTGAAAAACAAACAACCGTTATTTTAGAAAGTGAAACAGGTGCAAAAACACTTTATCTATGCCATATTAATTACTTTATACCACTCAATCAAAAAATAATCACGATGACGCATTTTGATGCTTCATCGCAAGAAAACAATTGCTCAACGGTCATGAACCGTTTTGATTTTATTGATAAATTAAAAGACAAGCTTGCGCAACAAAGCATTAGCTATGAAAAATTATCTCTTATTTTTATCAATATTTCCAATCTTGACAAATTAAGTAAAATTTTTTCGAACACAACCCTGTATGAATCTTTTAAGCACTTCTTATTGCGGATTATTAAACTTACTAAGGATAATCAAGTTGTCGCTCAATGGAGTCCAAATTTATATCTTATCTTGAATGAAAGTTTTGATTTTGAGCAAACTTGCGCTCAAACACGTTATATTCAAGAAGAATTAATTAATACAACAGCGCAAGACAAGGTTACACCTGTCCTTCTCTCCTCAGCCATGATGCTTAAAGAGATGGATTTAGATGAAACATTAAATTACATTGAAAAAGTAAACACAAGAAGTATGCTTCATCAAGATATTGAAAAAATTGACTTTTATGAAGTCGAATATTTAGAACACGTCGTTGAAGAAAAAGAGCAAATTGCTTATCTTATGCGTAATTGTATCAATAATAAAATTCCACTCAAATTACTCAATATCTACAAAGGGTTGTGTATTAATACAAACTCAAACGTTCTGAAAATTCAGGAAGATGCCTATTATTTACATTGCGAAAATTTGCAAGGTTATGCAATGCAAATTGAAGGTGAAACGGTTATTCAAGCACCCAATTTTCCTAAAGATATTAAAGCTGAAGTTTCCATCGTTGATATTAAAAAATCTTTTGTTATTCTTAAAAATTTAAAATTTATGGCTAATAGCGCCAATAATAGACAACATACGCGCGTTCAGACGAGTATAAGAACACCGATTTTACTGAAATCCGATAAAAAAACCTCTTTTCAAGGTGAAATTCTTGATATTTCTGTCAACTCTATTGCCATTCAATTTAGTAAAATTCTTAAAGAAGATATACGTGACACCATAGTCAAACTAGGCTTTTCTCTGCCTTCCGAAGAGCATGAAAATGGTTATGTTGTAATGGAAATTGAGGGAAAAGTAACGTTCATGGCTAATAGCCAAGAGCATACAAAAATTGTTGTCATGTTAGGATCATTACCAAAACCTTATGATGGTTATCTACTTAAATATATGTATGCTCGTCAAAAAGAGTTAATACTAGAGATAAGAAGGGCAACTAAAGCCTATAATTAGTACCCTTCTTTTAAAACCTAAGCGAAAACCTCATACTGAGCACGACCAATTTTATAAAGGTCAGCACCGTAAGTATCGTTGATAACGGTCAAAGGAAAATCAACCACTTCAAGTCTTCGAATCGCTTCAGGGCCTAGTTCT
>JAQUVE010000082.1 GCA_028693565.1 Sulfurospirillaceae bacterium | reverse complement strand
TACCATCAAGGAAAAGCCTATTGGCATTCCTAAATCGATGAGCACTATTAAGATAAGGAGGATGAACATGTAAATCCTTTGTAGATATTGATACACACAGAGAGTATCATCAGCACTGAAGCTAATGGTAAAATAGCCATGAACCAACCTTGCCCGATGGGAAGTGTTTCGATTTCACTCATACCATCGATCCAAATCATTTTGCTTGAATAATATAAGAGCATGGCAAAGAACCCTACTAAAAGCAGTTGCATGACTAAGCCGATCACCCAATTTAACCGTTTAGGAAGTGCTTCGACAAGCATATCAAAACGAATATGATTTGCTTCCCTCTCTACTAAATAAGCTCCTAAAAAGCTTATCCATACCAAAATAAATCCTGGAATCTCATCAGTCGTTGTACTAATGTCAGCCAATGCATTGGATAGAAAATGAAACGTAGGTGCTAACCAAAGATAGACTTCTGAAAGTTCTCGTAAATGCGTCATAATGGCATAACGATAAAAGATAGCAAATAGCAAAGAAGAAGCCGAAACAATCAATAAGAATACAGACAGAACGGTAACCGTTCTGTCAATGATGATAAGTATTCTTTTCATCGCTTTTTCCACTATTGCGCGGTTGATTTAACGATATTCAACCACTTATTGCCATATTTTTTTTCATAGTCTGCTTGAGCATCTTTTACGCGTTCTTGAAATAACTTGACATTGGCTTCATTAATCTCTGTTTTACCTTTCATTTCATCAAGATATTTCTTCTCAAGCGCTTCTGCTTCTTTATAAGAGCTATCCGTCAACGCTTTACCAATACGTAATAGTGTGGCTTGCTCTTCAGGTTTTAGTGCATTAAAAAAGCTTTTAGATGCGAGTAAAAAGCTAGGTGTATAGACATGATTGGTAATGCTAAAATATTTTAAAATTTCATGATGCTTTTGCTCATAAAAACCATAAGTAGCCGCTTCCGCACCATCAACAACGCCTGTTTGCAGTGCGGTAAAAGTCTCAGTCCATGCCACTTTTTGAGGTGAAGCTCCCATTTCTCTAAAAACATCTTGACGTAGTTTTCCTCCTGCAACACGTATCTTTAAACCTTGCATATCAGCAGGCACACTAATAGCACGTTTTGAGTTCATGACATGACGAAATCCATTTTCGTAAATGCCAAGAACAACCAAGCCTGATTTTTCTTCAATGGTTTTTTTTACTTCATCTTCTAAGCCTGCCTTCATGGCTCGTATGACATGAGCTCTATCATTAAACAACCACGGTAAATCGAAAAAATCCAATTTTGGGTCTAATTTCAATGCACCCGAAGCTACAATACTCATTTCAATAGAGCCTGCTTTGAGATTGGTGATAAGCGCTTTCTCATCTCCTAGTTGACCATTGGGATAGTGCTTAAACTCAAATTTACCAGGCAATGCCGCATCAACGGCTTGTGAAAAAGCAACAGCTTGATAATGCAGTGGCGAAAGCGCTGAAACATGACTAGCGATTCTGACTTCTTGCGCACCATACAATAACGAACTACCAGCGATGATAGCACCTAGGAATACATGGGATAAACGTTTCATGATGAAACCTCCTTTTGTTAATTTATAAAAACGTAACAAAAAATAATTGGGGAAAAATTGGGAAATGAGATGCAGACAAAAAAAAGAGTAAAGAAATAAAAAGTGAGTATATTTGAAACAAAATACCTTAGATAAATACTCTTCGTATCACTCAGCTATGATGAAGTTTGAATCTCAAAAATAGTATCAGCGATTCTTTGTACTTGGGCTTTAAAATGCGAGATGATAATGATGGTGATCTCTTTTTTGAGCTCCACCAACGATGCTTCAATTTTATGCGATAATGATTCATTGAGTGAAGCAGTTGGCTCATCTAATAGCAAGACTTGGGGGCTTAAAGCAAGCGCTCTGGCTAAGATAAGTCTTTGTTGCTGTCCACCTGAGAGAAGCGAAGCATGGCTATTTAGTCGCTCACTCACCTCATCCCATAAAAAAACTTGTTTGAGTGCCTTTTCAACTTTGAAAGCGATCTCTTCTTTGTTGAGACCTTGCAAACGCAATGCAAATGCCATATTGTCATAAATAGAAAAAGGCAATATATCAGGATGTTGTGCAACATAAACCACTTTTTGACGTAGCTTCGGTAACCTATCTTCATGAAGCTTTAAAATATCCTGTGCACCATTCTCCTCATAAAAATAGACTTCACCCTTTACATCAACCCCCTCTTCTTCTCGTATCATTTGATTTAAGATTTGTAGCAATGAACTTTTACCAATGCCACTAGGTCCAACAATAGCGGTGATCGTATGCTCTTGAATTGCAATGTTAACATTTTCAAAAATCATTTTTTCACCGTAACATAACGATACATTGTTAATCGAAATTTTAAGATTAGTAGATGGCAATGTGACTCCTTTTAGCAATCAGTTTTTGTAAAAAAATCGCCGTGGCAAATAAACATAAAGAGAGCGTTAAAAGAATAATAGAAGCACCAAAACCTTGATTGAGCTGCTCTTTGTTAGCATACTCCGAAGAGATATGATAGATGAAAAAGGGTAAGGCTTCATACTTTTGTAAGAGGCTTGAAGGGATACCCGCCATCGCCACAGCGCCTGTCATCATGATCACCGCTGTATCTTCAACAGCCCTTCCCATGGCTAAAATAACCCCACCTAAAAGCTCTTTACTGATGTAGGGTAATTGTACTAAAAAAAGATTTTGTACCTTTGTTGCTCCTAAATTAAGCCCTATTTGTTGCATTGTTGAGGGAATGGATGTTAAAGCAGCATCAGTTAACTTGATAATATACGGAATAATTAAAACGGCTAATGCTAAAGCTGAAACGATCAAAGATGGATACAACGAAGCCATATAATGTTTGTGCAGAAAAATCGTAATCGACAAACCAAAAAGTCCAATGACAATCGAAGGGATGGAAGAGAGTATCTCACAAAAAAATCCTAGGATACTTCGTATCTTAGAAGAGGCAAAAAGTGCAAGATAAATGCCCGTTAGAAACCCCAAAGGGAGTGCTAAAATAATGGCTAAAAAAACAACAAAAAACGAGCCGATAATGGCGTTAAAAATACCGTCAAATACCCTCTCTTTAAAGCTTAAAACGCCCCAAATTGAAGCATCATCAAAAATCAATTTTAAACTCAAAGCGGATATGCCTTTATAAAGAACAAAACCAAAAAAAAGTGCGACACACACAAAAGCAATGAGCGCAAAACAATAAAACATTGTTATGATGATTTTTTCCATCCAACCATGGATAAAATAGCGTGGCAAAGAGAACGTACTGTTTTGTGTTTTTTTAAGATAATTTAGCCCTAATACGACACTACATGTAAAGATAAACAAAATTAAACCGCATAAAAAGATTGCTTTAAAGGCGATAGACTCATAATCATTAGCATTAATAAGGGCAATATGAGCCGTCAGTGTGCGGGCTGAATCAAATAGCGCATGAGGTAACTGTAACGCATTTCCCGCTAACATTAAAGCGATTAATGTATCACCTACAGCACGTGCAAAACCAAAGACTAAAGCCCCAATAATCTGCTCTTTGGATTGGGGCAAAACGATACAAAAAAAGAGCTGTCGCTTGGAGGCGCCTAAACAAAACGCTCCTTTTTTATAACGTTTTGAAATCGCTTTGAAGGCATTGAGCATCATGATGCTCATGGTTGGCAATACAACAAAAGAAAGCACTAAGGAAGCTGAAAAGATAGAGAGTCCATGACCTGAAAAAAGATAAGCATTGATGTAGGGCACCAATAAGAAAAGTGCGGCAAAGGCATAAAGAACGGTGGGAACACCACACAACAAAACAACCAATGCTTCTAAGGCACGGGAGAGTTTTGGTGGTAAAAAATGCTCTATCAAGCTAGCTATGGAAAAGCTCATCGCAAAAGCAAACAATGTCGCAAGTGAGCTGATATACAGCGTGCCTAAAATCATCGGTAACAAGCCATAAAGATGGTGTGTTTCGTCCCAATGGCTTGTAAAAAAATTAAAAAAAAGATTTTGGTCAAACAGTGGCAAAGCAAAATAGACTAAAAAAGCCAAAATGCTAAACACTAGGGAGCTTGTTACACCCGCAGATGCAACAAGCCCAAACCGAAACAGTGTTCCCATCTTAATCTTTATAAGCTATAAATCCGTGTTGTTCAGCGATTTTTGCACCTTCATCACTTTTAAGGTAGCTAATAAAAGCTTTTGCCAATGGATTTGGCTCACCTTTAGTGACGACATAAAGACCCCGTGAGATTTTATATTCGTTACTAATGACTGATTTCACAGTAGGACAAACAGCGTCAATACATAAAAGTTTAACACTCTCATCGGCTACACCTAAAGAGATAAAGCCGATACCATCCACGTCACTCGCGATGGCCGTTTTCATCGCCGCATTGGAAGCAACGACTTTAGCGCTCTCGGAGATAGCACTTTTGTTGATGGCTTTTTCAGAAAAAACCTCTCTTGTGCCACTTGAGGCATCTCTAACATAAAGGTTGATTGTTCCACCTTCCATGCCAAGCTCTTTAAATGTTTTTATTTTTCCACTAAAAATGTCTATAAGTTGAGCACTATTGAGGCTAGAAAGCTTTGATTTTGGATTGACAACGATAGCGATACCATCGATTGCAAAGATTTGACTTTTAAGATTGGCTCGTTCAATCTCTTCTTTTTTAGGTGCTCTTCCTGAGTTAGCAAGATCAATCAAGCCTTCGCTCACTTGTTTAATACCAACGCCACTTCCGCCACCCGCAATCGTAATATTGATGCTAGGATAAGCTTTCATGATATTTTTAATCGCCTCTTTTTCGCAATCAATATGCGCTGTACCACCCGCAATGTTCAATGAACCACTAAGTCCCTTAAACAGATCCAAATCCGCTGCTTGCAAGCCAAGAGAGGCTAAAACTAAACCCGACAAAAGTAATTTTTTCATGATGAAACCTCCAAAATTTTAGAGGCATTGAAGTGAACAATTCGATGCAAAACATCGCTATATTCTGCTTAAACCTTAAGCTAAATGCCAACTGAGACGCTAAGTATATACGATTATTCTTTAAGCTTCTCTATGAAGCAGAGTCTTATTTGTAGTGCTAAAGAATGCAAAATAGTAATTGCGATATAATCACCATTATTTTTGGAGAAGCTGCATGCAAGCCATTATTTTTATTGTTTTATTCATACTCAACACTTCGCTTTTGGCGGATGACCAAAACAGCTCCTTAATCAACGCTGACAAGGCGACCTATACTGCTCTTTTAAAAACGATTAATGCGTCTAAAATTGCTAACGATGAAACGGCGCTACAAAAGATATTGCTTGAAAAACTTATCAACACACCTCCTTCCATTACGATAATTCCTCCAAAAACTCCTGAAAACATTGATGATTATAGTCGTCTTTTGAATCGCTACATAGTCAATGTGATTAAAAAAGAGCTGCTCATGAGCAAAATACGCTCTATCAGCAACAAAATTAAGACTCTCGAAAAAGAGCTTGCAAGCTTAGCCAATGACCCTTTGGCACAACGTACTCCACAACTTCAAAGTGCGCTCTATACAAAATCCTTGCAAGAGTACAAAGAACAAAGTGACGTCATTAGTAAAGAGATGCCCATCATCGAAAAAATGCTCATTGATACCTTGAAAACCTTTTCGTTTGAGCAAGAAAGCTTGAGTGCCAAAACACAATCCAATCAAGAAGAAGCATTTAAATTGCGCTCTGCTATGGAAAATATTTCGGTTAAAAAAGAGCGATTTGAACTACTGGGCGACAAAAGAGATCGAGGTGTTTCGCCCAATTTGATTGCAAGCACGAAAGAGAGTTATACCAAAGCGGTGCGCGCAAGTATCTCTTCCTTATTTTTAGAGTTTTCCAATGCGTTAAAACTTAAAAGCAGCAAAGCGTTTGCGATCGAAAAAAAGATACTCGATGAAATGAATAATATGGAAAGCACTACTGGAACAAAAGATGCCGTTGCCGCTTTATTGCACACGATGGAAAAAAGCTATCTAGGCACGATTGATACCATCACAGGCTCAACGACACAAGAGTTAAAAAATATCCTCAAAGCTTCATGGGTAATGATCAGTGAACCTGTTTTTACGCTCAATGGCACACCTATCAATATTTTTAAGCTAATCCTTGCTGGTCTTATCTTTACTCTTAGTATTTTTGGTGGCGGATTTTACAAAGCTAGTATTAAAAAGATAACCTACAACAGCAAATCCATCAACCCCGCAACTCGCACGATTTTGGCCAATATCGGCTACTATCTTATCATCGTTACCGCCTTTTTTATCGCTTTGAACATCTTAGGTATTGACCTCTCGTCCATCGCTTTGGTAGCAGGTGCTCTCTCCGTAGGTATCGGTTTTGGTTTACAAAATATCGTCTCCAATTTAGTCTCTGGCATCATCTTAATGTTTGAGAGAAGCATTAAAATCGGCGATTTTGTGGAGCTTTCCGATACGATTCGTGGGCATGTGACCGATATTCGTATGCGCTCTACAACGCTTAATACCAATGGTAATATTGATGTCATTGTTCCCAATCGCAATTTTATTGAAACCAATGTGATTAACTGGACCATGCACGATAAATTTAAACGCTTTGATATTCCGTTTGGGGTTGCTTATGGTACAAAACCCGAATATGTTGCTGAGGTCATCATCGAAGCGGTTAATGCGCAAGCGTATGAGGATGTTGTCAACACAAGTGAACGCTATACCAATGTACTTATGACAGGGATGGGAAGTAGCAGTGTTGATTTTATACTCCAAGTGTGGATACACGGTGAAGAGATCTTATCGCCCACCAAAACCATGTCACGCTTTCTTATTCTCACCTACAACACGTTAAACGAACATGGCATCGAGATACCCTTCCCTCAACACGATGTGCATATCAAAAGTGTTGATAAAAGCGCTTATAAAGGGTTGTCTAACCAAAAATGAAAAGAGCCTTTTGTATCATGATGTTTTACCTCTAACTAATAACTTTAACACTTTTAGGCATTTGTATTCATCGTGAGATAGTGCTCAATCTTTAAAGGGTCTAAGATGGAAAGCATTTCTGCTTTTTCCTGTCCTGTGTCAGATTTGACGATGGCTTTGGTGAGTGTATTTTGCCCCATCATCACTTGATTGGTCGGGTTGATACAGCGAAGTGGGATTTCAGGACTATCTTGCACCATGTCAATCACTAAGCCAAAAGGTCTATCTTCCTCTCCTTTTAAAACAACAATATGGTGTTTTTCTTTGATATAAGTTGTTGTTTGATTAAAATATTTTGCCAAAGATGCTACGGGTATGGTTTTATTGTTCCATGTAATCATTCCCACATAAATCTCATCACACCCAATCACTTGTGTAACATCTTGACCTTCAAGGGCGGTATAAATCTGTTTACTATCAATAGCATATAAACTCCCATAAAGCCAAAAGGTTGATAACTCAATCGTCTCTTCCGAAGCTCCAATTTTTGGGTACATATACTGCTTCTCTTTTTTTGTACAAACAACCTCAGTGGTAGCATCTTTATGGGCAATTTTAATACATACGATAGCCATTGTATCATTGCGATAACCATCTGTACATTTGTATTCACGGTAGCCTTTAGAAGAGGCTTTACCCACAATATAATAATCATCATTGATCAGTACGATACTATCTGTCGTATCACAAAAAGTACAGCGATCACCAATTGCGATAGCTGCATGAGTTGAAGCAATGACCAAATTGCTCTTTGCTTCTACAAAAAGCGCAAACGAACGTGCATCTTCACCAACAACATCTTTGAGCATCGTTTCAAATTGAGTCTCAGAGTCAAAGATAATGCCAATACCACCATGAGCTTCTTGATCTTCAGAAGATAGTATAGGTGCACTATAGATATAGGTATGCTTATGCTCATACAACTCTGTCTTTTCAAAGCGACTGACAACGTACTCTTTTGGGCTTTTTAATGCTAAAGTTTGTGCGATATAAGGAGCTCCAATACGTTTCCCGATAAAACGTTCATAGCGTTCTTGACTGACGGCTATAACATACCCTTGCGCATCAAACAAGAAAAGATTGCTGTAAACGGTATAAAGAGCATTAATAGCCCCTAAAACTTCCGTCGCTTTAGTTCCAAACGCTTGAATCAATGCTTCAGCATCTTTACTTTTATCCTTAAACATCTCAATAAATACAGGACTTAATGCCCACCATCGACAATCATTGGCACGTTCATAAAGATTTCTATCCATGATGTCAATTGCAAGTTTTGCTTTAAAAGCCGCATCATTGATAAAGGATGCAACCACTGTCCAATTCAGATTGCCGATGGACTCTTCAAACGTTTTTTTAGTTTGTGCGCCTGTGCGAGAAATCTCATTGAGAAGGGATTTTGAAAACGAGTTATCCCCACTTTTTTGATTGGCAATTTGCACGTTGCCGTTCCAAATGGTCATATCCAAACGTCGCTGAATCGCTTCTGCTTTGGTGGGGATACTGGTAAACTCTTCTGAAAAAAGTGATGAATTTTTGATGATTTTGGTCTGCTCTGCTGTAAAAGGAATGTGTTGCTGTTTTTGGTAAAAAGCAAATGCTAAAGGCATCATCACGTGTCCTTGCCAACCTAAGCCATAAAACCCTTGATACCCTTTTGTGTGCTGTGTTTTAGCCACATATTCATTGCCTGCATAAGGGATAATATCAAAAGCATCAAGAGTATTTTTTTGAGGAGCACCTAAAAAGTAGTGAAAAGGATCACTACTGTAAATCGTACGATTGTTTTTGTCTAATAATAAGATATCGCTCCACTTATCATGGGCGATAAGATTGGAGATAATCACTTCCATCTCATCTTGAAATTTAAAAACAAGGCATAAAACGGCTAGTGGCGCGCCATTTTCACCGCATACACGGTAACTGTAAAGCAAACTCTCCTTATCACTGATAAGAGGATATATCCCAAAACTTTCTACATACTCTTGTGAGGTATTGACCGCTTCGTCGACAAAGCTTTGTGCCATATACTTTCCAATTAAATCACTTTTAGTAGAAGCAATCAAACGCCCTTTTAAATTGAGTAAAATGACATCGCTGTATACACTGTATTTTTCAATATAAGCTTGAAAACGATTTTGCAAAGATGGCATATATTCACGTTGGGTTTCATGTGGCATTTGTGCAAACTCTTGAATGATGGAATCCATTGCCAAAAAGCCAATGTCAGCGGTACGCTCAAAAAGATTGCGTATCAAAATATCTATAGCGACCTGTGCTTTTGCACCCATTTCGGTAGAAAGCTTTTTAACTGTCTCTTCTGACAAACGTTGCAATAACTGTTCGGAAAGGTTGCTAAACGCTTGTCTTGTTTCGGAAATGTCCATACCAATATTACTCATCTGCCCCAATAATGAAAGCAAATTCCATCGCTCAGAAAGCTGATCAAGTGACTTTTGGTAAGCAACAACTTCAGGAATATGCACATTATAACGGGCCGTCGTATATTGGTGGGTCATAGGTTACATCCTTTTATTAAGCATGAGATATTTCGTTATGGTGGATCATTACATTAGAAAATTCAACTAAAAAATGACAACTTCCTTCGTATAACACATTATGTCTAAGCCCTATCCCAATTTGCTCATAATTTGGGAAGCCTCGAAGCAGAAGTGCTTTATGATAAATATGGGACAAACGTTCAGCGTGATAATTACTAATAATCGCATCATGGGAGAGAAGTTCAGCTTCAACATCTTCAAAATCACCTACACACACGTTACATGTAAAAGCCTCCATGACTTCACTTCGTTGTGCAATGTAAGCTGTAATAGTTGTACCCACTTCTTGTAAAGCTTTTGCCATAGCATAGGCATTATCAGGTTCATCAGCAATAATGGCTTTGGTCTTACCTAATACAAAATGGGTATCCAATAAAATATCTTGTAGCCTCTTACGCCATCTTTGAATAGAAGCAAGAGGCTTTTTATGCCCACTATAGGCTAAGATTTTGGCATAAAAATCATCACATGCTTCAAGTCCGCAAAGGCTATCAAAATGCAAATGGGTACTTTGGGTATTTTTATCTAAAAAAAGTTCACCACATTTTTTCACAGAACGACCAACTGTAATAATCAATCCTGCATCACCAAGATTTTCGATTGTCTCCACACCAATGCCACCACTACTAAGAGCTCCTTGTTTAACCCCTAGATGACCATCTAACGAATCACTCAAATCGGGGAGTGCATAGACATCAAAATCAAATAATTCAAGATTTTCTTTAATTTTTTCGACCTCAATGGGACTTAGATTGACATTGGGAATTAAAAGCACTTTGTCTTTATAAATACGCTCTTTAGGAGTGATGAGTTGTGTAATCATACTTTGAACACATAGCGACCAACCACTCTCCAAGCCTCCTTCAAAATCAGGTGTATGCGCATAAACAATTTTTTGTTTATCTTTCAAAAGTAAACTAGCCCCTTTGATATCATCACCTTTCGTTTCCGTCATCCCTGTAGTAAAAAGTCCTACTAAATCAGGTGTCACTTTTTGAGTGATGTTACGGATTGCTTCCGAAATTGAGTATTCACCCCCATCAATCACCGCCGTAATGTCATTAACAGCCGTAGTCTGAATAGCGATGGGGTCATTAAAATGTCGTGTAAAAAGTACTTTGGTAAAAGAAGCGCACCCTTGAGCACCATGCATTAAAGGCATGCAATTTTTAACCCCTAAAAATGCCAAAGTCGCTCCCATAGGTTGAGAAAGTTTCAAGGGGTTTACATGTAAAGGTTTCATCGCTTTTACTCCCATGGCGCAGTCTTTCCAGCAAGTTTAAAAACAGGATTTTCTAATGCCGCACACACATCAATGGCTAAATTTTCTAAACCACCGTATGCCCCATAACTTACCTTTTTTTCTTGGTTAACATCAACAAATGCTACTCGTTTTTTTAAAGCCGTGTAAAGACTACGCCCGCCTGCTAGTAAAATATCAATATGGTGCTCATCAATAAGTTTAGCTTGTTCATTAGCAGGTACTTTCATCAAAATAGGCACATACTCTTTAGCAATGACAATATCTTCTTCCGTTGCTTTACGAATAGACGTTGCCACCACTTCAATGCCAATATCTTGCAAAGCGGAAGCTATTGACCACGACTTATTACCACCAGTATTTAAAATAGCTTTTTTATCTTTTAAAATTTCACGATATGGAAGCAATCTCGCTTCTAATTTGGCCTCTTCTTCAGCGATAATCATCTCAGCTCTCTTACTCATCGCTTCATCGCCAAAGGCATTGACAATAGATCGAATGGCATTGGAAGTATCACGCTTACCGTAAAAAGAGACACTGACATAAGGGATACCATAGCGTTCTTGCATCTTTCGACATAGCGTAATCAGTGACTTCGCGCATACGATGACATTCAGCTTTGCACGATGGGCTTGTTGTATCTGTTCAATTCTTCCATCGCCTGAAAGCGTTGCGACGATTTTGATGCCAATGCGCTCAAGGATAGGTTTGTATTGCCACATATCACCCGTGACATTGTAATCACCGATGAGGTTGATGCCATAAGGATGAATACTTGCTGGCTCTTTTGTACCCACTAAAGCGTCCAAAACTGCTTCTCCAGCAAGA
>JAQUVE010000225.1 GCA_028693565.1 Sulfurospirillaceae bacterium | reverse complement strand
CTAACAAAGATGATGTTCTTTTTATACCAGCAGGAGTTCCCCATGCTTATGAAGTTTTGGGTGAAGAGGATTACCAATTTTTATGCTTAGTCCCCAATGAGGATGATAAAATTGAGCTTGTAACTTCAAAGTGTGGGTGCAGTTGCTAGGTTTACGTTTACATATAAAGCCACTTGTCGCTGGCATACTGATCGTTTTTTCATGTTTGGGGCTTGCACGTTTTGCGTTCGGTATGATCTTGCCTGATATGCAACTTGAACTAGGGATGAATGCAACACAAGCAGGCATTGTAGGTAGTGCTAATTTTGTGGGGTATTTTGTTGGGCTTTTTGCTGTTGCTAAGTTTTATGCCCGCTATGGGGCTGCTACACTGATTTCTAGAGCGCTTTGGACACAAGCTTTCAGTATGCTTTTAATGGCAGTAATGCCCCATTATTTATGGGTTGCAATAGCATTTGTAGTGACAGGTTTTTTTGGAGCATTAGCCAATATCGCTGTTATGACGTATATCGCGCAAGTGGTGCCTGCTGAGATTAAAGGAAAAGCAACAGGTATTGTGGTTGCTGGGATTGGTTTGGCTATTATTGTTAGTGGAGCGATTGTCCCTTTTGTCGTGTTGAAACTACCCTTTGGTTGGCGAACAAGTTGGGGAATCTTTGCCTTTTTGATTTTTTTCATTGGTATTTTTACGTATCAAATTGTGCATCAATTTTCTCCACCTCACCACCATTTGCATACCAATGATACTTTACGTCTAAAGCAAATTCTCACGCACGCCCCTTTTTGGCAGACAGGTTTTTTATTTTTTATGTTTGGTATGACAGCTATTATGTACATGACATTTTTTGTCAGTGCAGCGGTTCAAAAATGGAGTGTTAGCACTGAAATATCGGGAACATTTTGGGCTGTCTTGGGTGTCACTAGCCTTTTTTCAGGTCCTGTTTTTGGTATATTAAGTGATAAAATAGGTCGCTATGCTACTTTAGGAATTCTATTTTTTTTACAAGCGTGTGCGCATGGATTGCTGGCATTTTCAATACCTGCATCATGGCTATTGATCTCCGCTAGTCTTTTTGGATTTTCGACATGGGCAGTCCCTTCTATCATGGCCACACTAAGTGCGGAGCTTTTTGGTACAGGTCACACTGCACGTATATTAGGACTCGTGACACTATTTTTTGGTGTGGGGCAGATGATTGGTCCATTAGCTGCTGGTGTACTGACCGATGCTACCAATGATTTTGGCGTAGCTTTTGGCTTTTCATCCTTATGTTTAATCTTTGCTTCAACGTTCTCTTTTTATCATGCAAAAAAAACGAGGAGTGGTGATGGAAGTTGTTAAAACGGTTGTTTTATTGGCATTGATGACCATGCTTTTTGGGGTAATAGGCGCTTATTTTGGTGGTCAAAATGGTATGTTGATTGCTCTTTTAATAGCGGGAGCTATGAATTTTATCAGTTATTTTTATTCTGACCAATTAGTGTTAAAGCAGTATCGTGCTATCTTAGTCAATGAAAATGAGGCACGTGGTTTATATGGCATTGTTCAACGACTTACACGCAAAGCTAACTTGCCGATGCCTTCAATCTACATCATTCCCGAAAAACTTCCAAATGCCTTTGCCACAGGCAGAAGTCCAGAACATGCTGCTGTTGCTGTTACGGAAGGACTGTTAGAGCTTTTAGATGAAAACGAAGTGGAGGCAGTATTGGCGCATGAGCTAAGTCATGTGCGTCACTACGATATTTTGATTGGTACGATTGCCGCAACATTTGCTGGAGCTATTGGGATGATTGCTAATATGATGCAATTTGGTGCAATGGCTTCAACCCATACAAAAAATCGTTCTAATCCCTTAGTTATGCTTATTTTAGCAATTGTACTGCCTCTAGCGGCTGCAATTATCCAAATGGCGATTAGCCGTAATCGAGAATTTATAGCTGATGAAGGTGCTGCTCGCTTAACACAACATCCTGAGTGGCTTCAAAGTGGACTTGGTAAGTTGGAACGTTACAGCAAACAAGGTGTTATGCAAGAAGCAACACAGCAAAGTGCTCATATGTTTATTGTTAATCCCTTTTCAGCCATGGGTAACTCTTTCTCAGGCTTATTTGCAACACACCCAAGTACAGCTGATCGGATTGCACGTTTGGAAGAACTAAAATTTGAGTTAAAATAAACGTATGAGCCCTGTGTTTAAAGGGCTCACACCAAGTGTTAGATTTCTTGAAGAGTATCGTGTTTTGTGTTAAATTTATCCACAATGACAGCGCATACAGCATCACCGGTAATATTGAGTGCTGTTCGAATCATGTCAAAAATTCTATCTAAAGCGAATAGTAGTGGCAAGCCTTCAATAGGAATACCCGCAGCTAATAAGACTGCTACAACTAAAAATGATGGGCCTGGCACACCTGCTTGACCAACAGCGCCAAGCGTAGCTGTAAAGATAATAGCCAAATACTCAGCCATCCCTAAATGAACACCATAAATTTGTGCGAAAAAGATAGCAACTAATCCGTAATAAATAGCGTTACCACTCATATTGATTGTTGCACCTAGTGGCAGTACAAATGAACATGT
>JAQUVE010000224.1 GCA_028693565.1 Sulfurospirillaceae bacterium | reverse complement strand
GGTGGTCTTAGAAACTTCTCTTGCTTTTTTTCACCTTTTAGTGAAGAAGCAAGAGAGCCAAACAGCTCTCTTCTTTGCATTAGTGAGCTGAGCCGCCTAAGCTACCAGCTTTAGAGTTTTTATTTGCCATGTCATCTTCTGTTATGAAGCTTGGACCGCCAATAACTGTATTTAATGATTTAGTATACTTGTCTTCATCCCAACTTGATTTACTTGCACCATCTTTTGAATTATAAACAGCCTCAAAAGTATTCTCTACAGGTAGATTCCCTTGAGATTGTGGAGCATGACACTGAGTACAGTTAAATCTAGCATACTGAAGTTCACTCTCTTTAACAATTTTTGTCTCATTTTTATAGTTATCAACTGGATTAACTACCTCACCATTTACAAGTTTAGCTTTTGGTCTAAAGTCTGTAAAGTGTGAAACAGGAATTGGAGTAGCACCCATTGCTCCTGCGATTTCAGGCATGTGACAAGTTACACATCTATTATCTTCTGTTTTAATTGGAAGCATTCCAACTGTATCGTGTGGAATCATAGGTGGTGCATCTTGAAATGCTCTTTGTATCTTTGTACTCGTAGTAGCTTGCGCTGTTCTGTACTCAGTTTTTGCAGCAACAGTAGCGTCTTCAGTGTATATATCAGTATTTCTTAAACCCAAAGACTCTTCTGTTACAGTTTTTGCCACAATATTTTGTGGAGTAGATTTAGCGCTCTCGCTCACACAACCAACCATTAGTAGTGCAGCAGTAACTAAACCAATCGTTATTTTACCCATTGCTTTCATTTTACTCTCCCGATTTATTATTTTTTACTAGTTTTCTGATTGAAAAATTTAGAGCATTATCATCACAAGCTTCTATACATCTAGCGCAGTTTGTACACTCCCCTGAAAGAACAGGGATGCTCTCTTTGCCTATCATGTAAAGAACTTGCGCCTCAGGACAAACAACCTTGCACTTCATACATTCAGTGCAGTTCTCTTGAGTATGATGTACTCTAATCAAACTAAATTTACCAACAAGTGAATAAAATCCACCAAGCGGACACACATGCCCACACCAACCATTTTTCAAGACTAAAAGGTCAAAAAGAAAAATAATGAGCACTGCTGCCCATCCAAAACCAATACCAAATATAATGCCTCTATGAAGCATAGATATTGGTGATATAAACTCAAATGCTGTTACACCCATAGCAAAAGATATAATCAAGCTAAGAGCTAAGACCCAGTAACGCATATTTCGCGTTGCCGGTTGTTTTTTTGCAAAATTATCAACGCCAATCTTTCTTCTAAGAAGTGCAGCCGCGTCAGTTACTATGTTAATTGGGCAAACCCAACTACAAAAAGCGCTACCACCAACTACAAGATAAAATATAGTGATAATAAGAGCACCTATAACTATATCAGTAGCTATAACAGCGCCAGCTGCAATCATCTGCAATACTGCATATGGATCACTTAAAGGAACAGTTTTAAGAAACGATGATGAGCTGAGATTTCCCATCAAAATAGTCCAACCCCAAGCATTAGCACCAAAATATAAAAATAGCAAACCAATTTGAGTTGTTCTTCTAAAAAATAGATAACGATATTTATTCCAAAGAGTACTCATTAGTATAAATCCCCCGCATCATTTAAAGAGTCAACTGCTCTTTCTTTGCTTATTTCTGTTTTTGTTTTTATCTCAGTAGTATCCTCTAGACGCTTCTCATCGTTCTTATCCAACCTTTTATGTAATAGTTTCCAGCCTTACCCATTGCAACTTCTTTTGGAAGTACAAAGATAGAAGCCTTCTCAGTTACACAAGCCTTTTCACAAAGTCCACAACCAGTACACGCATCAGCATGAACAACAGGTGTTAAGTATGCATGTTTTCCAGTTCTTTCATTTTTGTTGTATTCAACACTTATGGCTTGGCCTAAAATAGGACATGCTCTATAACATGCATCACACTGAATTCCCCAAAAGGCTATACACGTCTCTCTGTCAATTACTGCAAGCCCCATCTCAGCTATAGTGATATCAAGTTTGCCATTAGTTGTAACACTAGCTTCATCAAGCGCACCTGTAGGACATACAGGTACACAAGGAATATCTGGGCACATATAACAAGGAACATCTCTAGGAATAAAGTATGGAGTTCCTAGAGGTTTATGATCACCTGGTTTTGCAAGTAATAGAGTATCGTATGGACAGGCTTCAACACAAAGCCCACATTTGATACATGTTTTTAAAAAATCTTCTTCTTTGATGGCACTAGGTGGGCGAAGCATGAGTTGTGAAGCTGTTACTTCATCAACATATGCACTCCATATAAAGCCACCCAGAGCAGCTATTCCAGCTCCTCTAGCCATTCTTAGAATAAATTTTCTTCTATCACTTTGCGATTTATTATTCATCTTCTTTAGATGGCCATTAAAACAATAGCCATCTCTCCTTTACTTTGCTTGGTTATGCTTTATAGATTTTTACAGCACATTTTTTAAAGTCAGTTTGACCTGACATAGGACATGTTGCATCTAGACAAACTTTGTTGATAAATACTTTTTCATCAAACCATGGAACAAAAACTAGTCCTCTAG
>JAQUVE010000223.1 GCA_028693565.1 Sulfurospirillaceae bacterium | reverse complement strand
CTATTTTAGTAAATGTCACCAGACTTCAAAAACCTCCCTTTAACTAACATTTTTGTATAATTCATACATGATTACACAAGACTCCATAGAAGCCCTAAAAGCACGCCTTGATATTGTTGATGTTGTAGGTTCTTATGTAGAGTTAAAAAAAGCTGGTGCAAATTATAAAGTTCCATGCCCTTTTCATGATGAGAAAAGCGCCTCTTTTGTGGTTAGCCCTGCAAAACAGATATATCACTGTTTTGGATGTGGTGCTGGCGGCGATAGCATAAAGTTTGTTATGGAGTATGAAAAACTAAACTACCCAGAAGCACTTGAAAAACTTGCTTCAACGTATAACTTCTCTCTATCTTACAGCGATAGCAAAAGCCCTAAAGTTCGTTCAGGGATTATGGAGAAGATAGACGCGTGGTATCGCTATCTTTTTACAAAAAATCCTCAAGTTATCTCTTATATAAAAGAGCGTGGCATCTATGAAAATAGTATAGAGAAGTTTGGCATAGGATACGCACCAGACTCAAATGCAACTATCTCATATATAAAATCACAGTTATTTAACATGAATGAAGCCATAGAGATGGGAATTGTAGGAAGCGAGAACTCAAGAACGTTTGCAAGGTTTATAGAACGCATTACCTTTCCTATCCACTCTGCAAATGGAACCATTGTTGGTTTTGGTGGCAGAACTATAACGGGGCACCAAGCAAAATATGTAAACTCTCCAGAGACCCCATACTTTAATAAATCTCGTCTTTTATATGCTTATCATCATGCTAAACAAAGTAGCCATAAAACAAAAGAGGTAATTATAACAGAGGGCTATCTCGATGTTATAATGCTTCATCAAGCAGGGTTTACCAATGCTGTTGCAACACTTGGAACAGCTCTAACGCCAGAGCATTTGCCTCTTTTACGCAAGGGTGAACCAAAAATCATAATGGCTTATGATGGAGATAAAGCAGGGCGAGCAGCTGCTCTTAAAGCCTCCAAGCTGCTTAGTGCAGGTGGATTTAATGGTGGAGTTGTAATCTTTTTGGATGGTATGGATCCAGCAGATATGGTAAAAAATGGTGCTGTTGAAGAGCTGTCAACTATGTTTAGAGAACCGCAACCTTTTATAGAGTTTGTGTTAGATGAGATTTTATCGCTCTATAACCTAAGTGATCCAAAAGCAAGAGAGCTCTGTATGCAAGATGCAATAGCTTATCTTAAAACTCTCTCACCAATGCTTCAAGAGGAGTATAAATCATACTTGGCCTCAAGATTTGGAGTGAGCCCTTCTCTTATCAAAATAACAAATCAGATAAACACTAACCAAAATACTCATTTCATAGATAAAAATCGTCATAAAGATATGTGGGAGTTAAGCCTTATAAAAACGGTTTTAGAGTCTCCTGAGTTTATAGATCAGATTTTAGATGTGCTAGATCCATCACTTTTAAAGTTTCACTCATTAGAATTTTCTTTGGCATTAAGTGGAGAATTTTCTCATCCAGAGCTTATGGCCATAGCTGTTGATGAACAGATAAAAGCGCTCAAAGATGAAGAGGCACTAAAGGCTGAGTTAATTTCATTTTTGATGAAGCATTATGAGAGAGAGTACAAGAAAGTAAATGTTCGCTCAGATATTTCGTTTGAGCAAAAAGCTTTTTATATTCGTAAGTTTAAAGGAAAAATTGCACTCTTAAAAAGAGGTGAACTTGTAACTTTTAAGAGCTAGGCTCATCTTTTGGTTTACGCTCTTTTATAGTTATCTTTCTTCCTACATTTTTTGGCGCTTCAATATTTTCTCTAGGCTTTCCGTCATATTTGTGATTTCTCTCACCACTTTTACCAGAGAATTTAGCTTTACCGCTATCATCTTTGCCTAAAAATTTATTTGGTTTTTTGCCAGAGCTATCATACTTTTTTTCACCATCATATTTTGGCTTATCCCACTTAGGTTTGTCAAATGGCTTACGCTCAGAACTCTCACCATCACTTTTTGGTTTATCCCATTTAGGTTTATCGAATGGTTTGCGCTCGGAGTTTTCACCATCTCTCTTAGGCTTATCATATTTTGGTTTGTCGTATTTAGGCTTATCAAACTTTGGTTTATCAAATGCTTTACGCTCAGAGCCTTCAGCATCTCTTTTTGGTTTATCCCATTTAGGTTTATCAAACCTTGGCTTGTCAAATGATTTTTTATATTCTGTTTGTGTTTTCTCATAAGGAGGCTTATCAGAAGCATCAGGGTCAAATTTATAGACACTTTTTTCTTTTTGAAGAGATTTTTGAGCAATTTTCATCTTTTCTTGAGGTTCATATTCGTAGCCAACAAGAATATCTTGTCTAAGAACTCTTTTAAGAATAGTCTCAATTGGGTAGAGGTTTTGTTGCTCACTAATGTCAAGAAGTATAATTGCGCCCTCTTTTGCTCTTGATAATCTTGACATGTAAATATCAGCTGATGGTAAATCATAACTAATTAAAAGGTCACACATCAAATCTGGCTGACTTACTAACTCATCATCATTAACAACAGTAACGTTTTTTGCCTCTGTTACCTCTTTTGTAAGTTCAATATCTTTTGAAGAAGCAACTAGAATATTTAAC
>JAQUVE010000081.1 GCA_028693565.1 Sulfurospirillaceae bacterium | reverse complement strand
AGGGAGTGTTGAACTTTCTATACCCTATGAAAGTATCGAAAAAGAACTTTCGAAGCTACTACTCAATAAAAATAGTATTTTACTGCTTAAAAAAAATATTACCATTGATATGCTTTTTGAAAAACAAAAAGATGCCTTTATACCCTCGTCCATTTCGGATGATTTTGTTATTGAAAATACAAAAACTTCCTCATTAAGTGCTAAAGCACAAGACTCTGCTATCGTACAAAAAATCAACAGCTTATTGCAAAAAGAGACCGACCTTCCGCAAAAACTTAAAGAAGGTACAAACTTTACACTTCTTATGCTTGATGGGCAGCAAGGATATGCCGCGAGTTTTCATGCCATCGAAGATACATCACATCAGCTTGCAGCTTATGCCCTAAACTATGGGGAATTACCAGAATTAGTGCTCATTGAAAAAAAATATTTCTATCAATTTATCTTTGCTTCTGTCACTACTGTACTATTAATCATAACTTTTTTTATATTGCTTCGACAGCGCAAACGTATTTTATTGGAAAAAATGCAATTTGAAACCATTATTACAAAAACAACCAATGGCATCATCCTTCTCAATAGTAAAGGTCTTATTACATTTATCAATCAAGCAGCTTGTAAAATGCTTGGTTATCAAGCTGAAGAACTCATCGGCGTGATGGCACATTCACATATTCATGTCCATAATACTTCCCAAAAAGATGAAAATTGTCGGATCATGGATTCAATTATCTTTCAACGAACGTATATTGCTGAAGAGATTTTAAAGATGAAAAGCGGTGAACATCTTATGGTTCATCTTACGTCTGCCCCTTTTGTCTTAAATACGAAACATACAGGAACCGTTATCATTTTTAGAGATATTACGCAAGAAAAACACGACCAAGCATTGATTCAGCATCTTGCTTATTATGATAGCCTCACGGATCTTCCTAATCGAAAATTACTGCTTGATAGGCTCAATTATACGATTACAATCAATAGCCGCTCTTTAGAATACAGTGGATTACTCTTTATTGATATTGATAATTTTAAAACACTTAATGATACGCTAGGTCATGATATGGGCGATATACTGCTCATTAATGTTGCTCAAAGGCTTAAAGATACGGTACGCATCAGTGATACTGTTTCACGTTTTGGAGGCGATGAATTTGTTCTTTTAATTACTAAATTAGGTACAGATGAACACAGCGCTAAAGAAGAGCTCCGCAAGCTTAGTCAGAAACTTCTACACGCGATTTCTCAAAAGTATGACTTGCAAATAGAACAAAATTCTACTGCTTATCATTGTACCGCTAGTATTGGGGGTACACTCTTTAATGATCATAGTAGAACCGTCGATGAAATCCTCAAAGATGCCGATGATGCAATGTACGCCGTAAAGAAAAACGGCAAAAATGCAATTTCGATTTTATAATACTCTTCCCATGGCGATATCTCGACGAATAGGTTTTTTGGTTTTATCTGAGCTATGCAAAGCAATAGGGAAGCCTTCTTGATTGACCCTAAACCACATGATTCCAAGACCTAAGCCATTTTCATTTTCACCCCGTGTATCCTGAGCATGCCGACCTTTCGTCGAATCCAAAACCCGCACACGCCAAAGTCCAACTTCTTCTAAAACAGGCTTTTCATAGACTATCACCACATGGCCAGTATCACGTTTTTTGAGTTTTGGGTCATACTTCCATGCGATGACATCGCCGACTTGTACATTTTGCATCTGTCTAACACCCATCCACCCTTGCGCTCTTTCACCCTCAGCGAGTGTTGAAAGAAATTCATAAAAATTCTTTGCCCTAGCGTGTGTATGATTTTCATCTACACGCAAAGCGTGCAAGGCTTCGGGAGAGCTTTTTTGAAGGACAAATGAAACAAACGTAGAACAATCAAAGATATAAATTCCCTCTTTTTCATCAATACTTTTTTTATAATTATAGGCACTGATGCGCTTATTTGAGAGTATCTTATTGGCCTCTTCTATCATAGAATCAGCCCAAAGTACATTACTTACCAACAGTACTATTGCCAAAGATTTTATTTTTATACTTTGTAACACTTGATTTTTACCCACCTCAATCCTTACATGTAAGAAACTTTTAGTTTAGCCATCAATTGTAATAGCTTCGATAAGCTCTGCTAAAACCTTTTCACATTTATCATTGTCTATTTGACACGTTCCAGCGGCATTGTGCCCTCCACCACCATATTTGAGCATCAATTCGCCAATATTTGTTTTTGAACTTCTATCAATGATAGATTTTCCTGTTGCAAAAACAGTATTTTGATTTTTAAAGCCCCAAATCACATGGATCGATATATTGGTTTGTGGGAAAAGTGCATAAATCATAAAACGATTTCCAGGGTAAATGATCTCTTCATTTCGTAAATCAAGCACCACAAGATTTGCATGTACCGTTGCACACTTTAAAATTTGCTCTTTAAACTCATGGGCGTATTTGTTGTAGAGATCTACCCTCTCTTTGACATCGGGTAACTCTAAAATCTCAGCGATACTATGATTGCGACAATAATCAATCAAGTTCATCATCAATTCATAATTAGAAACTCTAAACTCTCTAAATCGACCAAGTCCTGTACGAGAATCCATCATAAAGCTAAGAAGTTCCCAACCTTTTGGATTTAAAATATCATCTATTGAAAATTGAGCCGAATCAGCTTTGTCAACAGCTACCATCATCTCTTCACTAATCATAGATAAATCATTGTCTTTGGCATAATAATCATAAACCACACGAGCAGCAGAGGGAGCATCTGCTATGATGATATGATTTGTAGCACCTGCGTTACGGATAGTCTCGCTCTCATGATGGTCAAAAACCAAATGCGCTTGTGAGACATAAGGCAAGTTCGTGATGATGTCATTCTCGCTAATTTCTATCGTGCCATCTTGCATATCTTTAGGATGTACAAATTTTATCTCATCTATCAATCCTAACTGTTTCAAGATAACCGCACACACCAAACCATCCATATCACTTCTCGTGACTAAACGAAATTTTTTACTCATAAGCACTCCGATAATTAATATTTTTCATCTAGTATACTTGAAAAACACTTGATAAATAATATGAGAATTATAAAGGCGATAGGATACTTTTTCTTCAATTTCATGGCGGTATCGCCTAAGAGAACCAACCAAAATATCACCTTGCCATCACGGCAATACTTGATTCTTATCCACCGCAATCTGCTTTTAGATTTGTTTTAAATCTTTACAACAATCATTAAAGTAGCCCGTCACCTTTAATTTTACGGGTGGATTATTACAACAGCATAGTTAAGTGAAAAACTGATATACCATTTACTTGACAAAACGTACGCTATTAAGTACAATGTATAAAATCAACTAAACTAAAAGGGGTAACTATGACAAGAGTTATGTCGGTAAGTCAAGTTAGAGCAGATATTTACAATGTTATGGATGAAACATCACGGACTCACGAGCCAGTACTTATTACGGGAAAAAGAAACAATGTGGTTATGCTCTCACAAGAAGACTGGAATGCGATAGAAGAAACACTATATTTAAACTCTATCACAGATATGGCTTCTTCAATTCAAAAATCAATGAATGCAGATGACAGTGAATTTAGCGAAGATATTGAATGGTAGAGTATAAAATACTTTATAGTCAATTAGCATTAAAAGATGCTAAAAAATTAACAAGTGCAAATTTGCATAAAAAAGCTAAAGAGCTTATAGATATCGTCAGAAAAGACCCGTTTCAAAACCCACCTCCTTATGAAAAACTGGTAGGTAATTTAAATGGTTCTTATTCCAGAAGAATAAATATACAGCACAGACTTGTGTACGAAGTAAGAGAAGATGATAAGGTCGTGAGAATTTCTAGAATGTGGTCACATTATGGAGAATAAAGACAAAAAATTACAAAAAGGGCCTGACACGAATGGCACTAATGGCACTTACTTAGGACTAAGAGCATTGCACTGCAAAACACCACAAATGGCTATTAAAGAGATGTGGGTTTATTTTTTAGCCTACAATCTTATCCGCTCTCTCATGCTAAGTTCAGCTCTTTATTGTTCCCTATTGCCTCGAATGCTTAGTTTCAAACATACCTTGCAATTACTTTTTGCTTGCAGTGAAATTGAGGTTAGTAATGTTTATTTATTGAAACTTATTGGCAAAAAACTTATTGGTCATAGGGCAGGACGCATTGAGCCTCGTGCTATCAAAAAAAGGCATAATGATTTCCCTCTACTGATGAAATCTAGAAATGCTGCAAGGGAGGAAATTAAACTATATGGGCATCCTAAAAAGCTTAAGTAAGTGCCATTCGTGCCTGACACTATTTTTACTAAGGATACTTTTTCTTCACGTAAATGGCGATCATCACCTGAAAAAAACCAACCAAAATATCACCTTGCCATAACAGCGATACTTGATTCTTATCCACCTCAACCTGCTTTTAGATTTGTTTTAAATCTTTACATGTAAAGAGAATTTCATAAGCAAACAATCATTAACGTAGCCTGTCACGAATGGCACTTTTAAACACAGGTCATTTTGTAATGTTTTTAGCCTAAAATGTTTACAAACGCCTTATTTAAGGTGTTTATTTGCAATTTTATATATGATGTAATAAATGTATGTTATTTTTTATTTTTCAGGCTGTTTCATATATAATGTATGTTGAATAAATAGTTATGTTTGTATAAGGTGAAATATTAATGAAATCAAAAGAGTTAATTATCCAATGGGTTGAAGCATTTAACAAAGGCAATGCAGATTTAATTGCTGGTTTTTATGCCGATAATGCAGTCAATCATCAAGTCGCAAACGAACCGATAAAAGGCAAAAAAGCTATCAAAGAAATGTTCTCTTCCGAATTTTCACAAGCGGACATGACATGCATAATCGAGAACATTTTTGAAGATGGGGATTGGGCGATTCTCGAATGGAAAGACCCTTTAGGACTCAGAGGCTGTGGCTTTTTTCATATTCAAAATGGAAAAATTGTTTTTCAGAGAGGTTACTGGGATAAGCTGTCATTTCTGAGAATGCATAATCTACCAATCCCAACCGAATAACATAAGGCTTTTGCAGCGGAGCGCAAAAAATCCGCACCCGCTGAAAAGCAGCGTTAGATGACAAAAGGAATATTATGGATATAGTAATCATCATATTACAAGTTTTAGCTTTTATAGGTATATCTTTTTTAGCGATGTTTAAAAAAAATTATTTTCCAAAATATTTAGAAGAAAAAGCAAAAAACACTGCAACTAAAGAG
Organism: Sulfurospirillaceae bacterium; assembly: GCA_028693565.1. GTDB lineage: Bacteria > Campylobacterota > Campylobacteria > Campylobacterales > Sulfurospirillaceae > Sulfurospirillum. Next base: position 6,488 of record JAQUVE010000081.1, on the reverse strand, counting down.
GATATTGAAAAAATAACATCACAAGTTGAAAGTGTTAAACAAGAGTATAAAATTGAATTTGATAAAATTCAAAAAAATAATGATGTTATTGTTTCTGAAATCAAGGATAGAACAAGTCGATACAACTCAAAACAATTTGAACTTTATAATGATTTATGGAGTTCACTAATTGATTTAAAAATTTCAGCAGATGAACTTTGGGAATCTGCTAGTGGTAGAAAATTAAAAGATTTTTCTGCTAAATTACATACTGCAAAAATCTCTATTGAAAAAAGTTCATTACTTATTGAAAACAATCATTATGACGAATTAATGAAAATAATTAAAGAATTTGAAGAATTTGAAATTGGTAAGAAAAAATTAATTAACCTTAGAAATAAAAATATTCAAGAAATTGACAATATTATTCAAGAGACTTACGGTATCGATGGCATTATTCAGAATAATAAAAATGTCAAAAATAACTATAATAATCTTTTGGATAAACTAAAAAAGAAATTTAAAAGTACCATTCGTGGTGAATCATCTAACAAAACATTGGAGAGAAATATTTGACCCTTGCGGTTCGATCGACCGTTATAGTACAAAGGATATTTAATATATGAATGATACATGGAAAAACATTTTAATTTCTTTGCTTAGTGCTTTTTTAGCATTTGCAACAAGTTATTATTTTTATACAGAGCAATTAGAAATAAATAAACTTGATTTACATAAAGATTTTGATAAAAATTATTTTTCAAAACCAAAATTCCCATCTGATAATATAGTTTTAACTGTCAATAATGAAGAAAAAGAACAACTTGGTATTATGAAAATATCTCTTGTGAATTTTTCAACAAAAAATTATCTTGATATTCCAATCAAAATAAAACTAACTCCTATTGATGCAAAAAATTTTAAAATATTATCTTATTCAGCTGTAGGTGAAAAAGAATTTTATGACAACATTACAGAAGAAAAGAAAATGAAGTTCGATGGAGAATCATATAATTTTTCCTATATTGTTTCATCAATGAATAGAACAGAAAAATCTGACTATGGATTGCAATTACGAATTTTATTTGAAGGTAATGAAGAACCAAAAATCAGTATTTCAGCAAAAAATGTATCTGTACAAGATTATGATGTTAGCCATAGTCCATATCAAAAAAATTTGAATTTTAAAGCTTCATTGTTTGGAATTGGTGCTTTAATTGTATTATTTATTATTGTTATGTTTTTAATGTTAGCTATTCTTAGCCCTATTATATCTTGGAGCACAAGAAAATCTGATGTAAAAAATAGACAAAAATATGCTAAAGAGTTATTTGATGTAATAAAATCTGAATCTTTACAAACTGGAACAACTGATGAAGAACTACGAGATTTTATAGCTACTATGCTTTATAAGCAACAACTTGAGAGATGGAATAACAAAACAATAATTGGAAAATGGAGCCTAGGCATGATTGCACCAAATATAGAAGACCATAGAATTGAACTATAACAAATCAGTGGAGCCAATAAATTACCCTGCGGGCAACTTATTGGCTCATTTTAAACGTTAGATATATATGAGAGTGAAGATTTGCAAAAAATAAACTTATTAATAGTCGATAATCTTTTTACTGCAAAGCCAAGCGTATTGACTGATGATGCAATTAAGGAATATCTTGAATTGCAAGAGATAAAACCTCAAGAACTTCATACGATAAACAGATTATGCCAAGCATTAAAAAATGGTGCTTTTTATCATCATATTTTTGAAAAATTTTATTTGAATTATCTAATACCTCAAATTGGAAAAGAATTTGACTTGTTGAGAATAGGTGAAGAGTTAATTGTAAATATAGAATTAAAATCAGAAAAAATTGATGATAGTGAAATTTTGAAGCAACTTGAGAGAAATCACTATTATCTCTCTTTTTTACAAAAAACAATATATTGCTTTACGTTTGTAACGGATGGAGATAATAATAGACTGTACTACTATGATAAAGAAAAGCATAATATCTATGAAGTTGATATAGATTCATTACGTTCTATTTTAAATGGCTTTAAGGATATTGATATGGAAAACATCGATAATTTATTTGTACCAAGTAATTATTTAATATCTCCATTCAACACTACTGAACGATTTGTCAATGATGAATACTTTCTTACTAAACATCAAGAGCAAATCAAGGCAGAAATTATTAAAAGAATAAGTAACAATCACCCAACTAAAGTATTTTCCATCTCTGGCTCAGCAGGAACGGGTAAAACACTAACAACTTATGATATTGCAAAAGAATTAAAAAAAATTGGTCGGAATGTTGTTATAGTCCACTGTGCGCAAATCAATAATGGAATAAACAAATTACGAACATCATATGGATGGAATATACTTCCTATAAATAGCTATCGCGCTGACACTATAACATCCACAGGCATACTTATCATAGATGAAGCACAAAGGCTTACTACATATCAGCTAGCAAACATCTTATTGAATAAAAATACCTATATGATTTTCTCGCATGATTCTAATCAAAAATTAAATAGAGCAAATCAAGCTGAAGCTGTTGTAAGAGAAATTGAAAGTAGCGCAAATCAAAATAAATATCAATTATCCAATAAAATCAGACATAATAAAAATCTTGCTTCATTTATAAAAAAATTTTTCGATTTGAATAAAATAAGATCTGATAATTTATCAAAAAATGATTATAAGAATATCTCATTTTATTATACAGAAGATTTTGCTGATGCAGAACAGTACATTGCTTATTTAAAAGCTTTAGGCTATGAGCATATTTATTTGACTCCAAGTAGAGTTAATTCAGAACCTTTAGACCAAGTAAAGTTTTCATCAAACAATAGTTCTCATCAAGCTATCGGTCAAGAATATGACAACGTTGTAATTGCTATCAATCAACACTTTTTTTATACACCTGCTTTAAAGCTAAGTTATAACGCAGGCTATTTTTACAATCCACTAGAAACATTGTTTCAAGCCATTACACGGACTAGAAAAAAACTTACTTTTGTCATTATTGATAATGAAGACGTATACAAGAACTGTATTAAAATTGTATGCAGAGATTAATTGTATACAAATATCTAACAAACCAAAGGAGACCAATCAAAAATCCGCGGGCGGCTTTTTGATTGCTCATTTTAAACGTTATAAGTCAAAAGGAATTTTTACATCATGAGCGAACTGCAAGAAAAATTAGATACATTTCATTTTTTATATATCTGAAGGAAATATCCAGTGCAAGTAGTAACTAAATTAACTGAAAACCAAATTAAGCAGCTTCATGTGCTCTATCAAAATGAATGGTGGTGCTCAGAAAGGTCACTTGAAGATACAAAGATTTGCGTGGAGAACTCACAAGTAATAATTGGGATCATAGATGATCATGGTAATCTTAAGGGGTTTTCAAGAATACTGACCGATACAATTTTTAAAGCCCTAATATTCGACGTAATTGTTGCTCCTGAATATCGAGCTAAAGGATTGGGTAAACTTTTAGTCAATGCTATTAAAACAAATGAAATGCTCAAAAATGTTAAACATTTCGAGCTATATTGTAAATCTGATATGGTGTCGTTTTATGAGTCCTATGGTTTTACATGTAATGTGGGTGATATTCAATTAATGCGGTGGTCAAATACATAACAAAAGTGCCAATCTGACGACATGGTTGCATAATTACCCAAACGTTATATATAAAAGGAATACTCTTTATGCTTGAAATAATTCAACACACACCTCTTTGGGTTTTTATATTGTTTATAAGTTTGATTTTTTTAGGATATACACAAACAAAAGATAGAAAAGTAAAACTAAAAAGAATTTTTATTTTACCTACCGTTATGATTATACTGTCATTATTTGGTATTTTTTCTGCTTTTGGAACAATGATAACACCATTAGTCCTATGGTTTATTGGCGGGTTTCTATTTTTACTTATAGGATTAAAATTGTCGTTTCCTAAAAATATTAAATATAATAAATCTGAAGATGTTTTTTATATTTCAGGGAGTTGGGTACCTATGGTTCTTATACTAGTCATATTCTGTATTAAATATTTTGTTGGAGTTGCAATTGCAAGGGAATTACCTATTATAAATGAGTTAGGATTTATTATCACCGTTAGTTTTTTATATGGTTCACTAAGTGGTGTTTTTTTATCAAGAAGTATTGTGATAATGCAATCAAAAATATATAACAAAAATAAGGAGGGAAATATGTAAACCACAGGGTCAAACGTTGCTCAACTCAACCGTTATCATACAAAAAGATGTCAATTTAAAAAACAATCATCAAAACGGGAACTAAACTTTTAACATTTCAATCTTTCTCTAACTCTTCGTTTTGTGATTTAGTTTGTATTGCATTAACTACGCTCTATCCAATGCCAACTTAAGACCTAAAGCGCCCAGCACACTTCCTGCAACTCTGTCAATGTATTTTTTTGAGTGCAAATAAAGCTTTTGTGCTTTTTGCGTCGATAAAAGCCCAACGACAAAGGCATACCATGACACATCAATGATAAAGGCCATGAGGCAGACTAAAAATACGCCATAAGGCGGTAATTCTTTAGGCAAAAGAGCGGCAAAAATACTTCCGATGATGATGGCTGTTTTTGGATTGCTCATTTGTGTTACAAAACCAAAAAGGATGGCTTTAGCAAAGCTCTTTGGTTTTTGCTCTAAACTTAGCTTGGTATCTAAAGGTGTATCAGCGTATTTCCAAATTTTATAGGCTAAATACAAAAGATACATACCTCCTAACACTTTTAAAAAACCATATAAAAAAGGGATTGTTTGTAAAATGGCATAGAGCCCAAAGATGGCTAAAAGAGAAAAGACAACAGCGCCCAATCCTAAGCCGATAGCCACACTAAAACCCTCTTTGCGAGACTTTGAAACCGCTGTTTTGGCGATAAGGATAAAACTAGGGCCTGGACTCATCGTCCCCAACATAAATACGCTACCAATGGCTAGAAGAAAAGAATATTCACTCACACGATGCCTTTATCTATTAAACATAAAACGCTATTGTACTCAATTTTCAACCACTTGCAGAGCGTCGGGTGAGATATTATTGAGAAATAACGAACCGTAATTTGTCTGTTTATCAATATCGTGATAGCACTCTATAAGACTTTTATTGGAGATGACTGCTCCTTTGATAATGCGTAAAATTTTAGCAGCATCCATGCGGTTAAGATGGCTTGGTGCTTGCGAAGCAGAGGTAAAATAACGATGCATGCGATGAATTAACTTTTTATTTTGAATCTCAACGATCAGTGAGTCAATGGGCATTTTAAAAAACATAAAATTCTTTTTGATATTAATCGAGATATACGCCGTATCCATCCCGTAAATCTTCGTTGAATGTGAGTCAAAAAAGTAAAGGCTTTTGTTATAGTTATCATAAAATGTATCATGAACGAGTTCAAGTATCTCTATCTTTTCGCTTTTGGTATAAAAATTGCCAATTTGCGAAAAAGCAAATCGTAACAACGATTCGATAGAGTACCACTCGGTAGATTCAAAAGCATAATCAGATATTTGCTCATAACGCTTTTTTTTCAAATGCACTGCTTCGGGTGATATAACACGCTTATAAGGTGTTGGCACAACCTTATCACGGTAAATAGGTCCTGGAAATTGAGGGTGAATCACAAAACGGCTCTCAACCTCTTTTTCCATGATATACCGAAGCCCTCCTTCATACCCTTGGTCAATAATGCGAATCTCCTCCTCAGGTACCTTCTCCAAAAGTTCTTCAAAATCCAAACCATTACACTCATTATCCCACATATAAGAGGGGTACCTAAAAAATTTTGAAATGGCAATTTTAACATCAGATGAAGGCTCTTTGGTCACAACTTTATCAATCCATGCGGTTAATGTACGCCTGTCTTTATTGATAACCGAAGCGAACTTGGAGATACTTAAACCTGAGCGATTATAAATTGCAATGATTTTTTCAATCGTATTATCGTACATTTTATATCCATTTTGTATGATTTTTGTACAATAATAATCCCTTATGTCTAAAAATTGTCTTAAAAAAACAAAAGTAGTACACTGAAATGCCCCTTAAGGTGTTATATAATTGTACAAAATAAGTACAATCAAGGAGGCTACCTGTGTCGTCAAAATATGATATGACCTATAAAGAATCCATTGAAAACCCAGAAAAATTCTGGGCAGAAGCCGCCACAAAGGTACATTGGTACCATCAATGGGATAAGGTGCTTGATGTCGTTGATAGCCACTATCGCTGGTTTGTAGGCGGATGCATGAACAGCTGTTACAATGCGCTTGATTTACACATCGACAATGGACGAGGCAATCAACTCGCCCTCATCTATGACTCACCCGTAACCGACACCAAAAGAACCTACACCTATAAACAACTACGTGAGCGGGTGTCAAAAACAGCCTCCATTTTGGTCAATAAAGGGGTCAATAAAGGTGACCGTGTTGTCATCTACATGCCG
>JAQUVE010000080.1 GCA_028693565.1 Sulfurospirillaceae bacterium | reverse complement strand
TTGACGCTGTTGGACTTGCTAAAGATGTAGTTGATGAATGTTTCCGTGGAGCCTATCCATTGATTTGTGGATTAGGATACGAAGATATCGAAGAGCGATTGAATCGTAATCATGCCTTGGCGTATGAACTTGATTTGACGAAAAAATTATTTCCTCTTGAAATTGGTGGATTTTATAAATATACCGATGGGCATGAGTATCACGACTATAATCCTAATGCGATACACGCGATTCATAAAGCAACAGTTACAGGAGAAAAGAAAGATTTTCAAGAGTTTACAAAGTTGATTAATCAACGAGGCTTTAAGATGATTAGAGATTTTTTCGAACTTAAATCAGATCGCGAGCCTATAGCATTAGATAAAGTTGAATCTAAAGAGGCTATCTTTAAACGTTTTGCAACTGCAGCGATGAGTTTAGGTTCTATCTCACCTGAAGCACATGAAGCACTTGGTGAAGCGATGAATAAAATTGGTGGAATGAGCAATTCAGGAGAAGGTGGAGAGTCACCAGAGCGATTAAAAACCAATAAAAATTCTAAAATCAAACAAATTGCTTCGGGTCGTTTTGGTGTAACACCTGAGTATTTACGAAGTGCCACTGAAATTCAAATTAAAGTAGCGCAAGGTGCAAAACCGGGTGAAGGTGGGCAATTACCAGGGCATAAGGTAACGCCTCTTATTGCAAGTCTTCGTTATACCATTCCTGGTGTCACTTTGATTTCGCCACCACCACATCATGATATTTATTCGATTGAAGATTTAGCGCAACTTATTTTCGATATGAAACAGATTAACCCAGATGCGATTATTACTGTTAAATTAGTATCGACTGCGGGTGTTGGAACCATTGCAGCGGGTGTTGCTAAATCGTATGCTGATAAGATTGTCATTTCTGGAGGCGATGGTGGTACAGGTGCCGCTCCACACACATCGATTAAGTTTGCAGGTAATCCTTGGGAAATAGGTCTTAGCGAAGCACATAACGCCCTTAAAGCGAATCATCTTCGAGATAGTGTACATTTACAAACAGATGGTGGTTTAAAAACAGGTCTTGATGTGATTAAGGCAGCACTCTTAGGTGCTGAGAGTTATGCGTTTGGAACACTATCATTAACGATAATTGGGTGTAAAGTTTTACGTGTTTGTCATCTTAATCGTTGTTCAGTAGGCGTTGCCACACAAGATGAAAAATTACGCGAACATTTTGTTGGTACGGTTGATAAATTAGTTAATTTCTTTACGCTTTTAGCTGAAGATGTTCGTGAAATCTTGGCACATCTAGGTTATAGCACTTTGGAAGAAGTAATTGGGCGTAGTGATTTATTGCACGTGATAGATGATGCATTTGCGAAAAAGTTTGATTTCTCATCCATCTTAATGCGACTAGAAGGGCCAAATACGCACAATGGTAAGCCTAATGATCCTTTCGATAAAAACATTTTTGAAAAAGAGATTTTAAAAGAGATTTATAAAGTGATTGAAAATCCTGATGAGCGCATTGTTATGAAAAAACAAATCAGCAATACCAATCGAAGTTTTGGAACACTGATTAGTGGTGAAATCGCAAAATTTTACGGTAATAAAGGGCTTAAAGATGATGCAATCAGTTTTAGACTAAACGGTGTTGCAGGTCAATCCTTAGGCGCATTTTTAGCCAATGGAATTTCCATTAATCTTAAAGGTACTGCCAATGATTATGTGGGTAAAGGTATGAATGGTGGAAAAATTGTGATTGCTCCAAAGTATCAAGGAAGAGGCTATTCATGTGCCGGTAACACATGTTTATATGGTGCAACGGGTGGTAAACTTTATGTCGCTGGCAATGTTGGCGAGCGTTTTTGTGTGCGAAACTCTGGAGCTACAGCTGTTGTTGAGGGAACAGGTGATCATGCATGTGAATATATGACAGGTGGTGTCGTTGCGATTTTAGGAAATACCGGAGTCAATTTTGGCGCAGGTATGACGGGTGGTGTTGCTTTCGTTTATGATGAATCACGTGATTTTATTGATAAGCTCAATCAAGAGCTTGTTATCGCAGAGCGTGTTGATACTGATGATATGGATGAAGCGCGACACTTTTTAAAGCGATTATTACGTACCCATATTAATGAAACTGCTAGTTTTAAAGCGACACAAATATTAGAAGACTTCCGCCATGCGGTAAGAGATTTTTGGATGGTGAGACCCAAAGATATGACAAAGGTTCCACTCAATCCGGAGCAAGGAGACTAGGATGCAAAATTTTGTAAATGTGGAAAGAATTGAACCACGCAAACGCTCAAGCGGAGACAGAGTAAGAGATTTTAGAGAAATATATGAGATTTTTAGTCGTGAAGATGCTTCTAGCCAAGCTGATCGCTGTATTCAATGTGGTGATCCATTTTGCCATAGCAGATGTCCATTGCATAACTATATTCCATTTTGGCTCAAAGCGACAAGTGCGATGAATCGAGACCTCTCTTTTAAGCTTTCAAATGAAACAAATCCTTTCCCTGAAATTACAGGGCGTATTTGTCCTCATGATAGGTTGTGTGAAGGTGATTGTACGCTCAATGATGGACATGGTGCTATTACCATAGGTTCGATTGAAACGTTTATCTCCGAAGAGGGTTTTAAAAAGGGAATGAAACCAAGTTTTCCAGGTATCACGACTAAGAAAAAAGTTGCCGTTATTGGTTCAGGGCCAGCAGGAATTGCAGCAGCTACCTATCTCTTAAGGGCAGGAATTGCCGTGAGTATGTATGATAAGCAAAATAAAGCAGGAGGACTTTTAACGTATGGAATTCCTGGTTTTAAATTAGATAAAGATGTGGTTTCACGTAGAATTCTTTGGCTTCAAGAAGCAGGGATGAATTTACATGTCAATACACACGTAGGAAAAGATATCTCTTTTGATGAAATTGCGCATAATCATGATGCTGTTTTCTTAGGTATTGGAGCAGAAACTCCTCGCAAGGCAAATATTGCTAATGAAAATGCCAGTGGCGTCTTTATGGCAATCGATTTTTTACGTTCTATTCAAAAAAAGCTCTTCAACGAACCATATGATAAGAAATTTGAAGTTAAAAATAAAAATATTGTTGTTATTGGTGGTGGAGATACGGCAATGGATTGTTTGAGAACATCCATCCGTGAAGGGGCAAAGAGTGTAACGTGTCTTTATAGACGTGATAAATACAATATGCCTGGAAGCAAGAAAGAGTTTAAAAATGCCATTGAAGAGGGTGCAGAATTTGTTTATAATGTAACCCCTAAAGAGATATTAGTTAACACTAATGGACAAGTTGTAGGCATCGATATGCATAAAACCATATTAGGAGCCAAAGATGCAAGTTGTCGTCAATGTGTTGAAATCGTTAAAGGTGGCGATTTTAGAGTGGATGCTGATGTGATTATCTTTGCTCTAGGCTTTACACCAACGGTTCCGACATTTTTAGCAGAAAACGGCGTTGAGGTCAATAAATCAGGTTGTATTATTGTCAATAGTGAATACCAAACGACAAAAGCTGGTGTTTATGCAGGTGGTGATTGTAAACGCGGTTCTGATTTAGTAGTCACAGCGGCGAAAGAGGGTAAAGAAGCGGCTGGATATATCATCAAAAAATTATTAGGATAATGATAGAAAGTGAATTTTATTGAAGCTGTTAAAGAGGCCAATAAGACAATCTTTACTTTAGTACACAGTGAAGGATTGAGTGCGTATCACCATCAATCTTTTGCTGTGGGAGAAGGTGGAGATACCAGCTGTGGGATTGATCTTGAAGCAGAAAAAATTTTTATAAACTATCTGCAACCTTTTGGAACTATTATTTCAGAAGAGAGTGGAACATTTCTTAATACATACAATAATGCAGAAATTATCCTTGACCCAATTGATGGGAGTGAAAATTTACTCTCACATCTCCCTTACTATGGAACATCTGTTGCTATGCGTGAAAATGGGCAATGCACGAAAGCAATTGTTTGTAATTTAGTTAATGGCGACATCTTTATACAAGAGAATGATACGCTTTTAAAGGGGCATCTTTTTTCTTCTTCTTTGGAGCCTGTTACGCGTAACGATTTTGCTAAAGTGGGTATTTTTGAGCGCTCATATAACTCTAGCATAGTGGCGAAAAAATTGAAAATGGCTGGCATAAAATATCGTTCTCCTGGAGCCTTCGCACTTTCATTAGCTTATGCTCATGATGTTGCTTTTGTGATGTATGAAGGGAAAATGCGCATTTATGATATTGAAGCTGGAATGCTGATGTGTAGGGATTTATACACGTTTTGTGAGGGCGAATTATTTCTCGTAAGCAAAGATAAGGAAACTTTCGATAAAATAGTAAGATTATTTACGTGTAAAGCATAGAGGGAAAAATTACGATGAAATTTGGAGAAATTTTTAGCAAAATCCGTAAGACACAACCTGCTCCAAGTGAAGCGCCAAGCCATTGGGTTAAATGTACGCAGTGTCAATCTTTAATGTATTATAAAGAGGTTGAACAACGTTTCAATGTTTGTCCTAAATGCGGTTTCCATATGCGCATCTCTTCAAAGCAAAGAATTGAGCAACTCTGTGATGCTGATTCATTTGTTGAATTTGATACCAACTTAGTTCCCGTTGACCCATTACGATTTGTCGATAAAAAATCTTATAAAAAGCGTATTGAAGAAGCTGAAGCAAAAACAGGAAGAACATCCGCTGTAGTATGTGGTTCATGTACTATTGATGGCGTGAGTACGCAGCTTGTTGTTTTTGATTTTCAATTTATGGGTGGCAGTTTAGGTTCTGTTGAGGGTGAAAAAATTGTTCGTGCAATCAATCGCGCAATGAGTAATCGTGAAGGTCTTGTTATTGTGAGTGCAAGTGGCGGTGCTAGGATGCAAGAGAGCACCTTTTCTTTGCTTCAGATGTCAAAAACTTCAGCGGCATTAACCAAGCTTTCCGAAGCAAAATTACCCTATATCTCTATTTTGACAGACCCAACGATGGGTGGGGTTAGTGCATCTTTTGCCTTTTTGGGCGATATAATTATGGCAGAGCCTGGCGCACTTGTTGGATTTGCAGGCCAAAGGGTAATTAAACAAACGATTGGGGCAGATCTTCCAGAAGGTTTCCAAAAGGCTGAGTTTTTATTAGAGCATGGTTTGATTGATATGATTGTGACACGAAGCGATATGAAAAAAGTTGTGGCAAACTTATTAAAACTTTTACAGACACAAAGTGAAACCAATGGTTTTGAACTACGCTTTAAGTAATGCAGATTAAAATTTTTACGATTGAAAAGAGTAGTGATAAAAGTATAGAATTGCTAAGCCATGAGTATCTGAAAATGATCTCAAAATTTGCTAAAATAGAAGAGATAAAGATTTTTAATAAGCAGATAGCGGCGGCTCAAAGTATTGGAGAGGTTGAGGCGAGAGCTTCTTATACGAAAGCCTATGAGCCTTATTTGAAAGGTTTTAATGTTGCTCTTGATGTCAACGGTGCTTTGGTTGACAGCTTTGAATTTAGTCATTTTTTTGACGATGAAGTGAGTATAAATTTTTTCATTGGAGGCGCATTTGGGTTTGAAGAGGCTTTTTTAAAGAAAACTCAAAGAATTATAAGTTTAAGTAGACTAACATATGCGCACAAAATAGCAAAAGTTGTTTTATGCGAGCAGATTTATCGGGGGTTATGTATCAAAAGTAACCATCCGTATCATAAATAAAAAGTTATAATAGTTTCAATTTTTCAAAAGGAAGTTAAGGATGAGGGAGCATGAGTTAAAACACTTTGAAGATCTTCTTAAAGAGCGACGTGTTCAGATTAAGAAAAACATAGAAGACTCAATGAGAGAGATTGAAGATCTCAAAGATACCGATGTAGGTGACGAAGCTGACCATGCATCAGTAAGTACTGACCGTATGATCGAACAGGCTATCAGTGCACAACAAATGCGTGAGCTTGGCGAAATAGAATTTGCCATCAACAAGATTCGAAACAATACATATGGTATTTGTGAGATGTGTGAAGAAGAGATAGGTTTTCAAAGATTAAAGGTGAAGCCACACGCGAGATATTGTATCGTATGTCGAGAGATTATAGAAAAATCAGCAAAAAATAAGTAAAAGATAGGAAAAAGTACTATGGGGATTAAACGGTATATTCTTTTAACAATTGTCTACATGTTAGGAATCGGGCTTTATGTTTATAGTTTTAATGGAGATAATTTTTCATTAGAGCTTCTTGGGCTATCATTAACACTTCCTGTAGCTGTTTGGATAGTGATTCCTGTAGTGTTGCTTGTTGTTGCTTCTATTTCACACCTTGTATTTTATAATTTTAAAGATTTTTTGTATAAGCGGGCATTGAAAAAAGATTTTGAATTGTTTAAAGAGGTTGCAAAACAAAAGATTTTAAGAGAAAGTATCGAAAATGCTTCTTTTCGCACAGAGGGCTTTAAATTGGCTAGTAGTGTACTTAACAGTATGCATTACAATCCTGACTCAAGTGTTGATTTTTCACAAGAACCTGAACTTGCAAAAGCATGTGAAATGGTTAAAAGTATCAATAGTGGTACCTATGAAGACCTTAAAAAATATAAATTAAGCAAAATCAATGAACTTGCAATTCAAAACAGTATCAATCGTCTTCAGGTTGAACCAAAATATGCTCTTGAGGTACTTAAAAATTGTAAAGATATCAGTTCACCATTATGTGAAAAAGCCTATGACGCATTGATTGAGTTTGCAACATTTGCAGAGATAAAAAAATATAATTTTACACCCGATAAACGTACTTTTAGGCGTATGATGGAACGCTATTTGGATGAAAAAGATAGTTTTGAGATGGATTTGATTTCGATTGAAGAAATGTTAGAAAAATTTAATGCGGATCGTGCGGATTATTTAGAGTTGGCACAAGAAATCAAAATCAAGCTAAGTCCAGATGCCTTAATCGCTTTATTTGAAAAACTTTACAATACCAAAGGCAATTTAGCTGCTGATGCGTATTTGTATGTTTTGTATGATCTGCAGATGATTGATAAAGTTAAAGACATCTTGGATAATTCTGATACAGATGAGTTTGTTAAATTTAAAACCGTTATGTTTTTACGAGAACATGGTAAGAGTATAGACATCGATAAATTTTTACGTATATGAGTTATGAAATAGATTTTAGTCAAGGCATTCTTGCCTTGGCACCCCTTGCTGGCTTTACTGATCCCCCTTTTCGTAGTGTTGTTAAAAAATTTGGAGCAGATGTAACGTTCTCTGAGATGATTAGTGCTAATGCGTTAAAATATCATTCTATCAAGACGCATGGAATGATTCAAAAATCGCCTCAAGAGACTCCATACATTGTTCAAATAGCAGGTTCGGATTTAGATGTCATAAAAGAGGCCGTACTCATTTTAAATGACATTGAGGGCATTGATGGTATTGATCTAAACTGTGGTTGTCCTGTACCTAAAGTTGTTTCACAAGAGGCAGGTTCTTCTTTGCTCCTCAATCTTCCAAAATTGCAAAAGATTTTAGAAACGATTAAAACGCATTCCAATAAACAGTATACCAGTGCAAAAGTACGTTTAGGTTTTACAACCAAAATCCCTGAAGAGATTGCTAAAGCGTGTGAAGATGCAGGGGTTGATTTTATGAGTATTCATGGGCGTACGCGTAGTGGTGGCTACAAGGCTGAAGTCGATTATGAAGCGATTGCAAGGGCTAGGCAAAGTGTCAAGATACCTGTGATTGCCAATGGCGATATTACCAGTTATGAAAAAGCCTTACGTGTCAAAGAGATCACAGGATGCAATAGCTTGATGATCGGTCGAGGCGCTGTAGGCAATCCTTGGATATTTTATCAGATTAAAAATTCCCTCTCAATTGTTGAAAAAAGTAAAATGCTTGAAATAGTGTTGGAACATTACCATGCGATGCTTGATTTTTATGGCGATAGAGGTGTGAGCATCTTTCGTAAACATTTGCATACCTATTCAAAGGGATTGCAAGAGGCGGCAGATTTTAGAAATCGTATTAATCGTATTGAGAATGTGAGTGTGATGGAAGAGGAAATTATAAACTTTTTTGCTACAAAAGGCGCTTGTTAATATCCATCATTAAAACTTTGGTCTTTGTGCTTATCTTTTTTGTATGAGCCTCTATTTTTCTCTTTTTCTAAAAGATTGGCTTCTTTTAAAAGAAGTTTGTGTTTCTCTTCATTGTTTTCACCATCTTCTTCATTAATCGTGCGAAGCACTAACTCAACATAGCGTTGAAGCGCATTGGTATAGGTTGAGTCAAGTCTACTTGCCTCAACTTTTTGAAGGACTTTATAACTTTTCTCGATACGTTTACGAAAGAGCTCAAAATTAAAATTTTCATTTTTTAATGCACCTATACAGCTGTTTAAAAAGCGTTCTAGCGCTCTAATGTATTTGACCCTTTGGTCTTTGTCATTGGTGTTAAAATCTTTCACAGTAATCCACCTTGATGTAAGTGATTGAGTATATAACTGATAATGATGAAAAAGGGTATAAACAAAAGCGATGTAAAAAAGATCAATGCCGTAACATCTAAGGGCTTACAATCATAAAGAGCTGAAAGATTGACGTTGGTTACTGCTAGTGGTACGATCAGCTCTAAAAAGACCAGTGTCGCTGCAATATAGGGTATGGGTAACCAGACAAAAAGAATAAAAGCTGCAGCAATTGGCGTTAATATAAATTTTAAAAGACTGACGTGCAGAAGTAATTTTTTATTGATACTTTTTAAGGTTACATTACATAAGTACATACCAAAGATAATGAGTTGGATGACCATCGTACAATAAGCACCCATCTCAAGTGATTTAAAAATAGCTGGGTGAAGCGTTATATGGGAAATATTGAGGAGTAATGCTAAGGCGGCGAACCAGATAACGGGTAGTTTAACAATATTAAGAAGCGACTCTGTGATACTAAAGTTACCTCTAGAATAGTAAAAAACGCCTAGCGTATAAACAATAAAGACATTGGCAACATTGATCATGCTAGTATAGATAATCGACTCTTCACCAAATAATGCAATACCAAGAGGAATGCCAAGATTTCCAGTATTGCCAATAATTACACTAATGGTAACGATGGATTTCTCTTTTTGATCGGTAAAAAACAGATGCGCAACAATGGCACTAATGAGTACACTACCCAATGAAATACTGACATAGAGTAAAGGGGTTTGTAGTAAATCAAGGGAAAGCGGTTTGGTTGAAAGACCCCAAAAAGAGAGCATAGGTTGCAAAAAGTAGATAGACAGCAGAATAAGCCCTTTTTCGTTCATCTCCTCTTTAAGTGTTTTTTTAGCAACAAAACCAATAAGTATAAACATATAAATCGATAAAATCGCAATTGCAATGTCCATTTAGACAGCTTTCTTAGTGTGTTTCGTAAGATGAATAATCAGCAGAAGCCTTATTTTTATAAGTGTTAAGCTTGGTATCTTGCAGTTTTAAATAATCATCTAATTTGCGTCTGTTTTCTTCAAAAACTTTTTCAAATTCAGAGTTGTCTTTTACTTCCCCGTTCTCAAATTTTTCTAATAAAACATTAGAGTTACCCGTCATGACAAGATAGCGAATGGAGCCATATTCAAATAAGACAACACTATTATTGTTATCGATAGGTTTTTTATGCAATAAAGTTACTTCTTGGGTGTTACCTGTTTTTGGATTAAATAGCCACGATTTACCACCGCTATTTTTTACACCGCTGCCACTTGCAACTCTTTTGCGAATCCAGAACATCACAAGGAGTAAAACAATGAGCACACAGACGACAAGAATATAGCGCATATCAAGTATGTCAGACGTAGCATCGCCTAGTGTCGTGGCGCTTGATGGTTGCGTTGTAGCCGCTCTTTGGGCAGGAGATTGCATAATGCTTCCGCGAATGCGAAGACCAAAGCCATCTACTGTTTTTGAGGCAATAACACTGATTTGTTTGTCACTTTTTAGGATAATTTTGATGCTGTTATTTTTCTCAGGCACGATGGAAAGTTCTTGAATAATAGCAGAATTAATACTTTTTTCGATGAGCCTATCATAGCTCAAATCATTAATGGTCAAGGTAATTGAAGAGGCATCATTCTTTTGAGCGATTGAACCTTCATGCGGAGCATCAAATGAAAGCATAATGTCGACACGATCACTTCTTTCATAAACGTTATAGGTTAGTAAATTTGAGGCATAAGAGTAGACCACCAGTGTCAAAAGAGCAAATAAAATTTTCATAGGTTCTCTTTTTTGAAGTATTGAATAACGGTTTTTGAATCTAAAATTTCATTAATACGAATGGCTAGATTTTTTTCGTATACCATCACTTCACCCTTCCCAAAAATTTTATTGTTGATATAAAGTTCGACACTTTCACCCGCGGGTTTTTCAAGGTCGATGACGGAACCACGTTCAAGTTTAAGAAGTTTTTGAATAGTAAGATTTGTTGTTCCAAGCTCTGCCACAAAATCGACACTAATATCAAGGAGATTTTCATATCCAGAGAGTAATTTTTTTTCTAAATAGAGCTGATCGGCTGCGTCCAATGCATTTCCTTTGTGGGTATATACGGCAAATAAGCAAAAACTCTTCCAAACCTTGTTATGTGTCTTATTATAGTTTATTTTGTTTAAATAGTTTATTAAGGTATGATTAGTATTAGTGCAATATCAAGTGATATAATGTTTTGGCATATCTTTTGCATAGGTTATCTAAAAGCAAGGAGCAATGATGGTTTTTCACGCCGCACCAAATATCATCTTTTATGAAAAAACAGGATGCAGTGGCAACAAGCGCCAAAAAGAACTTTTACGAGAATATGGTGTTAACGTTGAGGTACGAAGTCTTTTAGATACTCCATGGGACAAGCCAACATTAGAGGCTTTTTTTAAAGGACTCACACCTCAAGAGATGCTCAACCCTTTTGCGCCACAACTTAAAGATGGAACATTGAAGCTTGAGGATTATACCAAAGAGAGTCTCATTGAAAAGATGTTGCAAGAACCTATTTTAATTCGTCGTCCACTTTTGCAAATAGATAATGTCAAGCTTTGTGGTTTTGATATAGCAAAGCTTAATACACTTTTACATATCACGATGCCAACGCCCCAAAATATCAATGCTTGTTTAAGTAGTGACCAATGCAGCAGTGTTTAGAATATATCTGTCGAGAATTTGAAAAAGTCAAAGACTATTTGCATGCGCCAAGTCCCGCTAAAGAGCTTATCGTCAACAATCTTTTTGGAAACTTCATGAAGTGCTTTTCGGAGTATCCCTTTGAAAAAAAGCGTTACCCTAAAGAGTTCTTAGAAACGGCCAATCTTTACAATGCCGGTGATGAGGTTATCCTTAAGCGTTTTGAAGACATTGGAATGCGGTATCTTTTACTGAGTGATTTTTATGATTATGTGAAAATTACCCATTTATATCGCAAAAATTAACCCATCTGAGCAATACTAAAGTAAGACAGCACATAACTGAGAATGAGTAAAAAAGGTATAAAGAGTAGTGATGTAAACAGGATAAGGCTGGCAACATCCACAGGTTTACAATCATACAGCGCGGCAATATTGACATTGGTAACCGCTAAAGGGACGATCAGTTCTAAAAAAAGAACGGCGGCAACAAATGGCTCTAAAGGTAGTATAAAAAAGAGTATATAGCCCGTAATAAAAGGCATAATGGCAAATTTAAGAAGGTTTACATACCACAGCAGCTTGAGGTTGAGCTCACCGAGTTTCATATTGCAAAGGAACATACCAAAAACAATAAGCTGTAACACCACCATACAGTACG
>JAQUVE010000222.1 GCA_028693565.1 Sulfurospirillaceae bacterium | reverse complement strand
CATTTTCGCTAACACCCAAAGTTTCATATAAACTTTTTGACATTTAATGTCCTTGATCTTAAATAATAATTAAACGAATTATATCAAAAATCTTTAGCCATTGTCAATCAACTTGCAACGTAATCTTTTTCCTCTCGTTCCCATCGTCTCGATGGGAACGCATACTTAATTTCAAAATTTATTGCACTTTACAAGATTCTTTAACTCGTTCCCATCGTCTCGATGGGAATGCATACTTAATTTTAAAAAAATATTACATTATGCAATATTTTTCTCTATCCAAAACTAAACATATCATAATACAACAAAAAGAAAAAATATGGGAAGAAGCAGATATAAAATATACGAATCGACACATCCACACTTTTTTACTTGCACTATACTTCATTGGCTTCCGATATTTACAAGACAAGAAAGTGTCGATATCATACTTGACAGCCTAATGTATCTGCAAAAAGAAGATAATCTCAAACTCTATGCTTATGTAATTCTTGAAAACCATATTCATTTGATAGCCAGTAGTGACAATATAGCTCAAAGCATAAAAAAATTAAAATCATTTACTGCAAAAGAGATATTGAAACTTCTTCAAAAAGAGAATGTTGCTACAATTATTGATCAACTAGCATTTTATAAAAAGGCGCACAAGACAACAGCTTCTTATCAAATTTGGCAAGAGGGCAGCCAGCCTAAACTCATAAAAAATGATGCCATGATGATAAGCAAGATAAACTATATCCATCAAAATCCAGTAAAAAGAGGATATGTTGATGAGGCAAAGCATTGGCGATATTCAAGCGCAAGAGATTATGAGGGAATTAATGGACTTATAAAGGTTGAGAGATTTTGGTAATGTTATATGCATTCCCATCGAGACGATGGGGAGCGTAAATCTAACTGTGTAAGTTCTAAAAGTTAAATTTATTTGATATAGTGGTCAAGTAAATTATTCAAAAAGGATTTACACATGAGCTTGCTAAATACAGAAGAGTTAAAAAGACAGATCAAAGAGGGGACTTTTACCTCTTTGGATGATATTACCAATGAGTTTAAAGCCATACTTAAAGAGGTTATACAGACAGCCTCGCAAGAAGAGCTAACCTCCCACTTGGGCTATAATAAACACCAAACTTCAGACAATTCAAATTCCCGTAATGGATATAGTGATAAAACGATCAACTCCAAATACGGACAATTTGACGTGTCTATACCCAGAGACAGAGAATCTACATTTGAGCCTCAGTTGGTTAAAAAGAGAGAAGTACTTTTAGATGGCAGTGAAGATCTCATTCTTTCACTCTATACCAAAGGTATGAGTGTAAGGGACATACAGCATCATCTTGATGATCTATACGGTTATGAGCTCTCAACAGAGACTATCTCAAATATTACTTCCAAGATTATAGAAAAAGCCAATGAGTGGCAATCTCGTCCACTTGAACCGATATATCCCATTATCTTTATGGATGCTACTGTACTAAAGATAAGAGTAGACAGAGTGGTTAAAAATATTGCTGCATATATTATGCTGGGTATCACACTTGAAGGCAAAAAAGAGATCATCGGCATTTGGATAGGAGAAAATGAAACTTCTAAATACTGGCTCACTGTTTTAAACGATATTCAAAAGCGCGGTATACAAGATGTCCTTATCTTTGCTATTGATGGTTTAAATGGTTTCGATGAAGCGATACAGGCTGTTTACCCTAAAGCTGAGATACAAAGATGTATTGTGCATCAGATCAGAAGTTCTTTGAAGTTTGTATCATGGAAAGACAGAAAAGCTGTCGCTAAAGATCTAAAATCTGTTTATGCTGCACACAATGAAGAGGACGCGCAAATTGCATTGAGCGAATTTAATGATATATGGGGTAAAAAATATCCAAATATCACCGCTTCCTGGACAACCCATTGGAATGAACTTGCCACTTTCTTTAAATATCCGGACTCGGTTAAAAAGCTCATTTATACAACGAATCCCATAGAATCGCTCAATGCAGCTATCAAAAGAAAAACAAAATCTAAAGGCTCATTTCCTACTATAGAGTCTGCTTTTAAAATGCTCTACCTATCAACACAGGAGGTTCAAGAAAAATGGAATGCTAACAGTTTGAGAAATTGGCATGAGATATACCCTCAGCTTAGTATATTTTTCAGTGAAATTATGTCAAAATATACCAAGTGACTAAGGGATAGAAGGTGGATTTACACAGTTTATTTTACACTCTCTATAATTTCGAAATATAATTTGCTACTTCTTTAATTGAAGCGTCATCAAGACCTTTAACCATGTTTTTCATAGCCCCACCCATTCCATACATATTAAGAGTACCTGATTTGTAGCCTTGAATTTGTTTTGTGGTTGTAGCTGCATCTTGTCCAGCAATTACTTTGGATTTGCCAAGTGCAGATTTTTCACCGTGTGCGCCATGGCAACTAGCACATTTACTTGCATATATTGATGCTCCATCGCTCATCAGCATTGAAGAAAAAGCCAACAATGCGATTAGATATTTTTTTTTCATAAATTAAACCTTTTAATTTTACTAAAAAAATCTATCGAGAGATACCAGAGAGGTATCTCATAATAAATTAGCAGCTTGGTACGTTACCTGAATCGGAAGCATACTCATATGCAAAAT
>JAQUVE010000221.1 GCA_028693565.1 Sulfurospirillaceae bacterium | reverse complement strand
CCAGAGACTTTATAGGTATCTTTATCAAACTTTCCACCAGCATGTAGCACTGTTAAAACAACAGTTGCAGCACTCATACCTTCACCCTCATGCATATCTGTAGGAATACCACGGCCATTATCTGAAACTCTACATGTTCCCTCTTTAGTAAGAGTAACATTTATAGTATCACAATGTCCTGCCATTGCCTCATCAATCGAGTTGTCTATAACTTCATAAACTAAATGATGTAAACCTCTATGACCTGTATCACCAATATACATACCAGGTCTTTTACGAACTGCTTCTAATCCTTTTAGGACTTTAATATTACTAGCGCCGTAATTTTCCATTCAATACTCCATTATAACTTTTTACATAATTGTGGATATTTTATCTAATATATTCTAAAAAGAAGTTTTATGTGTAGGAGGTGTTCTGTTTTTAGGGGTTTTTATCGCTTCTTAACTAAAATAAGCAAAGAAGGATAAAATAAAAAAGTTATATAACTATTGGCATAACAACTGTTTTAAAATTGCCATCATTTAATACAAAAGGAAGGTTACTCTCATTTAATCCTATATTAAATTCTGAGTTATTTATACTGTTTAAAAAATCTAGGAGATATCTACTATTTACGGCAATAACAAAAGGTGTTTCAAAATTAGTTTTAGAGTTTATCTCTGTTTTAGCCTCTATATTATCATCACTAAGGGATTCAAATGTGATGGTATCTTCTAAAAATGTAATTTTTACATCTGTTGATATTGTCGTAATTTGTTTTATTGCTTCTATCATTTTAGCTTTATCAAGAGTTAGACTATTTTTTATCTCTTTTGGAATTATTCTTGAGTATTCAGGGAACTTTCCATTAATTAATTTTGTAAAGAAAATATACTCTTTTGAGTGAATAATCAGATAATTTTCATCATAATAGAGTTCTATATCATCAAAAAACAGTTTTTGAATTTCAATGATTGCTTTTTTTGGTACTATTATTGATAATTCTAAAGTACTTTGATTGTTTATATTTACAACTGCTAGTCTTCTTGTATCAGTTGAAGCAAAATTTATACTGCTCTCTTTAATATCTATGAGAGCTCCATTTAATTCAAATTTTGGATTGTTTATGTCAATTGAAGGTGTTATTTTTTTTAGTGAATCTATTAGTGAATGAGAATCAATTAAGATACGTGCTTTACCTTCATTTGTAGGAAATGCTGGAAATTCACTATATGAGAAAGTTGGAAGTTTAAACTTTGAATGAGATTGTGATATGTATAAAACATCACTTTTAACTTCTAAATTTATTTCACCATCTTTTAAAATTCTAACAATATCAAGTAGTTTTTTACCATTAGCAGTAACATTTCCATCCTCAGATATGTTAAGATTGTTTGTAGATACTATTAGACCAATTTCATAGTCAGTTGCTTTTATAGTTAGTTTATTGTTTGAGGCATCTATAAATACATGTGATGTGATTTGAGAAGTATCTTTTTTTTCTAAGAACGGTTGAGAATGAATTAAAATATTTTCAATAATAGATTTTTGTACTGTTATCTTCATCTTATTTCCTATTTATTATATAAATTTTATAGTATTAGTAGTAAGAAGCAGTGATTATGTGAATAACATCACTTTCTTCCTATATTTAGAGTTGTTCAAGTGTGATGAAACAATATAATTTCATTCACATCTACTCACTTAGGTAATTATATCTTTTTTTTGAATTTTTAAGAAGATGAAGTAATCTTATTGGTTAGTTCCTCTATTTTTACTTTAAAATCTTCATCATTTTGTATTAGTTCAGCTATTTTTTTGAGTGTATGGCTTATTGCTGTATGATCTTTCATCCCAAAATATTGGGCAAGTTGAGGCATAGTGTTTTGGGTTAATTCGCGGCAGAGATATATAGCAATTCTTCTTGCATAAACTAAATTTTTACTTCTACCTTTTGATCTGATTTCACTTGGTTTGATATTTAAATCTTTTGCAACATTTTGAGTGATAATATCAAGTGTTAGATTTGCGCGATTCTCTTGAAGTTGATCTTTTAGAACATTTTTTGTAAATTGTAAATCTATATCAACATGCATAAGCTGTGAATACGCATGTAGTTTTGATAAAATCCCCTCTATCTCGCGCACATTACTCTCTATAACGGTTGCTATATAGTGGATAATATCTTTAGATAAAACAACTTTGTTAATCTTGCACTTATTTTCTATAATAGCTATCTTTGTCTCTAACTCTGGTGGTTGTATATCTGCAACCAGACCATGTTCAAACCTACTTTGAAGCCTTTTTTCAAGTCCTGCTATTTTTTTTGGATGTTTATCAGCTGTTAAAATTATCTGTTTTCCAACGCCTTTTAGTGCTTCAAATGTATGAAAAAACTCTTCTTGAATTCCCTCTTTATTGCTTAAAAATTGTATATCATCTATAAGAAGAACGTCACATTTACGGTACTTTTCTTGAAATCTCTCCATAGTTTTATTTCTTAGATGGCGAATAAAGTCGTTTAAAAACTGCTCTACAGTTGTATAAATAACAATTTTTCCTTGATTTTGAAAAACATTTCCAGCGGCTTGCATAAGGTGAGTTTTTCCAAGTCCAACACCACCATGGATAAACAGAGGATTGTATAGAACTCCAGCCTTTTCACTA
>JAQUVE010000079.1 GCA_028693565.1 Sulfurospirillaceae bacterium | reverse complement strand
CACTACACGATTTCTATTTTTGTAGCAGAAGTGTTGTATTGGTGTGAGGATACGCAAATATATGCCCAGAACAATCGAAGTAAATACCCAAAGGTTCTTTACCAGGCTTTAGAAATAGCGGGTGAGCGTGCATCGGATAGCCTAAAGATCAAACTAAAGGCTGTTGGCCAAAAGGTGCGACGTCTTAAAGAGCTTTTGAAAACAGAATCAAATCCCAATAAAAAAGATACCACAGGTAATAGTGCCATGCACTATGCGGTAGAGCTTGGCCTAAACAGTGTTGTAAAGGGCTTTTTGATTATTGGTGGCGATATGAATCTTCTCAATCGTCAAGAAGATACCCCTTGTCACATAGCCGCAAGACTTGGACGAAGAGTTCTTTTGGAAGAGATTCTTTTTGGGCGCTCAATGAAAGAAAGAATTGACTGGGAAAAACAAGGTCAAAAGCTCGATGCACTTCTGCAAAGCGAGTGGGGCAATGCCAGATGGATACTTTTGATGTTTAGAAGGCTCAACAAACCTCTTGCTCAAGGATTGGTTTGGACAGAATTTATGGATGAGCCGCTTCTCATTGAAGAAGCCATCCGCGTTGATTATTGCGGGAGAATAGTATGGGCCCCTAAGGATTCATGCGAAAAATGTCCCTGCTGCTCAAAGATTGTTTACCAAGGAGAATTAATAGGTTCTATCGCATGTCAAGCATGCATGGAAGATGAAATAAAAGAGATCAAAGATGAAGTCTCTGGCAAAAATATTCCCTTGCGTTTTGCAAAAAGAACACGCGAGGGCATTGTAACACACCAAGATACATCGGTTGAATGTAAGGTGAGAGGGTACCATTGTAGACCATGTCTCAATTTTTTTAAGCTTCCAGGCGAGCCAAATGCAAAACGATTTTATGGTTTTGAGTTAGAGCTTGTTTTAGAAAACCAAAAAAGAGTGATATTGGCTTCCACCTGTATCGATGTAAGGGCAGGAAATGAATTGTATATGAACGCTGATAGTTCTATTCGTGCGCATGATGAGAATGGTGAGACATTTGGAAGTTTAGGCTCAAGCTTTGAGCTTATTTCACATCCAATGACCCTTGGGTACATCAAAGAGTCTAAAAAGCTAGACGAGGCCTTTTATGTCTTACAAGACGCAAGGGCACGATCGTTACAGAATAGCTCAACGGGATTACACGTTCACATCTCACGCGAAGGGTATAAAAATAATGAACATATGATGCGGTTTCATACATTCTTTTACGCGCCACACAATGCTGGTTTTATAGAACATATGGCTGGACGGGCACGAAATGGTTATCAAAACAGTCGTCAATCTACGCCACCATCTAATTTTCTTGGCGGTACACGCTATGAAATGCTGAACTACAACAATAGCAATACGGTTGAAGTTCGGCTCTTTAAAGGAGCTGTTGGTAAAGATTGGTTGGTTGAGAAAGTTGAATTTCTTGATTGTTTAATCGAGTTTTGTGAAACGGATATAGCGTTGATGGTTGAAGAATTTGAAGCCTTTGCATACAAGCAAGGTGCGTATGAAGGTGAAGGGAAAAAGAGGAAGTTTGTTTACACCTATCCTCAGCTTATAAGCTTTTTTGAAATCAAAAAGGCAAAACAAAAATCCATTCCATTTTTGTATGTAGCTTAATCAGTAGTGTTGCTTCGGCTAACCCAATGAGGGAGTAGGTTATTCCCTCTTAGGGATAGCTCTATTCTCTTGGAAATGAATGTCTAGGAGGACAAAGAAAATGGCAACGTTAGTATTTGAAACAGCACTTCAGGGGAAAATCGCATTAGTGAATCATTTTTATGATAATAAAACGGGCGAAGAGATTGATTATATTGAAAACAATTTTAATATCCATTGTGAGCGTTTATCTCAAAATGTTGAACAATATTGTGATGCGCCACGATTAATTGCTATTGAGGCAATCGAGGCTTTTCGTGAGTTTTGTAGTGAGGAGGTTGCGTAATGGAAAAGGAAATTTTTACAGTCATTATAGTTTTAGTATTTGGTGGTATTGATTCAGTAGAGACATTTGCAACCCAAGAGGAGGCGAATCGTCGCATCATTGAATGGGCAAACGAAAACAATCCAGATTGCATCTCTTTTGAGACAGCATTTGAAGCGTTGGAGTGGTTTAGAATCAATGATGAGCTAGTCGATAATACAATCCAGCTTTACACAAGCACAATCAATCACAAAACATGAGGCATTAAATCAATAAGGATACGAAATACCAAAATAACGTGAAATTGTTATTGGATTTATGAAGAATTTCTACATTCAAAAAACTTGCTTTTGCCATTAGGCATTTAGTGCGACTTGTTGAACAGTAAAAAGCTGTTCTAATCCCGTAATTACGGGGTTAAACTAATAATTTGAAGAGTGGAATGATAGGGTAATGCCTTGAAACGCTCTCCCTAATACTCCGATAGGCGGTAAGCTTCGTTAAAAGCAAACGGTCTAAAGCTCGGTGAAGTCGGCTAAGAGGATACCCAAACAGATAATGCTGTGGAAATGCGAACCAGAGGTGGTCGAGTATCTGATAGGTCGGGGGTCTATAAAATTCTCATGGTGAGAATGTTTGTAAAAACTGACGAATTTCCGAATGTAAGGGTCTAAACCTAAAGTATACAGAAATGTATATCCTAGCAATAGGGCAAGTGTGGAAGAGTAAGAATTGAATGTATGAAACTCCATATACCGCAATAGGCGGTATCAAGCTTGCAGGCTCATAGGAAACACCTAAAGGAATATGTACAGATAAAATTATAGGAACAAGGTAAGCGTTGGATACGGAGACTTAACGGTCAATGAAGTAGTGAGGTGCATAAGACATAAGACCTCTTAATCAACGTGAAAGTGAAGCCACGAGCAATGAAGCTTCTGTAATGGAAGTAGAGCAAAAGGCTTTAGCCAAGGTATTAACACAAGTACCAACTATAACCAACATCAAAGGTTCGAGTATGACTAAGAGAGGCGAAATTCAGCAATGAAAGGAGCCGACTTTGAGTAAAATCATAGAGAACCCAAAGCGACAAACATTACGCAACAACGAATATTATGACTTCCAAGTTATTCAAGATCAACTGTATGCGGATAGCTCTAAGGGCAAGACATTTACCAATCTAATGAGTAAAATCATAGATAGGAACAATGTCTTATTAGCATATCGAAACATCAAGAAAAACACAGGAAGTAACACCAAGGGAACAGACGGTAAAACGATTGCTTATTTAGCAAGAATGGAACCTGATGAACTCGTTAAGTTTGTTGAAGCGAAATTAAGAAATTACCAACCCCAAGCGGTACGCAGAGTAGAAATACCAAAGCCAGACGGTAAGATGAGACCTTTAGGCATACCTACCATTAGTGATAGGTTAGTCCAACAATGTATACTTCAAGTGTTAGAGCCAATTTGCGAAGCAAAGTTTTATAAACACAGCTATGGTTTCAGACCTTTGAGAGGAACGAAACACGCTATAGCCAGAGCGTATCACTTAGCCCAACAAACAAATCTTCATTATGTCGTAGACGTTGACATCAAAGGTTTCTTTGACAACATCGACCACGGTAAAATGCTCAAGCAATTATGGACATTAGGAATTAGGGATAAATCGCTTCTTGTGATTTTATCAAAGCTCCTAAAAGCAGAAATTGAAGGAATTGGAACTCCAGAGAGAGGAACTCCTCAAGGCGGCATCATATCGCCCTTGTTAGCCAATGTTGCTCTTAATGAGTTTGATCATTGGATCTCAAGTCAATGGGAAGAAATATTCACGGAAAAGAACTACATTTACCTTCACAAAGGGAAAATGGGAAAAAGCCGTAAATACCAAGTTCTAAAACAATCCAATCTCAAAGAAGTCTATATCGTAAGATATGCCGATGACTTCAAACTCTTCTGTCGTAACCACAATCACGCAAAACGTATCTTTGAAGCCACTAAACTATGGCTCAAGGAAAGACTAGGACTTGAAATAAGCCCTGAAAAATCAAAGATAGTCAATCTTCGGAAAAACTATTCAGATTTTCTAGGCATTAGGATCAAAGTCACCACAAAGGGTAAGGTAAAGACTAAAAACGATAACAAATGGGTTGTAAAATCTAACATAGGTCTAAAAGCCTTCAAAAAGATACTAACAACCATAAGAGAACACGCAAAGACTGTGCAGAGAAATAGAAACGAAAGCGCAGTCATGCGCCTGAACTCCTATATCATCGGTGTACACAATTATTACAATTGTGCCACTAACTGCAACTTAGACTTTAGTACAATCGCCTATCATACTCGTTCAATCCTCAAGAATAGATTGAAACTACGCAAAGCTAAAGAGAAAGAACCTATACCAAAATACATAAAGGATATGTACGGAAAAAGTAAACAGCTACGGTTCGTTTATAATACTCCACTTATCCCCATAGGATATGCTCAACATCAGAAACAATTTCAATATCGGGGTTACTCGATATATAAAGCGAATGATAGAACGCAAATCCACATCGAACAAAAAGCAGTACCGATTGAAAATCTGAAATACTTAGTAGCTAACCCCGTAAGAGGACAATCTGCTGAATACAACGATAATCGGATATCGCTCTATGTCGGACAATATGGGAAATGTTATGTACTGGGTAATACGTTAGATGTAGATGAAATTCATTGTCACCACAAGAAGCCTCGTGCTTTAAATGGTAAGGATGAGTATAAGAATCTAGTCATTGTACATGCAAATGTGCATAGGCTGATTCATGCTACGGATAATGAGACAATAAATAGGTATACCAATCTTTTAGAGCTCAACGCTGAACAACTTGAAAGAGTGAATAAGCTTAGAGTTTTTGCAGGGAATCAATTGATAGCTTAGGGATCTTCTTATGATGTTATTAGGTTACAGTTAGAAAGGTTTATACAGTGGTGGAACGCCGTGTGCGGTGAAAGTCGCATGCACGGTGTGAATGGGGGGAAAATCTGGAGATTATCTCAAAGGATTACCTATCCATATACCTCTAGGGTTGCATTTCTTCCCTAGGGGGAATGCCGTCCTTAAACACACAAGGAATAGATAATGGAAAATACAGTAAATATGAGCATGGAAGATTATATGGACTCATTAGCAAACGATATCGAGCAAATCAAAGCACATCCCCAAAACGGATGTTGTGATGGCGTGGAAGCTGAAGTTCTTGAAAATGTTTTAGGCATTATGAACAAGCACTTTGGTGACTATGATACATTTTGTTCAGAGAATAAAGCTATGGCTGAGTTTTTAGCCTTGCTTGGCTATCCCCAAGAGCAGATTAGTAACATTGCTAACGGAGGAAATCCTAAAACGGAAATTCAACTTCTAAAAGAAGAGGTTTTCGAAATGGAAAAACAACCAATGGCAAATGCAGATGCTATTGCAAGATTTAAAAGAAAAATTGAGTCTTTGCAAAATGTAACTATCCCAAAGAATGTCATAGCAGAAATAGAGACGAGAAGCAGACAAAATGCTTTGATGGATATTTATGCAAACCTTCCAGATAGAGAGACTGAAGCGTTGTGGAAAGCCATCATGCGAGGTGATGGTTTTGATCATGAAGATATTGTCCTATGCGAAAAATACGAGAACGAACCTCATGAAGAGATAGGTGAGGCACTAGAAGTTCTCTTTTGTGGATACAAAAGACATGCTCTTGACGCAATTAGTTTGTTTAAACAAGGCATCAAGCCAATTCAAACTGAAAATAGAATATCGCTTTATCGAACAAGCGTACAAGAACTCTCCAAAGATGTGATTGCGATGCTTGATGGAGAAGCGGACTACATTTATACTGGCTTAGGTCAAGGTTCAATGATTTTTGATCTAGACACGCTTAAAAATACGCTCTCTTCTTGCGAAGAAGATAGTGGAATTGAGAGAGGCGAGTATAGAAGCAATTTTATATATTGTGAATTTAATTCCCTTATTGAAAAAGTGGCAATGAATGGTTGCAGCGGATTGATTTTAAGAGCGTTGTAGGAGTTTGCGTACACTAATACGCAAAAGGGTTCAACTAAAACTTAGATTCTAGCCAGAAATGCTTGGCGCACATCCCCATTTTAAGCATTATAAACGACTTAAAAATCCTTTAATATATTGGTGTTGCAGTGTAGCACTTGCGCAATTTAGAGAGATTTAATAACCCAAAAGTTCCCCCGTATGGTGGCTGAAATATAAAGATTTCGCCCCCTAAAAGGAGCGATTTCTCAATCGTTCCAAGGAGAGAACATGAAAATTATACCTATCACATACAGTGACTTACACCAAAAACTTCCCAAAATTCTCTTGAAGGCTGAGGCATGAAAAGTGTACTAAGCTTTCCACAAAGAGGGCATTGGGGTAAAAGCAATTGGCGTGGAAATACATCTGGATATATCATTAAAGAAATGATAGAGCACTTCAAGCCTAGTCTTTTTGTTGATGCGTGCGAGGGCAGTGGGACATCGGGTGATGTCTGTAGGGAAATGGGAATAGCGTATGTAGGTCTTGATCTTTATAAGGGCAATGACTTTACCAAAGATTCCATCATCCAATACTTGTCTCGCCCAGCTGATATCTGCTTCACCCATCCTCCTTATCATAATATGGTGGTTTACTCCGGCGAAGTCTATGGTACAGAGGCTATTTTGGGTGATACATCACGGTGTGCTACACCTGAAGAGTTTATTGCGCGAAGTCAGACCATGCTACTCAATCAACGTGAAGCTACCAAAGAGGGTGGTATTTACGCCACGCTTATTGGAGACCATCGAAAAAATGGCGAATTTAGAAGTTACCAAAGTGACTTTATCCAGATGATGCCAAAAAGTGAGCTCTTGTCTGTAACGATCAAGTTGCAACACAATTGCTTGTCTGATGCTCGCCAGTACCATGAAAACTTTATCCCAATTGTACATGAGTATTTGTTGCTCTGGGAAAAGACTTCTCGCTCATTGTTTGCTGTATCTATGGATATTGCAAGTGAACTTCAAAAACGAGTAGCAACCACCTGGCGAAATGTTATTCGTATGGTTTTAATGAAGCTTAAAGAAGCAACATTAAGCGATATTTATGCAGAGGTAGAGCGCGTGGCTGGCGACATGATTGCAAAAAATTCCCATTGGCAAGCTAAGGTGCGTCAGCAGTTGCAACGCCACTTTAGCAATGTTCAACGGGGCGTTTGGGCATTATAAGTCTAGGGCATGTTTGAGAGTACTATTGTAGATTTTTGCTTTCCATAACGATGTCGCACCATAAGATGGTGCATGAGGCACAGCTAAAATCACAATAGTATTCAACGCTCTTCGTAAACACCACTTCTTGAGAGTAAGCATTTGGGATAGGCACGAAACCATCGATAAATGATTTTGGTATAAATTTTTAGGGGGCTTATCCAAAAGATGGGTTGTAATGTCTTGACAGCATTGAGGTGTTGTGAGGGCATTACAACCCATTTAAAGGACACATACTATGCACACAGAGACATTGTTTAACGCCACATTGGTGACAGACAAAGGATTGATTATCGAAGATGTTTTAGCGCTTAAAGTAGAAGAGGTTATTCCTTTTTTAAAAGAGCGCTATGATATTAAAGAGGTGATCCATTTTGTGATATCCATTGGCGAAAACATTGATAGTTACTAAAACGCTTGACGAAGTTCAAGCATGTTTACCTCAAGCGATTGAGGTTTTTTAATTCCCTTTGCCAAGGGCATTAAAAAACTTTGAATCTTACTACTTGTGAGAAATTCCAAGAATGACTTTGCCTAGAATTTCAATGTCATTTTGGTTTGCACAGTAAGATTTATATGATGCGTTATCGTAACTGATTTCAAGCATTCGATCTGCTCTAATGGCAACGCGATTTAGTGCAAATTTTTCGCCAATCAAAAAGAGATAAACACCAGCAGTGTCTATGGTTGTACTTGCACTGATAATGACATAATCGCCTTCATTAAATGAGGGACTCATGCTATCATCAAGAATCCGCATCGCACTTAGTTCTTGAGCGGTTCCTTTAAAGTCTGGTAAAAATAGTTTATCAAGAGAAATATGACTTTTTCCCTCGGTGACAACAAGCAGTTTTATTTTAAACTCACTCTCTGTATAGAGTGTTTCAATCTTATTTTCCTCTGCCAACATCATGCACCCCTGCCCACTCATCAGCCACCAAGGATTTACTTTGAGAATGGTTTTAAACAGCAAGGCCTCATTAATAAGAAGATTTTTACTTCTCCCATTTTCTAAATTTTGCAGACGAAGAGCATCTATCCCAAGGGCTACGCTCATGTCGTTTCGACTTTTAAATTTAAAATGTTTACGAACATATTGAATGCGTTCTCTTAAGGTCTGTGACACAGCTTTTCCTCCCTTTTTTGATAAATTATATCTAATTTTATAGATAAGACGAAGAAAAAATACAAAAAAATACAAAAATAAAAATATTTGGCAGGTTTATACATTAAAAAAGGCGTTTTTTTGATGTATAAAATGTAATATATACATAGTAAATCATTTTAACCTTGATAATATGTAATTAATACACTATAATAACAACCAGAAATGACTAAATAAGCCAATTAAGTAGCATAAAGGATGTAGCATGAGCAACATAATTGCCATGATTAGAGGGTATAAAAAGTTTTTTATGGGGATTAGTGATAAAGACTTCAAGCAAATGACACGAGAAGAAATTATCGAAATGCTTGAAAAAATACACCATTCATTAATGCAAATAAAAGCATAATATTATGCGTTCTCACCCAAAAAATGATCTTCAAAATTTAAGAATGCAAGCGTCAAATATCTATTTTGAATTAATCGCAAGGCTTGGTGATGAAAAGACTATAGCACAACGCATAGCGCCCTTATTTAAATCAAAAATAGGTGTTGTTAAGCGATTTTTGAACCGCTTTTCTTTTCGTAATAAAAAATCCACGGAAAAATTTATTAGAATTGGTAATCGTGTGCTAAAGGAGCTTAATGAACATGAAATTAATGCGAGGGCTTTACTGGTGTGTGATAGTAAGCAAAGCGCAGTTGAAATCAAAGAAAAAGTGAAACACTTCTTAGGGTTAGGTATTTGGATAGTTGCACCACAATTGTTGGTTGATTTTCAAGACGCCCAATTTTGGAATTTTGTTCAACAAGACGCAAAATATGTAGATTTTATGATCGCAGCATCTTGTTTGACTGAAATAAAAAACAATGAAATTTGTAAAATTGCAGCAATGTATGATATCGAAGTTATGGATGAGAATAATGATAATGAAATAAAAGTACACGCCCTTCAAATTTCAATTACGCGGTCTACTAAGTAATATTGTCCTAAAGACTTCTAAGAATGAGATAAGTGATAATCGTCACTAAAATATGAAAGAGTGTTTAATTTCTCGTAAAATAGCCCTTGAAAGACAAGGGCTATAAGGATGTTATGGCAAAAATTTTCTTTGCTTGTTAGCAAATGGGAAATCTGTTTTGCTCATAAAATTTGTGATATTCTTTTTTTAGTGTTTTACAACTTCTCTTTCAATTTAGACCCAGCTTTAAAAGAAACAGTTTTAGATTCAGGGATATTCATCTCTTTCCCTGTACTTGGATTTCTACCAATTCTAGCTTTGCGAGTAGATACTTTAAATGTTCCAAATCCAATAAATGCAACATCTTCACCTTTACTAAATGCATCACTTAGTTGAGCTATAACTGCATTGATTGCAATCTCTGCATCTTTTTTTGTTAAATCTGCTTTGCTCGCTACACCTGTTATAAATTCTGCTTTATTCATGATCTTTTCCTCCTATGGTTATTTTTGATTTAAGTCGCAAAATTCTAGCATAAATTTTTATTTGAAATACTCTATTATTTTCAAGAAGTAGGTTGTGTGATAGGTATAAAAACTTTTAGAATCTTTTAAAAACTTTTTTAATGGACATAATGTTGTCTGTTACCCTTTGTATACTTCCTCATCATTTTAAAAAGAGTAGGGTAAATAACAATGGCTGAATCTAAATTAGTATGCACTTTATGTGGTTTGGAAGTAGAAAATAAAATACTAGTAGAAGATTTCCTCAAATGCTCAATTAACCATTGGAATGTGTGTTTTTACTGCAGGCATTTACAAGTTCCTCCTTTATCTAAGAACATTTGGAAGAAATTAAGAAAGAGGGTAGGGTTATATTTATATACGCTGCTAAAGTGCAAACTCAAACGCCTAAAAAAATCTGCACAAACACCACTCTTTGGAAAATCCACCTGTACCCAATGCCAAAGTAATGATTTATTAATATGGGATGGAAAGTGTACAAGGTGTGGATCTAAGTTTATTCATAAGGTAGCATAGAGTGTTTTTATAACGATATGTGTAAAGAGTTGTTCTACACTATATTTGAGAGATAATTATTGTATATAAAATTTTAATGCTAACTCTACATAACACAGTGTGCATGTTTTCAATAGACTTTAATATAAACTGCCTTATGATTCATGGACATAAAAGCGTCCATCATAGAGGAGCGAATAACAATGCAACAACATGACTACGATAAAATTCTCTATCGTTTAATTAATATCATCAGTAGACTCAGTGATGGTGAGATACTCTATAAAGATGCATTGGCTTTAGAGTTTAATGTTTCTACTAAAACAATCCAGCGAGATTTTAATGAACGATTAGTACTTCGTTTTCCCATTCATAAAATAGGCAATGGTTGGAAGATGATGGATGGATATCATTTAGAGAAGAGTAGGGCGGTTGAAGATATTTTGGTGGTGGATATATTAAAGACAATATCTGAGGGTTTTGGGAAGTCATTTGCGAAGCGGAGTTCATCTCTTTTGAATAAACTCACCGATTCCACACCGTCTGCTTTTTATACCAGATTGGCTTTTGAAGATATGACACTTTTTAGTCAATACTTTGATATTTTAGAACATGCTATTAAAGAGTCTAAACTAGTTCAGTTTGTTCATAATAATAAATATAGACTGGTTAAACCTTATCGCATTGTTACCTTTGATGGGTATTGGTATCTTCTAGGAGAAGAGGTGATTGATGGAAGAGTTAAGACTTTTCATATAGCACGCATCAGTGATGTTAAACTTTGTGATGAGTGTTTTAAAAAAGACAATACATTGCAAAGAAAATTAGATAAAGCTATCAATGCGTGGTTTATCCCTGATAATGAACCCTTTGAGGTAACATTGCATATTGATGCAGATATTAAACGCTATATTTTAGATCATCCCCTTGCACCAACCCAAGTCATACAAGAAGAAAAATCAGATGGATCACTCATCATTAGCTTAGAAATCACCCATGATAAAGAAATTATCTCTACGATCCAAAAGTGGATTCCAAGCATTACTGTACTTTCTCCTAAAACATTACAAGAAACCATCACTAAGCAAGTTAAGACATTTTTAGAAAAGCAAGTGCTGCTGTAAAAAAGAGTCAATATCTATTTGTGGCTCTGTAGTTCGTTTTAACGCATTATTTTTAAAAGTGGGGCAAATTATCATTTGAGGGGAAAGAATGCATCCTAGTGGGATACAGAGGCAAATAGAGGTATATTTAAGAGGGTAGGGTGGTATGAAAATTAAAAAACAGTAAAAAAGCTCCTTTATTAGCAAAATCTTTCAACAAAAATTCATTTTATTTCAAATGTGATGATATGTGGACACTATATTGTCCATGACTTATGTCATGATGCCACCATCTAATTATCCAAGGAGGACTTGATGAAAAAGCTAGAACAATTTGTGGCGGGAATGGACAAGTTTTATATGGTGTTACCATGTATTATGGTTTTATGGATGATGGCTCGCTGATAGTAGGTGTAGCTTTGAAATATTTTTGAATTTTCTTTTATAAAGTATGACCAACAAGAAAGAGGGTGGTTTAATTGGCACATCATTTGCTTTTAGTTAAAAGAGACATTTGACACAATCTGTCTATTGTATTGGTTAAAGTTTGATACCTCAACTTTCGCACATAGATTCCAGTAAAAACACCAACTAAAATCAATCTAACAAAGCCCATAAATAGGCACTTTTAAGTATAATTAGGTCGACAAAAACACGATTATACGGAGCTTTTTTAT
>JAQUVE010000220.1 GCA_028693565.1 Sulfurospirillaceae bacterium | reverse complement strand
TTAAGTAAAAAGATAACCAAAAGGTCGCACTTTTCAAGGGTAATACGAATAAGTCTTTCATGTGCTCTGTGAAAAGGTTTGGCATTAAACATAAGGGCTGAGATGTTTTTTGCGCCGAGCTGCTCTTTTGCCTCTAAAATAGTGTTTTTAACATTTTTAATATCATCAAAAAGGAGTTCATATTCACCGCAAACGGCAACATCTCCAAGACGCTTTAAAAAAAGCTGTGTGTCAGGATTGCTCGTGTCATAGGTTCCAAAAATTTGTTCAATACGCTTTTTCTTATCAACATCAAATACTTCATCAACCGTAATATAACCTTTAATTTTGCCTTCAACCACAAAATCAAGGACTTCTCCTTGATAGGCTGATGTTAAGACCTCTCTGTTTTTTTCTCCTGAGGGTGCAAAAATAAAAGGGAAGGGGAAAGGTTTTCCTTTGTAATGGCCCGTTTCATCTACTTCTTGAGATTCTGTTTTGTTCATCAGTTTATCTACGGGATCCAAAATCCCTTCTTTAGCAAGGGCTAGGGTTGCTAAGAACTCTTTATCTATAAATAGTTGTCTATTTTTTCTTATTGATTCCATACTTTTTCCTTTTTTCCCATAGACTTTTTCGAGAGATTCCTAGTTTTTTAGAGAGTTCTGTATCGGGGAACTTATTTTGAAAATTGCAAATAATATACTTAACATAATCATCAATGCATAAAATATCGCCTTGGTCAAGAATTTTATTGTCGTTATTGATTTCTATTTCAGTGAGTGTTGATTCCTCATTAGGGTCGGTACTGCATAAAATTGCACGTTTGTTTTCAATCATATTGTAGACTTTTAGTTTCTCACTCTTTTTTAGATTTTGCAAATCAATAATGTAAATAAGCTCCTCACTCGTAGTGCGCGCAATTTTCTCATAAGCGTTATTTTGTGTTAATGATACAAACGTAAAAGCTTCATTTTGTGCTGTAGCATAGTTAAAGACTAAAGCATCGGCATTTTTTTGAAAGTTGGTTTTAATTAAAACAGGAAATTTTATTTTTTTATCAATCGGCTCTAAATTAGCTGTAGCAAAAAGATTTTTGACATACTCTTTGTACGTAATATTCTCTTTTTTAACGGTTTTGAAATCGCTAAGGTGTTGTAATTTTCGGATAAGCTCTTCTATCATGAAAGGCTTTTGAATATAATCGCATGCCCCCGCTTTAATAGGATTTGTAACCGTATCATTGCTAATATAAGAGATCATCAAAATGATGATAGAAGCACGGTGTTTTTCAATCACCGGATAAAAGTTTTGTCCTGAGATATTGGTTGAAAGCAGAACGGCTTCATATTTTTCATCTCTGAGCGCATCTTTTATGCTCGTTGCAATCTCACAAACGTGACCAATCTCCATTAATTTTGACGCAATACTCTGCGCGAGGTAAATTTCATTTTCAACTATAAGAATCTTCATGCATTTTTCCAATCGTAATATTTAAGTGTTGCTGTTGCACTAACACCAACACCTTCTTTTCTCCCGATAAAACCAAGTTTTTCAGTAGTCGTTGCTTTAATATTCACATGCTGAGGTGCTATGTTTAAAAGTGTTGCTAAACAAAATCGCATTGTCTCTTTGTGCACGCCAATGCGGGGAAATTCGGCCATGATAGTGATATCACAATGAACAATTTCAAATCCCACTTTTTGCAAAAACGTGCAAACCTCCTTCAATAAAGTTTTTGAATCAATATTTTTATAGCGCATATCGGTATCAGGGAAAAATTCTCCAATATCACCAGCGCCACTTGCTCCTAAAAGTGCGTCAATGAGCGCATGAATGGCAACATCGCCATCAGAATGTGCACGAAAGCCAATATTGGGGTGAATTTCAATACCACCAAGCATCATCGCTTTTCCTTCTTCATAACTGTGTACATCAAATCCACTTCCGACAAAGAGTGTACTTAGAGGGGCTTTGAGACAAGGAAGGGCTGCAATATCTTCTTGTGTTGTTAATTTTTTCGCTTTTACATCGCCCAAAACATAGCCTATGCTGCCACCTAAAGCTTGAATTGCACTGCTATCATCGGTATATTCAACGGTACTTAGAAGCGCTTGTTTTAAAAGCGCAGTACGGGAAAGTTGAGGAGTTTGGATCAATTTAACGTCATCTCTATTGATTGCTTTTTCGTTAAAAATAACGGTATCAATAGCAGGTAGATACGGTACCACACAATCATATAGTCCTTTGGCTTGCAAAATTCGACTCATCATATCTTCACCAATGCATGCCCTAGCGCTATCGCTGACTAAAACATAAGGAGTGTTTACATGCACAAGCGCATTATGTAAAGATGCTTGACGGCTCTGTCCCCCTTCAACAAAAGTGATGGCATCACTAAATTTACGAGCATAAGCAATTTCATCAGGACTTGCGGTAAGAATGACTTTTGCAAAAGGGCCATAACGCAATAATTGTTGCGTACTATAAAGCCATAAAGGAATATCTTCAATTCGTAACCATTGCTTTTTGACGTGAGCTTTAAAGCGTGATGATGAACCAGCACCTAATATCACAAGGGTTAAATCGGGCAAAAGTTGTCCTTTTTCTGAAGTGTTACAATATTATACATTTTGAAAGCTTTTTTTTATCTTTTTTGTGTTAAATTCCGCCATAAATTAA
>JAQUVE010000078.1 GCA_028693565.1 Sulfurospirillaceae bacterium | reverse complement strand
AATATAAACATTTACCTGTAGGCAACTTCATAGCTAGCCAGCGAATGCCATTACGCGCAAAAGTACCAAAAAGAATATCATTATAAGAGTAAGACTTGCCGGTAATTACAGCTTGCGTTGCAGCATCAGCAGCAGCACTATGGAGTATGCGAGAGGCTTTGGATAACGCTGGATTTTCAAAAGTGCGCATTATCGCCTCTTCGGGCTTTACACCACAGAAATGCCGTACTATGGCATACGCTAAAGCGCCTATCGATATTATCGGTACAGGTTCATATCTTCCTGAGCGGTGGAATGAAACGTGTGCTACAGGTGACATCATCGCTTATGGTGGCACGCCAAAGGTCAAAGTTGGACGGGAATTTTTACTGAAAAAAAATAGTTAGATTTTTTAATTGAATGATGTAAGAAGGTAAAGAGGAAAGAATTCTTTCCTCTTTCGTGTTTTTTCGTTACGCGTTTAAAACAATACAACCTTCTGTTGGACAAGCTTCCATACACGCAGGTGAGTCATGATGACCTACACACTCAACACATTTGTCTTCATAAACATAATAAATATCAGCTCCCGTTGGGTTATCACTATCATCTACAATAGCCTCAACAGGGCACTCATCAATACAAGCTCCACAAGAGATACAAATATCCGTAATCTTTACTGCCATAACTTTTCCTTATTTAGTATTTTTTATGAATAAAAGCGCTATTAAGATAGTGTGTCTCAAAACGTTTTATCAAAAAAATTCTACTATAAGTTTATAGCATGAAAATAGCTTTAAAGCATAAATGAAAAATATATGGGGGTAACGATTTTTTGTGAATATGGATATTTTCATGCAAAACTATAAACATCATTTTCCCCTCTTTTGACAGACTATTAACCAATATGAAATAGAGCAAGTATCTTTCTAAGTATTTTGTGAAGAGAGTATATGATGTACTTCCTTCGCAACGAAGCGTACGCAATGGTTGCATATATTGCTTTTGCATTGATTGTTCGTAAATTTTTCACTTGCATCGCTATCGGAGAGTGAAAAGCCTAAAAGTTTTGAACATTCTGTTGTTTTAAATGTTGCGTTAAAAGAGTGTTGCAATCTGGAAACATTTTTATATAAAGATGCATAATCATCAGAACTATCTTTGCGTCCATTGAGTAACGAGAGTGCCATGATGCCTCCACTGAGTGCACCGCAAGGACCATTGGTTCGTGACAAGCCACTGCCATATGCTGTTGCAATAGAAGGGATGTGCAAAGACTCAATCTCATAGGCTTCAGTGATGGCCATTAAAACAGATTCTGAACATAAAAAACCATTGTTAAAATACTCCACCGCTTTATCAGCCATAACTTGGTTTATCATTATCTTTCCTTACATGTTTCAATATTTCCGACTATTTTACATGAACTTTTTTAAATATTTGATTATTGACTTAAGTCATAGAATGTAATTTCCCATATTGGTAGAATACTCCCAAGGCAGACCTTAAAGGCTATTGTAAAAAAGACTTGAGGGTCAGTTAAGATTTAAATTAGGAGGTATCAAAATGTCGCTTTCCAGAAGGGACTTTCTAAAAACAACCGCAGCAGCAAGCGCTGCAGCTGCCGTAGGTATTAGTGTACCTAGTGAACTTAAAGCAGCAAGCGAGCAAGCAGAAGCCGGTTGGCGTTGGGACAAAGCTGTTTGTCGTTTTTGTGGTACCGGTTGTGGTATTATGATGGCGACCAAAGAGGGTAAAGTTGTTGCCGTGAAAGGTGATCCAGCATGTCCTGTTAATCGTGGGCTTAATTGTATTAAGGGTTATTTTAACGCAAAAATTATGTATGGGGCGGATCGTCTGAAAGAACCACTTTTGCGTATGAACGATAAAGGTGAATTTGACAAACACGGTCAATTTAAACCCGTTAGTTGGAAGAGAGCTTTTGATGAGATGGAAAAACACATCAAAGCTGCATTTAAAGCGGGTGGTCCAGAAGCGATTGGCATTTTTGGCTCAGGTCAATACACCATTCAAGAAGGTTATGCTGCTGCAAAATTAATGAAAGCAGGTTTTCGTGCTAATGGAATTGACCCCAATGCTCGTCACTGTATGGCTTCTGCCGTTGCTGGGTTTATCCAAACGTTTGGTATTGATGAGCCAGCGGGTTGTTACGATGATATTGAACTGACCGACACTGTTGTCACATGGGGTGCCAATATGGCAGAGATGCATCCAATTCTTTGGTCACGTGTGAGTGATCGAAAATTAACCTCACCCGATAAGGTTAAAGTGGTCAATATCTCTACTTACACGCATCGTTGTTCTGATCTTGCGGATATCGAAATTATCTTCTCGCCAAGTACAGACTTAGCATTGTGGAATTACATCGCTCATGAGATTGTGTATAACCATCCTGAGTCTATTGATTGGGATTTTGTTAAAAAACATACTGTATTTGCAACAGGTTTTGCCAATATTGGTTATGGTATGCGCACAGAAGCAGATGCTAAGAAAAATGGTTATTCTGAAAAAGAGTTAGAAATCAACCGCAAAGAAGATGCTAAAGTCATCAGTGAAAAAGAAGCTCCAGGTCTTGCTCACTTAGGTGTTAAAGCAGGCGATACCATGAAAATGGATAAAGCTGGAGCAGCAGGTGCGCATTGGGAAATTTCTTTTGAAGATTTCAAAAAAGCATTAGCGCCTTATACGTTAGATTATGTAGCTAAAATTGCCAAAGGAAATCCAGACGAATCTTTGGAAAGCTTTAAAGCAAAGTTACAAGAACTTGTTAAACTTTATGTTGATAAAAATAGAAAAATTGTGAGTTTCTGGACCATGGGTATGAATCAACACCAACGTGGTACATGGGTAAATGAACAATCGTACATGGTCCATTTCTTGTTGGGCAAACAAGCCAAACCAGGTTCAGGTGCGTTTTCATTGACAGGTCAGCCTTCAGCGTGTGGAACTGCAAGAGAAGTGGGAACATTTACGCATAGACTTCCTGCTGATATGGTGGTTGACAATCCAAAACACAGAGATGTATGCGAAAAAGTATGGAAACTTCCTGCGGGTACCCTTAATGGTGTTGGTTACCAGCATATTATGAATATTCACAGACAAATTGAAAGCGGTAAAATCAAGTTTGCATGGGTTAATGTATGTAATCCGTATCAAGATTCAGCGAATGCAGAACACTGGATTAAGGCGGCACGTAATTTAGACAACTTTATTGTCTGCTCAGACGCTTATCCGGGTATTTCAGCCAAAGTATCTGACCTTATTCTTCCTTCCGCAATGATTTATGAAAAATGGGGTGCGTATGGTAATGCGGAGCGTCGTACACAACACTGGAGACAACAAGTATTACCAGTGGGTGAGGCGATGAGTGATACATGGCAATGGATAGAACTTTCTAAGCGCTTTACGATTGCAGATGTTTGGGGTGAACAGAGCGTTAAAGGTGGCAAACTTCCAAATGTTATCGAAGGAGCAAAAGCGATGGGCTATAAGCCAACCGATACACTTTACGATGTTTTATTTGCCAATGAGTACTATAAATCCTTTAAAACAGATGACGTTGTGGGTCAAGGGTTTGATAACACAGAAGTTTTCGGTGATAAGCGTGCTGTTATGGGAAGTGATGGTAAAGAGTGGAAAGGCTATGGCTTCTTTATTCAAAAAGCATTATGGGAAGAGTATCGTAAGTTTGGGTTAGGTCATGCGCATGACCTTGCTGATTTTGATACCTACCATAAAGTAAGAGGATTAAAATGGCCAGTTGTAGATGGTAAAGAGACGCAATGGCGATTTAACGCGAGGTACGATCCATATGCAGCAAAAGCCAATACCGGTGATTTCGCATTTTATGGTGGAGCTGCAAAAGCATTGAAGCGTGGAGATTTAACAAAACCAACTTCAGGCAATGAGACATTTCCCCTACCCAATAAAGCAAAAATTTTCTTTAGACCGTATATGGATCCTTGTGAAATGCCAGATAAAGAGTATGACACATGGTTATGTACGGGTCGTGTGCTTGAACACTGGCATAGTGGCACAATGACGATGAGAGTACCTGAGCTTTACCGCGCTGTTCCTGAGGCGCTTTGCTATATGCATCCAGAAGACGCCAAAGCTAAAGGCTTTAAACAAGG
Source organism: Sulfurospirillaceae bacterium (assembly GCA_028693565.1). Taxonomy (GTDB): domain Bacteria; phylum Campylobacterota; class Campylobacteria; order Campylobacterales; family Sulfurospirillaceae; genus Sulfurospirillum. Next base: position 8,009 of record JAQUVE010000078.1, on the reverse strand, counting down.
TGAATTGATTTGGATTGAGAGTCGTCGTGGTTCATGTAAAGCACGTATTGAGACCAGAGGAAGAAATAGAACGCCACGAGGGCTTGTTTTTGTTCCATGGTTTGATGAAAAAGTCTTTATCAACAAAGTATGTCTTGATGCAACATGTCCGATTTCTAAGCAGACAGATTATAAAAAATGTGCTGTTAAATTGTACAAAGCGTAAGGTGCTTCTACCTCAAAGAGGTAAGCTTTAGCGCATAGCGCAGCGTAGCCACTTGGGCTTTGCCTAAGCGGCGTTATAAAAATAAGTTAAGGTAAAGGATTGTCGTGAGCAATCTAGAATCAAAAAAGATCGTGATAAGTCAGAGGCGCAAGTTTCTCTCTTTAATGGCTCAAAGTATTGGACTCAGCGCACTTGGTGGGATGGTTTGGAGTGGGTATTTGGATGAAGCAAAAGCGGCTCCTTTGATACTCAGACCCCCTGGAGCAAGAGCAGAGAGTGAGTTTATACGCATGTGTATTAAATGTGGGCAATGTGTGAGTGCATGCCCTTATGATACCTTGCATTTAGCCAAACCAGGTGATCAAAAACCTCTGGGAACGCCCTTTTTTATTCCACGGGAGATTCCGTGTTATATGTGCACTGATATTCCTTGTGTTCCTGTGTGTCCCACAGGAGCATTAGATAAGAAAAGTGTTTCGTCATTATCAGAAGGCGTTGAAACGCTGGATATTATGAAAGCGCGCATGGGACTTGCTGTCGTTGATACAGAGTCTTGCATCGCTTTTTGGGGTATTCAGTGTGATGCGTGTTACCGTGCGTGTCCTGTCATGGATAGTGCGATTAAATTAGAGTATCGCCGAAATGAGCGTACAGGTAAGCATGCGTTTTTAATTCCTATTGTAAGTAGTGAAACATGTACTGGTTGTGGTCTTTGTGAACGAGCATGTGTAACTGAAAAAGCCGCCATTCACGTGTTACCTTTGGACTTAGCAAAAGGAAGCATTGGAGGGCACTATATCAAAGGTTGGGATAAGGCCGATGAAAAAAGGCTAGAAGGTATCTCAACGGATGTGACGACGCATACCAAACGAAGTGAGAAGAGTGCAACAGACTATCTCAATTCGGGTGAGGAGATGTTCAAATGAGACAATGGATATTGAAACATCGCTTTTTACTGATGCGACGAATCACGCAACTTGGTATTTTAGCGCTTTATATTGCCGGTAATAGTTATGGGTTTCATCTGCTGATGGGTAATCTAAGCTCATCTCTTATAATGAAACATATCCCTTTGGCCGATCCTTTTGCTGCTTTACAAATGCTTGCAGCAGGTGCGATTATTGGGGTTGATATTCTTATCGGTGCGGTTATAGTGGTTCTTTTTTATATGGTTGTTGGAGGGCGTGCTTTTTGTTCTTGGGTATGTCCTATGAATATGGTAACAGATACCGCAAATTGGATACGAAAGGTGCTTTTTCTTGAAAAAGTAGAGCGAAAACTATGGTTAGGACGAAGTATAAGGTATTGGGTGTTAGGCCTTAGTTTGATACTTTCCTTCGTCACAGGTGTTGCTGCCTTTGAAATGGTAAGTCCTATTTCGATGTTGCATCGTGGGATTATCTTTGGAATGGGCATGGGCTTTGCCGCGGTACTGTGTATCTTTTTGTTTGACCTTTTTGCGGTTAAAAATGGTTGGTGTGGACATATCTGTCCCTTAGGTGGCTTTTATGCACTTCTTGGACGGATGAGTATGATACGTGTCAAACATAACCAAGCATCGTGTACACTTTGTATGAAGTGTAAGGATATTTGTCCAGAGAAACAAGTACTTTCTATTATTGGTAAAGAGAGTGGTGCGATTGTATCTGGAGAGTGTACCAACTGCGGGCGATGCATTGAAGTGTGCGAAGACGATGCTTTAGCTTTTGGAGTCAGAAATTATATTAGCTCTGCCTCTGAAAAGTAAGTTTTGCATTATATTAAAATAAAAAAATGGATAGGAGAGAGAAATGGTTAGTACAAAAACGTTAATTGCAGCTTCTTTGTTGGGTGTTTTTATAGCCACAGGATGTGCTGTTTCAAACACATATACAGAAGAAGAGTTGGGTCTTAGAAAGACTGATTTATACACCGAAAAAACAACGGTAGGAGATAGAACATCGTATTCAAAAGTAGCTGCGGGAGAATCAAAAGTAATACCACGTTCTTTTGAAAATGCCCCTCCGATGATATCGCATGACGTAGAGGGCATGCTTCCTATTACCAAAGATGCCAATGCATGTACAGGGTGTCATTTACCTGAAGTAGCCGTTGCCGTAAAAGCAACACCTATGCCTAAGTCACACTTTTTTGACATGAGAACCCAAAAAATGTTGACACATATGAGTGAGGCACGTTATAACTGTTCAGCATGCCACGCACCTCAATCTGCCAATGAGCCTTTGGTGGTTAATGAATTTAAACCAGATTATCGTAAGCCCAATGGCGCAGCACGTTCAAACTTACTTGACACTTTAAATGAGGGCGTTAAGTAGTCATGAATGAGAATACCAAAAGAGAGGCATTTGTCTCTCTTTTTTCTTTTTTTGGACGTACTCAAGTCAAGACAGATAAGGTAGTGATACGACCACCGTATAATGCTGATGAGCGTTTGTTTGCACACATGTGCCCTACATGTGTGCAAACACCATGTGTGAGCGCATGTCCTGAAAAAATTATAGTGATAGAGGATGATAAAATCCCTTACATAGTCTTCACACAAAGTGGCTGTACTTTTTGTGAAGAGTGTGCAAAGGCGTGTCCTCAAGATGTATTAACGTTAGGTACTACCTCTGCTATAAGGTTAGAGGCAAGTTTTAAGATAGATACCGTACAATGCCTTGCATGGAAGCAGACAATTTGTCGCAGTTGTGCAGATGTCTGTGATGCTAAAGCCATTGTTTTTTTTGGGATGCTACGACCACTGATAGAGATAGAAAAATGTACAGGATGTGGGATGTGTTATGCTCCGTGTCCAACAAATGCTATTGCTTTTAGTGCTCAACATAGGGGAAAGGGGTGATAATGAAAATAATCCTAATGATATTTTTATGTGTGGCTTCATTAGCCTCGGCAGTACTCTCTCCTAGGATGAGTATTGAAGCGGGTGGCAATGTGCAGTCGATCATTGTTGATCATGACACACTCTTTGTGGGGACATCTGCTGGAACTTTGGAAGGTTATAAACTCGAAGATGGAAGAGCCACATTTAAATTTTCTTTCGATACGATTAAAGATTTTATGGGGGACATGATAGCGCCAAAAGTATTCTCGATTGATAAGCTAGAAGGTGCTGAAACTTATCTTGCTGTTTTGCAAGCAAGTAGTGGGGCACGTAGTCTGGTGGTCATCGAGGGAACGCATGCAACAGAACTCATCAATGCTTCAGCCAATATGTTTATCACCAAAGCGAAATTTCTCGATGCCAATACGATTTTAATAGCTCTTATGAGTAATGAACTCATACGTTTTGATCGTAAAAATAAAAAAATTATCTACCAAAAACAGGTCAATACTTCGCACTTCAGTGACTTTGCGCTGAACGAAACGAAAACAAAAGTGGCAAGTTCATGTGAGTCAGGTGAAATTACGATAACCGATACGTTGAGTGGAAAAACGCTAAAAGTGCTTAATAGTGGCAATGTAGACAATGTCTATAAAGTAGATTTTAAAAAAGAGGTTGTTTTAGCAGCTGGGCAAGATAGGCGAGGTATTATTTATCATACAGCAACAGGAGCATATGATCGCTATGATGCACCATTTTTGATTTATGCAGGAGCGCTTAGTCCAACGACTCATTTGGCTGCTTTTGCTTTTAACGAAGAAAATGATATTGTACTTTTTGATACGACAACAAAAGCACAAATCTATACTTTGCGGGGACAAAAAAGTACCCTTAACACGATTGTTTTTGCCACAGAAAAAGATATTGTAAGTGGTAGTGACGACAAATTTATCATGATATGGAGGTTACCTTGAATATATCAAGTATCGTAATACAAGCAAAATCAATGCATATTGATGAAATTGTAGAGGCATGTAAGCAAAGTGATTTTTGTGATTACCATTTTCACGATACCGAAAAAGGTAAAATTGTGGTCACGATTGAAGGTGAAAATATCGATGAAGAGATGCAAAAAATGAAGCGTGTTGAGCGAATACCGCATGTTATTTGCGCTGATATGATGATGGCTTATAGCGAAGATGAATTAGATGCAGAGCGCTCTAAACTTGAAGCTGCGAGTAATGTCCCTCCTATCTTAAATGATGAGAGTGTTGCCTTTAAAGATATTGAATACCACGGAGATTTGAAAAAGAAAAAGGGTATGTAATGATAACAACCTATCAAATGTTTATTGAAACAGTGGTTCCTCACCATCAGTTGATTGTTTCCCGCACGGATTTACATGGCAATATTACCTATGCTAATGAAACTTTTGCGGATATTTCAGGCTATAGTGTAGAAGAGTTAATGGGTAAAGCTCATCATATTGTTAGACACCCAGATATGCCCAAATCTGTTTTTAAAGAGCTTTGGCAGACCTTGAAACGCGAACAAAAATGGCAAGGTTATGTCAAAAATTTACGTAAAGATGGCGGGTATTATTGGGTTTATGCAGAAATCTCAGGAGTATATAAAGAGAATCAACTCGTCGAATACAAGTCGATGCGCTCACCTGTAGATGATGAGATAAAAATAGCAATGCAGAGACGTTACGATGAAATGCGAAAAGAAGAAGAAGGGGTTAGTCGGGTGGTCGTTTATCTGAAAAATGAGCACATTCAAAAAATCCAAAAACTTGCCCATGAAGAGGGATGCAGTGAAGATAGCATTATTGATGACTTTTTGGAGGATTCACTTTTTTAGAGTAGCTCTTAAGACGATTTACGATAAAATCCTCTTTAAAAAGTTAATTATAAAGGTATTTTATGGGTTTAGGTGTAGGTATCGTAGGTCTCCCCAATGTCGGCAAATCAACCACTTTTAATGCGTTAACCAAAGCGCAAAATGCGGAATCAGCAAATTATCCTTTCTGTACGATTGAGCCCAATAAAGCCATCGTTCCTGTTCCTGATGCTCGACTTGAAGCGTTAGCAGCAATCGTTAAACCTGAGCGTATTCAACACTCAACAGTCGATTTTGTTGACATAGCAGGGCTTGTAAAAGGGGCAAGTTCAGGGGAAGGGCTTGGTAATCAATTTTTATCTAATATCCGTGAGGTAGAAGTTATTTTACACATGGTGCGTTGTTTTGATGATGAAAATATCACCCATGTTGAAAGTGGAATCAATCCACTTCGTGATATTGAAATTATCGAAAGTGAACTGATTTTTGCTGATGTGCAACAGTTGGATAAAAAATTGGACCGCTTAAAACGTCAAGCCAAACTTGATAAGTCTGCTGTTGGTATTGCTGATATTGCGACAGAACTTAGAGCACATCTTGATGACATCAAACCTGTCAGTACTTTTGCACGTAAAGAGGATGAAAACTTTCTAGCCTTAGATAAAGAGCTACGATTTTTGTCTAATAAAACGATTATTTATGGCGCTAATGTTGACGAAGCGGGACTGCTAGAAGAAAATGACTATGTCAAAGCAGTTAAAGCTCACGCTAGTTCTGTGGGTGCAGATGTGGTGGTGTTGTGTGCTAAAGTTGAAGAAGAGATGGTTGCTTTAGAAGAAGATGAGGCCGAGGAATTTTTAAAAGAGCTTGGCATCGAAGAGTCTGGTTTAAAACAGATCATCAGGCTCTCTTTTGACAAATTGGGCTTAGCCTCTTACTTTACAGCAGGAGTCAAGGAAGTACGTGCATGGACGATTGAAAAAGGATGGAAGGCGCCTAAAGCAGCATCTGTTATTCATAATGATTTTGAAAAAGGATTTATTCGCGCTGAAGTCATTTCTTACAATGATTTTATCACTTATAAGGGTGAAGCTGGTTCAAAAGAGGCAGGTAAAATGCGCCTTGAAGGTAAAGATTATGTCGTTCAAGATGGCGATGTAATGCACTTTAGATTTAACGTTTAAACTTCGCAATACGGTTACTTATCAAATATTATAGGCAACCGTTCTTCTTTATATTTCATTTTTTTAGGGAGTCCTTTGATGAAACTTTTATTTGCTTTTATCTCCTCAATACTAATGCTATGCGCGGCTGAAGCCCATTATAGTAATGGCGAGTTGTCGGTTCGAGATGATGGCGTTTTGATAGAAACAAAGACGCAAAAACCAGCCAATGGTATCGGAGAGCTTTTTTATGAATCGGGAAAACTCAAAAGCGAAACACCGTTTAAAAATGGACTGAGAGAAGGCATTGGTAAACGCTACTATGAGTCAGGCAAACTCAGAAGTGAAACACCTTTTATCAATGACAAAATCGAAGGATTAAAAAAAGAGTATTACGAATCAGGTGCACTTCAAACGGAAGTGACTTTTGTTCATGATGAAGCTGAAGGTCTAACAAAGTTTTACTATCCAAGTGGTAAACTGCAAGGTGAAAGCTTGTTTAAGAACAATAAAGCCGATGGTATCACTAAACTATACGGCCCAACAGGTCAGCTCATTCGAACGATTGAATTTAAAGAGGGCGATGTGGTACAAGGGTTTGATTACGATGCTAAAGGTAATAAAATAGCGCTAAGCCGTGAGAAGTTAATAGAAGCTACAAAGTAGCTTCTATTATGCGTTACTCTCCGCTTTCACACTCTCCATCATAGCTCATGATGCCATATGCGAGATTGATGACGGTTTTGTAGCCCATATGCAACAAAATGCGTTGGCAATAAGCACTTCGGCTTCCACTGTAGCAGTAGACAATAACAGGGATATTTTCTTTGCCATTCAATTGTGATAGGGCATTGTGAAAACTGGTAGTTGGGATTAAAAAGTCAGTTCCTGTGATGCGGTTTTCCACCCACTCCATCCATTCACGGGTGTCCACAAGATTGAAAGTAACACAGCCACTTTTTCGTGCTTCGAGTAATGCTTCCAGCTCATTTCCATCAATCTGCTTTTTTTTCATCAATGCTTCACACTCTTCTTTGCGTAAATCACGTGCATGGGTATGAGCCGCTTCTTCCATCGTTTCTTCTTGCGCAAGTTGTTTTGCATACTCAGGAGTACAAAAAATGGTGCAGTGACATTTTCCACTTTGAGGGATTTCCACTGTGAGAGCAGGTGTGCATGGGCATAAACGATTATCAGCCGCTGCTTGTTCCTCAGGTGTAGTGCCAATTACCATAAAACAGGGACAGTAACGTTTGCCATAGATCAATTTATTGCGTGTTAGACCTTGTTGGATGGACTCTTTAACTTCATCCAATGGCGTGTAAGCAAAGCCAAATTGATGACAAACCTTATCGGTAAATGCTTCTGTCTTTTCAAATTCTGCTAAGAATTCAGGTGAGTTCATATCTATTTTTGTTATCAATAATGTTCCTTATTTTCTTTTTCTATTATGATCCGAATTGCTAATTGAATACTCAAATAAAAGGAGTATTTAATGCGATATGGAACGAAGGTTAGCAATTTCATTGGCAAGTGTTGTTTTAAAATGACAATCCAATGGAATACAAAATTATAGCAAGCTATTGTTTAATTGGCAAAATGTTGAAATATTTGCATGTGAAAAAGTTATGAAAGCTCCATATAAATCAATGGATTTTTATCACGTTGAGGTTTTATATTAGGGGATACTCTATATGGCTGCTTTTTTTAAGCTTCATTGCTGGTATATCAATGCTCTTGATATCTAAAATTAATTTTAATTTTGATAAAATTGTTAAAATCTCTATAAAAGACAGGGTGTATAAAAGTGCCATCAGAAGATACTTTTGAGCAAATTGATAAAACGATTAATCCACTTTTAGCATGCGTCAAAAATATTCTTGATTTTTATTTTGGCGAAATTGATACAAAAACCATTAGTGCTTTTTATATGAAAAGTAATGATACGTTCAATGTGTCTAGCGCGTTAGAAATA
>JAQUVE010000219.1 GCA_028693565.1 Sulfurospirillaceae bacterium | reverse complement strand
AAAGCTCATGAAACCCAGCTTCTTTCGCCTCTTTCATAGTCACATCGTTTATGATTGGATTACCCCTAACCATATATGAAAACTTTGTTTTAGGGTAAAACTCTTTGAGTACCTCTATAAACATATAGTCAAAGATATGCTCGCCTACATTATCGCCTATGACTAAAACACTCTTTGCCTCATCTAACTTTTTTTCAAAAAGAGAAAAGTCATCATGTGCAAATTCTGTATAAAAGATTTTATCAAGCTCCTCTTTGAGGTCAAACTCAACTTCGGCCGCGAGGTCTATAACATTTCCAGCCACCGCTATTTTTGTAGCGGTTAAGAGCTTATCTTTAGAGTTTAATATTTTCTCTTTTAAAAGTGGAACAAAAGAGAGTGCTTTTTTTGTTGACAGCTCTTTTACTTCATCATATAAATCTACTTTATTAGCAAGAAGAGCCATTTTTTCATAAACATAAGATGCAATTTCAGGAGGGGTATCACTAAAAGAGAATGACTTACTCATCTCTTGTACTGTAGAGGTTAATTTTTTAAAGAGCAACTCATCTGCGCCAATTGCATTTGCTACTTTTGTGCTTTGGTTTATTATGCATGTAACGCAAGCTTCATCTATCGTCATATTTTAAAATATCTACTATTTATCAGTATGTTCATCTATAGCTTTGTTCCACATGAGTTTATATTTTCTTCTCATAAACTCAACTTCTTGTTGTGAGAGTTTTAGCTGTTCTTGAAGTGTATGTATAGTTACTCTATCTTCATCATAAAGCTCTTGAAGAGAGCCTAATGCTTCTCTTAGAAATTCATTTTCAACTCTAACAGCTTTTAGAGTCTCATCTTTTGCATCAAGAACTTTTTCATGTAGATTTATGATGGTGCTTATTGTCTTTTCAACAAACTGAGGCTGAACCAACATCTCTTTTGTATTATGCGCAGAGAGCTCTCTTAGTTGGGCAGGAACTACCTCTCTTGCACCTTTAGAAGGGTCGATGTATCTTATACAGTCTTCAACTTTTAGAGTAAGCTTACCTCTTTGTGCTAAATCATCAATAGCTGATATATCTAGCCCTGTAAGCTCCATATACTCTTCATCACGCATCCACTTCATTTTCGCCCCTATTGCAATTTTTTAAGGTAAAATAGTCTCTATCTCTAGCGAATCCATCTCAACTTTTTTAGCCTTAGCTATACGATCCTCTTTTAGCTTAATAGATAACTCTTCATTATCAAGCGCTAATATTTGCATAGCTAGATATGCAGAGTTGATTGCTCCTGCTTTTCCTATTGCTACCGTAGCAACTGGCATTCCAGCCGGCATTTGAACAGTTGATAGAAGTGCATCTATCCCACTAAGTGCAGATGCACTCATAGGAACTCCAATGATAGGTTTTACAGTTTTAGAAGATAAAACACCAGCTAGGTGCGCAGCCATACCAGCTGCTGCAATGAAAACTTGAGCACCTTTTTTTTCTGCTTTTACAATATAATCTTTTGTTCTCTCTGGTGAACGATGCGCTGAAGAGATGATCATCTCATAAGAGACACCAAACGCCTCTAGCGTATCTGAGCAAGATTTCATAACCTCATAATCACTTCTGCTGCCTATTACAATTGAAACAAATTTCATCTATCCATCATCCTTATTTTTGATAGTTGATTATATCATAGCTTTTTAAACTTTTTTTTGATGTTAGGCTTGATAAAGCCATCCAAGCATAAAGCAGATAAAAGCTTTTATGCTTTTGGATATGCTCCCATATCTGGCGTAGATGGGATTCTTAGAAATGTATAAGCAGGTAGTTTTATAGGAAGTGTTATAGGGTTTAAATTTCCACTATGTACCTCATCCCAAACTTTTTTATTCTCAGCTAAAAGTTTTTTTAGCTTCATGTAAACTCTGCCGTCTCTCTCATAAATAGTACCTATCTCATTATCTACCATCTCTATCTTTGCATCAAGCGGAGCAACAAGTTCTAACTCATCATTAGGCAGAGTTTTGTATTTGCACAAGAAGTGTGTTCCTCGCTCATCTACTTGTCCGCTAACCTGATGAGTTCCAAGTTGCATAGTAAAATCTAGACTTTGTGTATCATGCTTTTCAAAAGGTCTTGAGATAAGATAAGCGTCTGTGTAGCCTCTGTTTTGTAAAGATTGTAACTCATATTGATATTTCTCTACATCGTTTATACCGTTATAGTAGTCATTTAACGCCATTCTATAAGCTTTTGCAGTAACTGCCGCATAATATGATGTTTTTGTGCGCCCTTCAACTTTTATAGAATCAACCGCACCAGTATCTAGTATCTCTTTTATATGCGAAGCAAGATTTAAATCTTTTGAGTTCATGATGTAAGTTCCAACACCTTCATCCTCTTCAAGCTTAAAGAGCGTCCCTGTTTCTGGATTTGCTGCGTACATCTCATAAGGAAATCTACAATCATTTGCGCAACTTCCACGATTTGGAACTCGTCCACTTTGCAGAGTTGAGATGAGGCATCTTCCACTATATGCAAAACACATAGATCCATGGACAAATACTTCAAGCTCCAAATCTGGAAGCTCTTTTTTTATCTCAACCAAGTCTCTAAGCGAAATCTCTCTAGCTGTGATTATGCGAGTAGCTCCCATGTCATAGTAAACTTTTGCATCTAAAACATTCATAACATT
>JAQUVE010000077.1 GCA_028693565.1 Sulfurospirillaceae bacterium | reverse complement strand
TTTTTGATAACTAATTTTACCTAAAACATCGTGAAACTCGGCTTTTATGAGCCTTTTTTAAACTTCCAATAGCCTTAAATTAAGAGTTGATTTTTGGAATCTGCAAGTGGCTCTAGGAATTTTTAAATTTATCAATGCACCTTTTAAATCACTTGCTGCTTATATTGCAATAATAGTAGTAAGTATTTTATTTTTTATAAAATTACCTACAGGATTTATACCGCCTGAAGATCAAGGTGATTTGATGATTCAATTTACCCTTCCAGCTGGTGCAAGTGTAACACGTTCTGAAAAAATTGAAAAAACAATAAGAGATTATTTTTTAACAGAAGAAAAAAATACTATAAATTCTATTTTTTCAATTGTTGGTTTTACTTTTTCAGGAAACGGACAAAATGGAGGATTAGGATTTGTTGAGCTAAAAAATTGGGATCAAAGAGCTGGTACAGAAAATAGTGCAGATTCCATTGCCAATAGAGCGATGAAAAATTTTACAGATAATACATCAAAATATTTTATAAGAGATGCGCAAGTATTTGTAATGAACCCATCTTCTGTTCCTGGTTTGGGTAATACAGATGGATTTGAATTTCAATTACAAGCTGGTGCTAAAATGACTAGAGATGATTTAGTAGAAGCAAAAGATTCTTTATTAAAAAGAGTAAATTCAAATAAATTAATAGCAAATGGAAGAATTGAAGGAACTGAAGAGACACCACAATTAAAACTTGATTATGATAAGAAAAAAATATTTTCGTTGGGACTATCATATGATGATATTGATAATACATTAAATACAGCCTGGGCTGGTTCTTATGTTAATGATTTTATTGATAAATCAAGGATAAAAAGAGTGTATGTGCAAGCTGATGCACAATATCGATCTAAACCTGAAGATTTATATCAATGGAACGTTAAAAACAATCAAAATAAAATGGTTTCTTTTGAAGAATTTACTGATATCTCTTGGAAAACAACTGAGAAATCATTGAGAAGATATAATGGTTTAGCTTCTTATTTAATCCAAGGAGAAGCCGCTTTGGGTATAAGTTCTGGAGTTGCCATGGATGAAATGGAAAGATTAGCAAAACTTAATAATAAGGATACTAAATACGCATGGAGTGGTTTATCTTATCATGAAAGATTATCAAGTGGACAAGCTATATATTTATACGCATTATCTTTAGTTGTTATATTTTTATGTTTAGCTGCTTTATATGAGAGTTGGATTATTCCTTTTTCTGTTTTATTAGCTGTACCATTAGGAGTTATTGGAGCTGTTATCGCAGTTTACTTTAGAGGATTAAACAATGATATTTATTTTCAAGTTACACTTTTAACAACCATTGGACTGGTTTCAAAAAATGCAATTTTGATAGTGGAGTTTGTTGAAAATGCTTATAAAAGAGGTGAATCATTAACAGTTGCAGCAGTTGAAGGAGCGACTTTGAGATTTAGACCAATAATTATGACTTCATTAGCTTTTATTGCAGGTATCATTCCCTTAGCAATTTCAACAGGAGCTGGAGCAAATAGTCGGATTTCAATAGGTACAGGTATCATTGGTGGTACATTAACAGCCACAGTTTTAGCAATATTTTATGTTCCTCTTTTATTTATCTTGATAAAAAAAGTATTTAAAAGAAAAGAGCAGAAAGCTACAAAAAATGTTTAAATTTTTATTTATTTTAATAAATATTCTTATATTTGCAGGATGTAGTTTAAAGCCAGAGATTGCATATAATAACTCCGTAATTCCATCTAAATTTAAGAATGCAGTAGATAAAAATAGTAAGATAGAATATATCCAACCAAATTGGGAAGATTTTGTAAAAAATGATAAATTAAAAAAATTGATTAAATTAGCTCTTGAAAACAATAGAGATTTAAAAATAGCAATTTTAAATATAGAATCAACAAGAACTACATATAGAATAGAAAAATCAAAATATTTTCCTTCTATTGAAGCAAAAGCCAATAATACAAATTTAAGAGATATTACATCAAATAATACAGAAATATCTCGTACATATTCTTCAAAATTTGGAGCTTCATATGAGCTTGATTTATTTGGAAAAATCAAAAATTTAAATGATTTTGCATTACAAAGTTATTTAGCTACAAAATATGCAACAACAGCAACAAAAATTAGTTTAATATCTGAAGTTATTAATAGTTGGAATACTCTTTGTGCAAATAGTGAACAATTACAAATATTAGAAAAGAATATTGAAAATTTAACTTTATCATATGAATTAACACAAAAAAAATTTGATATGGGTATTACGTTAATTGATGATGTTCTTAGTGCAAAAACAAGTTTAAAAGAAGCAGAAGTAAGTCTTTTAAATCAAAAAACGATTATAGAAAAAAATAAGAATACTTTAGAATTATTAATATCAACAACAATTCCTAAAAATTTAATACCAAGTGGTTTTGAAGAGAATGAAAAAAGTCTTATGCTAATTCAACCTGGAATCTCATCAAAAGTTTTATTATCTCGTCCTGATATTATTCAAGCAGAATACAGTTTAAAAGCAAAAAATGCAAATATAGGTATCGCAAGAGCTGCATTTTTTCCTTCTATTAGTTTAACTGCAGATTATGGTCTTGCAAGTAGTTCTTTGAGTTCATTATTTAATGAAAATTCTCGCACTGTATGGTCTTTTATTCCAAGTATCAATTTGCCTATTTTTAAAGCAGGAGAGAATATGGCAAATTTAGATTATGCAAAGGCTCAACAAAAAATAGCTCTTGCTCAATATGAAAAAACTATACAATCGGCATTTAAAGATGTATCTGATGCTTTGGCTGAAAGAGCAAATATAACTAAACAACTTAATGCACAAAAAGATTTAGTCAATACAGCAAAAAAAAGTTATGACATATCTTTAAACTCTTATAAGCATGGATTAGGAACCTATTTAAATGTGTTAATTTTACAAAAAAAAATTTTTGATTCTCAAAGGGCTTTAATAGATACAAAACTCAATGAATTGATAAATAGAGTAAATTTATATACTTCTTTAGGAGGAAATGAGAAAATAGATTAAGTCTATTTTTTTCTTTAAATCCCAAAATTTTATTTATTTCCAAGTCTTTGAACGTTTGAGAGGGAAATAAGGTGTGCAGTAATAAGTGGTATAACATTTTTAGCATGAAGCTCTTCTTGTTTCTTTTTACTCAAATGCTTTAGCTTATCTTCATTAACAATATAAAAGCCATCAACACTAAAAGGTTCCCCTGATGATGTCATGATATTAGCAGATTTTGCTTCCAACAATCCCCATCCTTCAAGTTGTTTGATAAATTCTGATGTTGCTTTAGCATCACTTTGAAATTGCGTTAAAAAATCAACTACCCCTTGCATGAATGGTGTTACTTTAGCGTTTTCATCAAAAAAACTTCGCTCCATATCTACACTCTTATCACTTTTACATGTAACATCAAAAGCCAGTGCTAATTCATTAGTTCCAGGCTTTAGAGCGAAGACAAAAGGGTATCTACGTATAAAAGCTGGAATGTATCTATTCTTTTCCCACGCTCCTTTAGCATCAATAAAAAGATTATTTCCTTCCTTATATCCTAACATCGCTATAGCATTCCAAATACCGCCAGCATCTTTAACAAAAAGGATAGGATAATCCTTGCAACTTTCATAAAACTCTGCCACGGTAATAGGTGCGTGAATAAGCTCTTTGGCATACAAAAATGAATCTATCGCTTTAATAGCGCTTTGTTGGTGTAAGACCGTGGTAATAATTTCAATTTTTTGATACATATATATCCTTCATCATTTAAAATAATTATAAACTCTTATCCTTGCGTGTAAAGATAATATTATTTAGGTTAGTATATCCAAGAAAGTTGAATGAATCATAAGTTGTGTGATAGTACTTTTATAAAATTTTTCTTACTTGACAAATTTATGTCAAATTCTTATTGACATATGTTCATAAAAATCATATGATTCCCATCTTATTTATTTATCTTAATTATAAGAGGTTAAAATGAAAGAAACTCCAGCGTGTGAACAAAACAGGATTAAATTTTTTCCTATCATGATGTATGCCATAGTCATGGGTATGAGTGGTATCACTATAATGTATCAAAAAGCGGCTCTTTTATTACATTTCCCTTCTGTTATTGGTATGGTATTAATGGTCGTAACAACATGTATTTTTATGCTTATTAGTATTCTTTATAGCATTAAATGTGTTAAATACGCACCTATCGTTAAAAAAGAGTTTTCACACCCTATTCGTATCAACTTTTTTGCAGCTGTCTCGATTTCTATGCTAATGCTTGCCATCATTTACAAAGAGCATTATCCTAACGTTTCTGCCTTTTTTTGGTATCCTGGCACTCTGCTTCATTTTTATCTCACTATGTATACAATCTCCTTTTGGATCAATAACAATCAAGAGTTAGACCACTCCAATCCTGCATGGTTTATTCCGATTGTTGGTAATGTCCTCGTCCCTGTAGCGGGAGTTGGCTTTGCAAGTCAAGGTATCTTAATGTACTTTTTTAGTGTAGGTATCTTTTTTTGGATTATTTTATTTTCAATAGTGCTCAATCGCATTATTTTCCATCATCAACTTGCAAGTAAATTTATGCCTACACTTTTCATTCTCATCGCTCCACCTGCGGTGGGTTTTATTGCCTATTTTAAAATGTTTGGCGTTATTGATACGTTTGCAATGATACTTTTTAATCTTGCACTCTTTTTTACCCTATTGATTGCTTTTATGTATAAAAATTTCCTCAAAATTAAATTTTTTATCTCATGGTGGGCATTTGTATTTCCATTGGCAGCAATGTCTATTAGTGCGATGCTGATGTATCATCAAATGCAAGATATAACACTTTATGCCCTCTCTTACACGATGATTACAGTGACAACGATTGTCATTGCTATTGTTATTTATCAAACCTTAGTACATATGCAAAAAGGTGAAATTTGCATACAAGAATAATGAAAATTAGGCTTATAACATTACCATAACGCTTCTATCTCATGTTTAGTAATGCTCTCTTTTAAAAGGAGTTGAATTCCTTTTGAAGAGAGCATATTTTTAAACCCTTCTCCAATAGTATTCGCAATATAAAGATTAACTCCTTCTTGCAGAAAAAGTGTTGTTAACAACATCGCAGGTTTCCCATTATCTAAAAAAAGTGGATTTTCTAATCTGACGTGAGATTTTATTAACTGATGATGCAACGTGTAAATGTGAATATACTGGCTTTTTGGCACAGTAAGCGTATAAGGCGCATCGTGGTTATCACTACAAAATGCAATTTTATAAGGAGCGTGTGATTGTTCCATGCCTAACTGCTTTCCACCTAGTAATGCTAATGCTACTTTGTGATGCGCTGATTTAACAATTCGCGCTAATGTAGGGCGAGAAATCTCCATTTTTTGGGCAGCTTCTTCTTGGTACATTCCTAGTAAGTCCATCAAATAAAGCGCTTCAGTCTCTTCGGATAATAGAGTAATCTTTTCCGTTTCTACACTATTTTCAGGAATAAAATTATAACAACATGGTCTAAAAGAGATATGTCGTTTGTTTTTGTGTCGTGACATAATAAGCCTTTACAAATAACGATAACTATAACACAGAAAGATTTAAATTTTATTGACATATGTTCAATAAAAGTGATACAATTATGAACATATGACCAAAAAGGATACTCAATGATTGCAATGCCTGTAAAAACAAATACCATAGAAGGCGTTCTTGCCCCATTATTTGGACACGCAAAATATTTTAGTCTTAGTGACGCACAAGGAAATGTAACAATTCATAAAAATGATGCTGACGGTGGGGTAAAGGTAGTACCATTTCTATCGCACTTAGGAGTCAAAACCGTTTTTTTAAACCATGTAGGCGAAAAACCTTTTCACTTACTTTTAAAGCACAATATTGAAGTTTATTTTGCGGGTAAAGAACGCATCACGTTTCAAGAAGCGTTGGAAAAATTTCACAATGGCCTTTTAGAAAAAGTCACGGTAGTGAATTATATGTCGCTCTTAGGAGAAGATGACCACCATCACCATGAACACGATCATGGCGGTGGCTGTGGCTGTGGTAATTAACTAAAATAAGATGTCAAACGAAGTGTAAAATCCTTCGTTTGACACGGATGACTCATTTAACTTCAGTGAAAATTGAACCAAGTCCTCCTGCAATACCTTCAACGCTATGCTTCAAATCTGCTGGCACAAAAACGACTTTACTGTTAGATGAGTGAGCCAGTGAGCTGACACTATCAATATAGCGTTGCGCTAAAAGGTAGCTTGAAGCATCGCCATGTTTTAACTGCGAGGCGATTAGCTCCATTGATGCCCTATCGCCATTGGCAAGGGCAACTTTTGCTTCTGCTTCTTTTCGTGAAGCGAGTAACCTTCCCTCTGCTTCAAGAACCATAGACTCTTTTAATCCTTCAGCCTTAGTAATGGCAGCTTGTTTTTCACCTTCTGCTTTCATAATCAATGCTTTTTTCTCGCGTTCTGCTGCGGCTTGTTTTTCCATGGCATCTTGAAGTTTGTCACTTGGCTTAATATCTTGAACCTCAACAGCGGTTAACGTCAGTCCCCATTGAGCAAGGTGATCACCTATCTTTTCTGAAATAGCTGTTTTGATGCGCTCACGACCTGAAAGAGATTCATCAAGCGTCGTATTTCCGATAACAGAGCGTAGTGTCGTTGAAGCCATATTGGCAACAGCAAGCTCAAAATTGTCAATAGAATAAAGCGCTTTTTGAGGGTCACTGATTTTGAAAAAAACAACTGCGCTGATGATGACAACCGCATTGTCTTTTGTTATCACTTCTTGAGCTTTCATCTGCTGAATAAGCTCTTTTGTATTGAGTCTACTTTGGACATTATCAAGTACTGGAATTAAAAAATTAAGACCTGGCTTTAAAACTGTATGAAATTTTCCTAATCTCTCTACAATCCATTCTTCTCCTTGTGGTACGATGCGCACCATTTGATACAGAAGGTAAGCTCCTGCTAAGAGTAAAATAATAAAAAAAGACAAACTAAGATCAATTGACGTATGCATACAAACCCCTTTAATTTATAGTTTTTTAACGATTAAATGTGAACCTGCTATAGCAACGATTTCGATAATTGTACCGACTTCTAAATTTTCATCATTCTGTGAAACAGCAGGCCATTGACTATTTCCAAGCACTGCGGTATGCAGTTTTACACTTCCCATCTCATCCTCAGATAGTTGCTTTACAACTTTACCTTTAACACCAATGAATTCATCTGATTGACCAATTCTACTCGCCGGTATTTCACCCAATTTTTGGCGTTTAAAAACAAAAACACCTACAAACATACCAACTAAAGCGATGATAATCTGCAGTGTCAAAGAGTCTTCTAAAAGATACGAAGCTATGGCTGACCCTAAAAAGCCAATCCCGACAAAACCTGCAAAAAATGAAGGACTCGCAACTTCAAAAACAATGGCTAAGACACCTAAGGTCGCCCAAATATACCACCCCATCTTATCTCCTAAAGTGCATTATTGCGTGCATCATAACTTTTTTTAGTTTAAAATGGCTAACAGAAGTTTGATTTGATGTGCTTTCGTGTTTAAGTTAAGTTATAATGGTTTCATTCTTTCCCTAAAGGCTTCATGATGAAAGACATTAGTACTGAAAAACGTATCGTTGTACTGATTGATGCAGATAATGCCCAACAAAGCAAAATCGAATTAATCCTCGCGGAGCTTTCAACCCACGGGCGCATCATTGTTAAACGTGCTTATGGTGATTGGTCAAGCAATTACATCAAAAATTGGAAAGATACACTCAATGAACTTGCCGTGCAGCCTATCCAACAATTTGCCTATACTACAGGGAAAAATTCTACCGATGCTTCCATGATTATTGATGCGATGGATCTTCTTTATACTCAAAAATTTGATGCTTTTGCCTTAGTATCCAGTGATAGTGATTTTACGAAACTCGCTTCAAGGCTTAAAGAATCAGAGATTTACGTTTTTGGTTTTGGTGAACATAAAACACCTATCTCATTTCGTAATGCGTGTGATGATTTTATCTTCACAGAAAACCTCAAATTTAACACAGAAATAACCGATGAAGAACCTGAAATAAAAGCTGACAAAGAGTCAAGTGAGGATGCCTTTAAGGAGCTCGCTATCACATTACATGTAGGTTGGGAAAAAACGCAAGATGATGAAGGCTGGGCAAGTGTTTCTGCCGCAGGTGCATACATCAAACGACAATATCCCGATTTTGACCCTAGAACATATGGCTCTAGTAAATTAACATCCCTTTTAACAAAACTAAATCATCTGTTTGAAATAAAACGTTATCCAGGTAAAGGTACTACAACATTAGTAGATTATCGCCCTATTGAGAAAAAAAATCCATCTCACAAAACAGCTAAAAAAAAGGGGTAAAAACTTTGCTAATGCGATTTTTTCTTGTTATAGTGTTAAGTATCTGTTCATTATCGGCTTATGATGCGATCAATGGGAAAGTTTTGCTACTTGAATTTAATGCTGAACAGAGCCTCGCACTTTCCAAAAATGGTCTTAATATACCACTTCTACCCCATCCTACTGACGCAGCAAAGAAGATTGCTTATATTGCAGTTTCTTATCGTCAACACGATCCTATACAACTTCTTTATACTACCACACAAGGAAAGCAAAAATTACCTTTACACATCACACAAGGAGCGTATCAAAAAGAGATACTCGCCGTTGAGCCTTCCAAAGTTTCGCCTCCTAAAGAAGCGATGGAACAAATCAAGCAAGAATCACAAGAAGCGCATAAAATCTACCAAACCTTTACACCTAAACGCTATTGGACATTACCTTATGCTATGCCAATTCATAGTACTATTACTAGCGATTATGGCAATGCCCGCATTTTTAATAATACTCTTCAAAGCTACCATTCAGGAACCGATTTTAGAGCAAGCGTGGGAACACCTATTTTAGCTTCCAATGATGGTGTGGTTGTCTTATCTAAAACGCGCTACTATGCTGGTGGTTCTATTGTAATTGACCATGGAGAAGGTATTTATAGCGTCTATTATCACCTGAGCTCACGCTCATTACATGTTGGTGATCATGTTAAACAAGGTGATGTGGTGGGCTTAAGTGGTGCGACAGGTCGAGTAACAGGACCGCATTTACATTTTGGTTTTATGGTACAAGACATTCCTGTTGACCCATTGGATTTTATACGTAAAGTCAATGCCTTATTTTAAAGCATATGATGCCCAATGAACGTTAGTTTAATGCCTCAAATGTAGCAATCCGCTGATGTAACGTGTTAAAAAACACTAAAACACCCTCTTCGATAGCATATGTATCGACCACTGAAAGCATCTTTAAAAACTCATCTTCAAGTACACGGTTTTGACACGCTCTTTTGGTTGATGCCACCATAGGAAAATGTACCGTTGCATCTGCTTCTAAGGTGTAACTTCCAAATAAAAGATTACACCCGCCAAAACCTTGCAGGCGGTGATTGTCAAACTTGAGTTTAATATAAGGCTTGGCTTCTTTCACCATAATAGCTTTGCCATTGATACCTATGACTTGCCACTGCACTTCTTGTAAATTGAGTGACACCATTTGTGAAGCATTATTATCATGAAGTTTTTCTATCTCGCTTATTCGTGTTGCATTGACTTCTGCATTTATCTGAGGAGTTTGCGTTGTACTACAGCCTGTAAGTAGAATAAACACTATACTTACAATAATACAATCAATGATGTTTTGCATGGCACCCCTTTACTTATAACAATGATTAGTGTGTGGTAATCTCACGTACTAAGTCATAATCATTTTTACGGAAAGTCTCTAACAGTGTAGCGACATCATCATGCATCACTCCCAAAAGACCTAGCGCCTCAGCACCCGCTTGAAGACTACTTTCTAACGTCTCTGCAATGACCCAACTTGAACCTGCTGCAAGCAACTTATCCATCGTTTTAATATCCAATGCTCGCGCCAAAATTTTGATATGAGGGTAATACTCTTTAATGTGTTTAACAACTTTAATCGCATTGCCACTGTGGTCGATAGAAACGATGATCATAGAGGCTTGTTCAAGGTGTATTGAATTTAACAGCTTTATATCTGTAATATCACCAAAATAAACTGGCAACCCCACTTTGCGCCCAGCAGTAACTTCAACAGGGTTAATGTCAAAAACAATAAAAGGCACTGCACTATTTTTAAGCATATGAGCAATCACTTTACCGGTATTTCCATATCCTGCAATCACTACTTTTTGTGTATTATTTGTTTCATCTGATGCAAAATATGTTAATGCTGATATATTGGAAAATTTCTGTGATAAATTGCATCCTATCGTATATAAAACGGGTGTTAAAAGCATACTAATCGAAATAACACCTACCCCTATAACAAAAAGCTGGTCATCAATAATATGCAATGCTTTTGCTCCACCAAAAAGAACAAAACCAAACTCACCACTTTGATTAAGTAAAAAAGAGAGTTTTAAAGCATTATCTTTACGCGCACCAAAAAGGAGCATTAAAGCAAACACTACAACTGTTTTTAACACAATAATCACAACAATATGTTCAGCAAAAAGAGCAGGAGCGTTCATGATCGCTTTAAAATCGATTGACATTCCAACGGCTATAAAAAAAAGACTCATCAAGATACCTTTAAAAGGCTCAATACTTGATTCGATTTGAAAACTATAACGTGATGTAGAGAGGAACATCCCCATAAGAAAAGCGCCTAAAGCCATCGATAAACCCGCATTATCCATCAAAAAAGCGGCCAAAACAACACTTAGAAGGGTTATCATTAAAAAAGCATCTTTATTACGCTGTTTGGCAACTTTATCGAGTGCTTTGGGGATAATATAACGCCCAAAAGCAATCAATAAAACAAACATCAAAACAACCGTAGCGATTTGTTCTGGCCATGAATGTTTGCCTGTATTACTTGCTTCAGAAAGTAACAGTAAAATAGCCAAAAGTGGGACAACCGCTAAATCTTGGAGTAATAAAATTGCAAAAGCATTTTTACCATGCTCACTTGAAAGTTCACCTTTTTCTTGTAATAATTGCATCACAAAAGCTGTCGATGAAAGTGCTAATGTAAAACCTAAAAGCATCGCAACGCTCAGTTTTTCTATATAAAAGCTCAGATAAAACCCTAAAATAATGCCAGAAGATATCACTTGCAATGAGCCAAGCCCAAAAACTTCTTTGCGCATCGACCAAAGCTTCGAAGGTTGTATTTCTAATCCAATAACAAACATTAAAAAGACAACGCCAAATTCTGTAAAATGACGCAATGTTTCTACTTCACTCGTAACAATTGGCCCTGGTGTATAAGGTCCAAGAATAATGCCTGTAATGAGAAATCCAAGAATAGAGCCAAGCCCTACTCTTTTGGAAATCGTCACCATAATAGCCGTCACTGATAAAAGTAAAAGCGATGATAAAAGAATAAAATCCATCTATTGCATCCTTTAACTATAACGTTTATACAATAATCTCTTTGCTAATATTGAGTCCAAAACCAGCTAAACCAACATACTCTTTACCTTGGCTTGTTGATAAAAGATTGATACTTTCAATCCCTAATTTTTTCAATATCTGTGCACCTACACCAAACTCACGAATCTCTTGATTAGATGAGTATTCACTATCAATAAAAATTAAAACACCATTATGGGCTTTTAAATACTCAATCGACTGTACCAAACTTTGAAATTTTTGTTCATTGGCTAACAGGACATTATCTGGACTGATATGATGAAATTTGACAGCACTTGTTTTTTCAATCGTTCCAAAAGCATAAGCAATATGATGATTGCCTTCATGATCAACCATATCTATTTTTCGCACATCAGCGCCAAAAAATGAAACGTTAGAGGACATAACTTCACGCACCAGCGACTCATTTTGCATACGATATGCCACAATATCAGAGATATAAACGATATTAATGCCATGTTTTTTACAAAATAAATCTAAATCATCACGGCGAGCCATATGTCCATCTTCTTTCATCAACTCACAGATAATAGCCACTTCATAAAGCCCTGCCATACGACATAAATCGACAGAACCTTCAGTGTGACCTGTACGCACCAACGTTCCACCTTTACGAGCAATGAGAGGAAAAATATGCCCTGGCTT
>JAQUVE010000218.1 GCA_028693565.1 Sulfurospirillaceae bacterium | reverse complement strand
GTTCAGTTTTTGCCCCGTTATTTGCTATTTTATTGAGTGATTATTTTTTCTTTAAACAAGAGGATGTTAACCCAGCATTGCAGTTACATGTAGGCTCTCTCATGGTATGGGCAATAGGTGTCTTTTTGTATTATCAATTTATCTCATTAGATTTGGTGATAGGCTCAACTCTGCCTACTATGATAACAACAGCACTACTCTTTGCATTAAGTAAAAAAGGAATGAGACGATGGATTGTATTGAAAAAGTAAATGATGCTCTAAAACAGATGAAAGAAAAGCGTCCATTGGTGCATCATATTACCAATTATGTAACGTTCAATGATTGTGCTAACGTGGGTTTAGCCATTGGTGCTAGCCCTGTGATGTCAGATGAAATCAAAGAAGTGGCAGATATGGTCAGTATATGCAATGCTTTAGTGCTTAATATTGGAACGTGCAATGAACGCACATTAGAATCAATGATAGAAGCAGGAAAAGCAGCTAATACCAATAATATTCCGATTATTTTAGACCCTGTTGGTATTGGTGCAACTCCTTTTCGTTTTCAAGCGATTGAGCGGCTTATGCAAGAGATACGCTTTAGTGTGATACGAGGCAATATGGCTGAAATCAAAGTTATTGCAGGATTGGGTGCTGAAAGGAGAGGCGTTGATTCATTGGAAGATGAGAGCAATAGCGCTCAATTAGCAGAAAATTTAGCAAAGCAATTAGGATGTGTTATTGCAATAACAGGTAAAAGCGATAGTGTTTCCAATGGAGAGATAACCTATGTACTTGGAAATGGTCATGAAAATTTAGCCAAAGTAACAGGGACTGGATGCATGACAAGTTCACTCATTGGAAGTTTTCTTGGTGGTGGAAGCGATGCACACATAAGCGCAATAAGTGCGATTTTATGTATGAGTATTGCAGGTGAAATTGCGACGGAAAAATTAATTGATAGAAAAGCAATTGGAAGCTTCAAAATTTATTTAATGGATACTATTTCAGCGCTTAATCCAGCTGAAATAAGAGTACGAGCTAAAGCAAGCTTGATTAAATAATAAAAATTATTATTTAATATCTATTTTAGTTTAATTGGGGTAAGATTTTTCTAAAATATAAAGGAGTCAAAATGGCACGCGTTGGAAATTCTATTATAAAAGGCATTGAGGTTTCAGAAATAATTACGACTTTAAATCGTGCTTATGCTGATGAATGGTTGGCATACTATCAATATTTTATTGAAGCAAAAGTCATTAAAGGGTTAATGAAAGACGCTGCTATCGTGGAGTTAACGCAACACGCTGCAGATGAATTACGCCATGCTACGATGGTAGCGGATAGGATTTTACAGCTGGGAGGGACACCCTTATTGCACCCTAATGAGTGGCTTAAACAAAGTCATTGTGGTTATGATGCACCAAAAGATTTTGATGTCGTTGCCATTTTGCAAGATGCCATTAAGGGTGAACAATGTGCAATTGCAACATACTCAAGTATTGTTGAAATGACACGCAATAAAGATATAGTAACATACGACATGGTTTCCCAAATATTAGCGGATGAAGTTGAACACGAAGAAGATCTACAAACACTCCATGATGATATTACAGAATTTATTCATAATATCCGTAAAAATTTAAACGTCTAACTCTGAGGTATGTAAAATAGTCATAATATTTTACATACCTTGATATTTTTATTTAAATATTAAATATTTTTTTGTTTATAGAAGTAATTTTTGTAATAACATGAAAATGTCATTTTTTTGCTATAATAACGAAATAATCTAGAAGATACAAGTCATTTAATAACAAGGAAATATATGTTTGGTCGCAAAAAAAAAGAAATTGAGGCTATTAATCTTACGCTAACTGAAGAAAATAAAATGCTGCACAATGAAATTGCTGCACTTAAAAATCAAATCGCGCATTTTGAAACTACTCAAAACGATGGTAAAAAAGTTTTGAGTGAAAATAAGCTAAAAACAGAGTTGACCAACGAAATGTTGGGTGGCTGCAAAGCAAGCATTACAGAAATACAACATGATATTGAGTTGAATTTAGAAGCGTCTAAAGAGATATCCAATATTAGTCAGTCGACCGTAAGTAGCGTAGGAGTTTTAGATGAAATTTCAAATCGTCTGTTATCGCTTCTTAGCCAAATCACACAATCTTCAGGTGAATCACGTCAGCTTGCTGAAAACCTACACCATAGTGTCGATGAAATTGCTAGCGTTATTAATCTTATCAAAGATATTTCAGATCAAACTAATCTTTTAGCACTTAATGCTGCTATTGAAGCGGCACGTGCAGGTGAACATGGACGTGGTTTTGCTGTCGTTGCTGATGAAGTACGAAAATTGGCTGAACGAACTCAAAAAGCAACTGCTGAAGTGGAAATGAATATTAATGTTTTAAAACAAAATGCTAACTCAATGTTTAAGCAAAACGAAGAAGTTGAAGCTGTGGCACTTGAATCCAATCATCATATTGAAAAATTCAAAGATGAATTTTCAGAACTTCAAAATAATGCAGCAACCATTAATTCTGATTCTTCCAATATTACTTTTGCTATTTTTGCTGCCTTAGCAAAGCTTGATCATGTTCTTTTTAAAATTTCTGGGTATGGAAGTATTTTTGACCGTGAACATCGAGAATTGTCTGATCATACTAACTGTCGATTAGGAAAATGGTATGATGGCGTTGGTAAGG
>JAQUVE010000076.1 GCA_028693565.1 Sulfurospirillaceae bacterium | reverse complement strand
CTTGTTCCAGGTCTTCCTACACTTTCACTCTCTTTTGTTGGCTTAATTTTCCTAAGCCTTGGTTACCTTGTTAAACAAACTCATGATGGTGGCTTTTCACTTCAAAAATTCTTTTCATCAACACCTGCTGCGGTTCAAAAGGCAAAAGAAGAAGCGCAAACCAAATTTAAAAGTGAACAGGCTCCTAAAAAAAGTGCTGAAGAATTACGTAAAGAAGAAGAAAACACTCTTAATGACATTTTAAAACTTGAAATTTTAGAGCTTGATTTGGGCTACCAGCTTATTAAATTAGCCGATCCTGTACAAGGTGGCGATCTTCTCGATAGAGTTAAAAGCATGCGCCGTAAAATAGCACTTGATTTTGGTTATCTTATCCCACAAGTACGAATACGAGATAATTTACATCTTAGTCCGAACCATTATCAACTTTTGCTTAAAGGTATTGAAATTGGTAGTGGTGAAATCTACCCTGATAAATTTTTAGCAATGGATAGCGGACTTGCTATTGAAAAGGTTAATGGTATTCCAACCAAAGAACCTGCTTTTGGCCTTGATGCCATTTGGATTGATGCTAATCTGAAAGAAGATGCCATCATTAAGGGCTATACGACTGTTGACCCAGCAACTGTTATATCAACTCATTTAAGTGAACTTATTAAACAATATTCTGAAGAGCTATTAACACGCCAAGAAGTTCAAAGCTTAGTTGATAAAATCCAAAAAGATTATCCTGTTGTCGTTGGCGATTGTCTGAAAGTAGCCAATATTGGACTCATTCAAAAAGTACTTAAAGCTCTTTTACATGAAAAAATACCTATTAAAGACTTACTGACTATTTTAGAGACTATTAGCGATATTGCCGAAGTCACCAAAAATGTTTCTATTATTGTAGAGCAAGTTAGAGCCAAACTATCACGGGTCATCACTAAACTCTACAAAGATGAAAATGGTGTATTGAAGCTTTTAACATTCAATGCAGGTACAGAACAAAAACTGTTAGATACATTACGAGAACGTGATGGAGTACGCGATTTGTTACTCAATATTGGGCAAATCAATACACTGGTCAAAGCCGTCAGTGATGAAGCAGCGAAACTCTTGCATAAAGGTATCGCCCCTGTTGTTATTATCGTTGACCCACTCTTACGTAAGGCACTCTCTGATATTTTTGAAAAATTTGGTTTAGATATTGTAGTACTTTCCCATGCAGAAATAGACTCAAACTCAAAATTTGAAGTCATGGGCACTATCGAAATCGAAAAATTATAAACAAAAGACATTAAGGATTTTTATGAATTATACGCTACATCACCTTTCTCATACTGATTTAGATGGCTACGGCTGTCAAATGGTTACACAACATTATTTTGATTCCATCATCTTTTATAACTCTAACTACGGCAAAGAAATTAATGAATGTTTTAACCAAATCCTAGACACTATCCAAAATTCAAAATCCGACAAACACATTATTCTCATCACCGATCTTAACCTTACAATTGAGCAAGCTAAAGAATTTGACTCTAAAACAAACATTTGTGATAAAGATGTTATGTTACTTTTACTCGACCATCATAAGACTGGTGAAGAGTGTGCCCAAAGTTTTGGATGGTATTTCTTAGATACAAACCGATGCGCTACAAAAATTACATATGATTTTTTTGCTGAACTTTTTGGAAAAAATACTAAACTTGAAACATTTGTAAATGTTGTTAATGCTGTTGATATTTGGTTAGAAGATAAACCTGAGTTTGAGCTAGGCAAAGTCTGTATGGGCCTTGTTAGTGGTGCAAAAGAAGTCAATAAAATTATGTTCCCTCTTCAAAATTCACAATACCTTTTTTCACTCCTTACACAAGCTCAAGATTACTTTGCATGTAAAGATGCACACATAGCCCTTGATGATGCAGTACATCACCTTAAAAAACATTTTTTTCAGGAAAATACTGAACATATAGATACTTTAAGTAATCTGGTTTCAGCCTATAACGTTAAACTTTTAAGTCAACATCGTGATAAAATGCAAATTATGTACAAAGAATTTAAAGGTATTTTAACGTATAACATTGGTAATGTTTCAGTCATCGGCAATGACTTCTTAACTGCCAATCCAGACTTTGACTTTTTTATGGATGTTACTTCTAAAAAAACAATCAGCTTGCGCTCAAATGGCAAAGTTGATGTCAGTAAAATGGCAGCCAATATTGCCAATGGTGGAGGACACCATAATGCCAGTGGCGGACTACTAAGCACTTTCAAAGATGCTTTTATCTATGATACGATTAAGAACCAAGTCGTTACAATTATCTCAAATAAAGGATGACTATGCCAATCGAAAAACTCCAAGTAGACCTTGAAAAGGCTGAAATTGAAATTGAAGAATTAGCAATGCAACTCGCTGATATGCTTGGCGTTGCCCTCTATTTTGCAGGTGTCAAGCGAGAAGATATTCCTAAAGCCGTTGATGTTTACCTTCAAGGATTGGATGAAGTGTTTGATGATGAGGAAGAAGACGGTGAAATGGGTTTTGAAGAGATTATTCAAGTGATTGAATTTATACGCCAAAAACATCCTAAACTTTTTCACAAATAAAAGGGTAGTTTCTTATCTACCCTCTCTTTTTTGCAATAAAGGTTGCAAAATTGCCCCATTTAAATAATAGTTCAATATTTTCAAAGCCTGCATTTTTGAGCATCTTTTTATTTTCATCTTCACTATAAGGTATTAAAACATTCTCTAAGGCTTCTCTTTTTTGAGCAATCTCAAAGTCACTATACCCATGGCTTCGCTTAAAATCATAATACAAATCTATCATCTGTTTATTCAGTTCTTTATCGGCAAAGACAACTTTTTCACTAAAAATAAAAAGTCCATTTTTATTAAGCCCTTGATAAATTTTTTCCACAAAAGTACTACGTTCAAGTGGTCTGATAAACTGCAGCATATAATTAGCAATTACCACATCAAAACCTTCTAATGAGGTTTGTAACATATCTTCATTTTTTAGCTCGATTGTAGCACCGTAAGCTTTAATTTTTTGTTGCGCTAGATGAAGCATCGCTGTAGCATTATCCACGCCCACTAGTGTATATTTTTTAGTGCTTTTTGCATAAAGAGATAAGAGCGTATTAGCCGTCGAACACCCCAAATCAATAATACGAGCATCCTCTTTGACATGAATCAAAATAATTTTGCAAGTCAGATCAATAACCTCTTTATAAAAAGGAATGGAGCGCTCTAACATATCATCAAAAACAACCGCTACATTTTCGTCAAACTCAAACTGCTTTGAAATAGGTTGTGTAAAAACATTATCTTTTTTCATACTATTTGTATCCATTATTTATATTCTATGAAATTATAACAAAACATTATTGAGTATTAAGCCAAGTCCGTCTATACTTCATCTATACTTAAAAATGAGGTCAATAGATGAATCATGATTTACAAGAACTCACAGATGTTACACTTAAAGAAGTACGTAAGCTTGAAATCGTTTTGCCTGAAATATATCAGGATATTTTTTATACTAAGGCTAAAGAATTAAACATTATGATGAGTGAAAACGATAAAGAAATGGCAATGATCTATGCGCTTAAAAAAATTCAAAACCTTAAAGATGAAACTGAAAAATCAACCTCAATTTTAAAAGAAAATGTCAATAATGCCAAAACTGCTATCGCCAATAAAGATAATATCGCTTTAAGTATTATCGAAAACAATATGATTGATTTAGAAAAGAAAATTACTATGCTTCAACAAGAGCTTTTTGTAGATGAGCTCACACATCTTTATAACCGTCGATGGCTTTTTGAAAAATACCTTAACAATGACCAATTTGACGAAAATGGTACTTTAGCTTTTATTGATTTAAATAACTTTAAGCACGTTAATGATGTGTATGGTCATATCGTAGGCGATAAGGTATTGAATGTTTTAGGTAAAGTTCTCAAACGTATTGATGATAGTATGGCTATACGCTTTGCCGGTGATGAGTTTATTGTAATATCACACCAACATACAAAAGAAGAGTTGAAAAAAGTTTTAAATACAGTGAATCGCAACTTACGCTCAACCAATCTAAAACATGGAGAGCATGTCTTTCATGTTGATTTTGCTTTTGGTATCGTATCTTTTGCTAAACAAGATTCTTTTAAAACCATTTTAGAGCTTGCAGATGAAGCAATGTACCATCATAAAAAATCAACCAAATAGAGTTTACACGTAACTAATACTTCTTTTGCTCTTAAAATATCGTGTTCAATTTGTACTTTTAACTCTTGTAAGTTAGAAAATTTCTGATTTGCACGGATATACTCTACAAAATAAATCTCAACACTGCTTTCAACGTCAACAATTTCTTCATCTATAATATGTGTTTCAATCGAAAAGTCACCATCAGTACTTAAACGCTTCCCAATAAAAGTGACAGAATCATAGATTTTATGATTAATTTTTGAACGTGAGGCATACACACCTTCCTTAGGGATTAAATAGTCAAGAACTTTAAGGTTTAGCGTAGGAACCAACTCTTTTTGACCAATCCCCTGCCCTGCAATTACATCACCTAATAAAGCATATTCGCGCCCTAAAAAACGGTTTGCTTCATCAATTTTACCTTCTTGTAAAAATGCACGAATATTACTAGAATGAACAGCAATACCTTTATAGCAAAACTCTTCCACAATTTCAACATCACCATCAAAAAGCGTTTTTAAGTCATGAGCGTTACATGAGCGGTATTTACCAAAATGAAAATCATACCCAACAAGTATCTTTTTAAGATGGATAAACTCTTTTTTTAACAGTGCAATAAATTCAGCACCACTTAACTCTTTAACTTTTGTAAAATGGTAAAACATACACGGATAACCTGCGTATTCACTACGTTTTATACCTGGTGTTAAATTGGCTTGATCTTTATCAACAACAAAAAGGGCACCACGCTCCCCTAGTTTACGGATCAATTGTTTGTGGCCAATATGAATGCCATCAAAACTACCTAAAGCAATGGTATCGACACTATCTTTTCTCAAAATAGTAGAACGTTTCTGCATTCCCTTCTTTCCCTTTTAGTAATGAGTCATTTTTTGCAATTAAACTCCAACCTAGTGCTACACACGCAGATTCAAATTTTTGTTGTGCCCGCATAATAGCGGAAGCATCTTTCACCACACCTTTTGTCGTTCGTTTAACCTCTTTTCCAACCTCAAATTGTGGTTTAAAAAGAATGATAATCCCTTTGTGCGCCAATCTGTCAATATCATTTAAAATTTGTTCGATACCGATAAAAGAGACATCACATGTCACCATATCAAAGGTCATCTCAGGATTAAACACCCTAATATCCATATTTTCAAAAAGCTTAATAGTAGGATTGCTTCTTAAACTTGGATGCAATTGCTCGCTTCCGACATCTACCGCTGTCACGCTTTTTGCACCCTCTTCCAAAAGCACTTCAACAAAACCACCCGTACTGCTCCCGATATCAAGACACGATAAACCCTTAACATGTAAGGCTTGAATTTCACCAAAAAAACCTTTTAACTTCATCCCACTGCGACTTACATAAGTAACAATTTTTTCAACTAAGATGGTATCACTGTCTTTAACATCCACAGAGCTTTTACGCTCAGCTACACCATTAACAAAAACACAACCTGCTTTAATAAGCTCTGCTGCTTTATTTCTACTTTGCACTAATTTTTTGTCAAATAAATAAGTATCTAACCTCATAAAAGCATCTTCTTATACGTTTCTTCACTGATCACTTGCACTCCTAATTCCTTTGCTTTGCTGAGTTTACTGCCAGCATCTTCACCAAAAATGACAAAATCAGTCTTTTTAGAGACACTCCCACTTACTTTTGCCCC
The DNA here is from genome assembly GCA_028693565.1 of Sulfurospirillaceae bacterium. Classification (GTDB taxonomy): domain Bacteria; phylum Campylobacterota; class Campylobacteria; order Campylobacterales; family Sulfurospirillaceae; genus Sulfurospirillum. Next base: position 6,515 of record JAQUVE010000076.1, on the reverse strand, counting down.
TAATTTTTCAAGCATTACTTTAATCTCATCACGTGGCTGACTCATAGAACCCGTTAATACCACTGTTTTACCCGTAAAAACAGACTCTGTAATCTCTAATTTAGATGCAATTGGCTGGATAATATCCATTAATTCTTTCGTTTCATCTGCATTGACATGGATAAACTCCATTAAACTCTTTGCCATCTCTTCGCCAAACCCTTCAAGTGCAATGATTTGATCATAGTTTGCTTCTAACCATTCTGAGCCAAAAGCACGCGCTATTTTTTTAGCCGCCACTTCGCCTATATGCTCAATTCCTAAAGCATTAATAAATTTTTCTAAACTGACACCTTTACTGTTTTCAAGTGAGGCTAAAAGATTCTGCGCTTTTTTCTCTTTAAAGCCTTCCAAGCTCAACAGTTGTTCAAGCGTTAAAGCATAAAGGTCTTTAACGTGCAAAATAAGTTTTTGAACATAGAGTTGCTCAACAATCTTATCACCTAATCCATCTATATTAAGAGCTTTTTTAGAGGCAAAATGAATAATTGCACCAACGACTCTCGCATCACAAGAGAGATTTTGGCACTTGATTAGTGCTCCATCGTCGAGGAGCTCACTACGACACACTGGGCATAACGTGGGTCTTTGTATTTTTGTCTCAGTTCCACTTCTTCGCGCTTCTAAGACTTTGATGATTTTGGGGATTACATCTCCACTACGGATGATAATAACACTATCACCAATACGTATATCTTTGCGCTCTATCTCGTCAAAATTATGAAGCGTAGCACGTTCTACGATCACACCTTCAATGTTGACCGCTTCCACTTCTGCAACAGGTGTTACCACACCCGTACGCCCTACTTGAAGTGTAATATCTTTTAAACGTGTCACTTTTTCAATCGCTGGAAATTTAAACGCAACCATCCATTTTGGGTACTTTACGGTATAACCTAACTCTTCTTGCAATCCAATATCATCAATCTTGACTACCATACCATCCATCATCATCTCTATTTCATCACGTTTGGCAATCAATTCAGCATAGAGAGTATGCACATCATTTACGCTTTGTGTTACCACAATTTTTGGTGGCTGCAAAAAACCAAGAGCGTATACGAAAGCCATTTTTTGACTAAGATAAGTGTGACTTAAACGGTTACTGCCTATTCCCCATGGATAAAAAACCAACTTACGTTTTGCGGTAATGGCTGTATCAAGCTGTCTAAGACTTCCAGCAGCGGCATTGCGAGGATTGGCAAAAAGTGCTTCCCCAAGATGCAAACGCTCTTCATTCAGCTTTTCGAAATCTGCTTTTTTGATAACCACTTCACCCCGAATTTCAATCAGCTCATGATAATCAATGCACAAAGGAATGGAGCCTATGGTTTTAATGTTTTCAGTTACATCCTCACCAATAGTTCCATCTCCACGCGTAATTGCTTGTTTTAAAACACCGTATTCATAAATGAGATTGAGGCTTGCTCCATCAAACTTAGGCTCACAGTAAAACGTAAAGTTCTCTTTGGCTTTTTTAACGCGCTCAATCCATAAGTCAAGCTCAGCCATATCAAATACATCTTCCATGCTCCACATTCGCGCTAAGTGTGCAGCTTTTTCAAAGCCTTCAAGAACAACGCCACCCACTCGTTTGGTTGGACTATTAACGTCAATAAAAAGAGGATTTTGTTGCTCAAAAGCTAAAATCTCATGGTAAAGCGTATCATACTCTTCATCACTAGCAAGCGGTGCATCATCGACATAATAGGCTTTTGCCCATGCATTTGCGCGTTTGATTTTTTCTAAATATTCTTGATGGTTCATGAGGCAATATAGCTGTTATAAAAAAGTTTTAACAGGGTTAAACCCACCATTGTAAGGAAAAAAAGACGGATAAATCCAACCTCTTTTTTAATAACCATATTTGAGCCAACATACGCTCCAATAATCTGCCCAAATCCCATTAAAAAACCAACAACAAACACAACATTACCACTCCATAAAAAGACAGATAAAGAGACAATATTGCTGGTAAAATTCATCACTTTGGTTTGTGCTGTCGCCTTTTTAAGATTTAAGCCTAAAAGTGTTACTAAGGCTATCGTCCAAAATGTCCCTGTACCTGGACCAAAAAAACCATCGTAAAAACCAATACTAAGTCCAAAAATAAAAAAGAAAAGATGTGTCCCCAAATAGGCGTGACGATCATTCTCTCCCATTTTAGGTGAAAAAAGTGTATAAATAAAGATTGAAACAAGCATTAAAGGAATAATTTTAGAAAGAACATTAGCATCCATTAATAAAATTGCATAGGTACCAATGGCCGCACCAATAAATGTATAAATCACTCCAATAAAAACTTCAGACCATTTGATAAATCCTTTACGGATAAAGTTGATCGAGGCCATTCCACTTCCAAAAGTACCTTGAAGTTTATTGGTCGCAAGGGCTATGTGTGGAGGCATTCCCGAAGCCATTAAAACAGGAATCGTGATAATTCCACCGCCACCTGCGATAGCATCAATAAAACCAGCAACAATACCCGTTAAAAGGAAAATGAAATAGTAGTAAAATTCAAATTCCATTTTTAACCTCTTTTGACTCTATGCTTTCGGCGATCTCACTTTCATTTTTCTGCTCTGGCACTACTAAACTTGCTTCTTCATTTTGCTCTTCTTTTGAGTTTTCACTTAGTGTCTCTTGTGCTACAACTTCATCCATAGACACTTCTTTTGTAACTTCTTCAACTAATTTTTCAGCAGCTAGCAATGTATCTTTTAGCTCTTTGCTTTTCTTCATCGTTTCTATATATTCAAGTGAGCGAATTTGACGCCAAATCTCACGTTTGACTAAACTCAATACATAACGTCTATCACCACCAATAACCCTGCCTTGTTCATTCCCACCACAATCATTGCATATAAAAAAAGTATTTTTATTTTGCAAATCCTCTGTAGAGCGACAGTTCTCATCATCACACATTAACATTCCTTGGCATGTTGGACAATAACACCACAATAGACTAATTTCATCTTTGCGGTATTTCCATTTCCATAACACATTGAACATCACCATTTCACGAAATTTATAATATTTTGGTTCCATCAATTTTTTAGCAATAAAAGGCGTCGCAATCAAAAATATAAATATTGCAAGAGCTCCTAGATTTACAGCCCATTGAGGGATATTATAAAGTACGCTTATTCGCGTAAGCAAATCTATCATTTTTTCCACAACTTATCCCTAAAAAATTTTATTCAGTGCTTGAACAACACTTAATGCTTGTACATGCTCTTTAACATCATGCACACGCAAAATAGAAGCGCCATTTTCATACGCTTTGATATGAAGAGCCAAAGTTCCTGCTAAACGCTCCTCAATAGCACTTTGATAAATTGTATCAATCATTGATTTTCGACTTGCTCCAACCAACAAAGGATAACCAAAATGTAAAAAATGGGCGTGATGTTTGAGTAGTAAAAGATTGTGCTCTAAACTCTTCCCAAATCCAATCCCAACATCTAAAATCAATTTTTCAATGCCATATGCTTTAGCTTTAGCAATGCGCTCTTCAAAAAAAACATCAAGTTCATCAATGATATCTTCATAATGAGGCCTTTGTTGCATCTGCTTTGGAGTGCCTTGCATATGCATTAAAACAACAGTCGCTTGATAGTGTGCCGCTACTTTAGCAACACGATCATCGCTGAGTGCCGTAATATCATTGACAATACCAAAGCCTCTTTGAAGCGCATATTCTAAACACAAAGGTGAATAACTATCTAATGAAAAAACGACCTGTTCATGAAGCTTTTCAGTTGATATCACATCAATAATAGGCTTTAACCTCATTAATTCTTCTTCTTCGCTAATTCCAACGCTTCCAGGACGGCTTGAAACCCCACCAACATCAATGATATGAACACCCTCTTCGATCATTCTCTTTATGCGAACTAATGCGTCATCGTGTGAAAAACGACTGGCTTTGTAAAAACTATCATCGTTGGCATTTAACACGCCCATAATCGTAAAATCATCATTAGATGTCATGCTTAAAGTACTTAGTTTTTGAGCCAGAGCTTTAAGCCCAAAAGGTTGAGCTTTTTCTTTCAAACAAAGATGCTTCAGTTGTTTATCGTTTGCAATAAGTACAGCATCTACATGAGTATCTTTACATGTGATAGCATCTTTAGGAACAGCGACATCTGCTCCAATAGAGAGTGCGTCTTGTTTAAGGATATTGGCTGCAGGTGTGCGTAAATCTTTGATGTAAATAAGGTTCAATGATGTTTTAGGCAACAGTTGTGCTAGACCTTCTTTACTCACGTCCAAACGCTTTAAAAAAGCCTGCATATCCGTAGTATTAGAAAGCCTATAACACGTCATTTTCGCTTCCTTTGCATAATGCTCAAAAGGAGCGAAGATAAAAGTGTTTGGGGTCTGCTATTGAGCTCGGCTAGTTGTACAAGTTTCTGAAAATGCTCTAACTCACGTTCCGTAAATTCAAGATGATGCTCATGGATGGCTTCGGATACAATCGTTTGAATCATCTCTTTTAAAAGATTTTTTTCAAGATAAGCATTCGCTTGCACAAATGGAAAGATATCGCTTAAATCAAGCTTTTTAAGATTCAATCCACTTTGGACATTTTCTTGCATAAAATCTAACTCTTCACATTGTAAACGAGATCGAATTGTTGGCAAAAAAGCGCCTTTTGATGGGGCAACTAATACAAAAACGATATTGCGAGGAGGCTCTTCTAAAATCTTTAGCAATGAATTTTGCGCTTCAACACGATAACTTTTTGCCACAACGATCAGATACTTTGTTTTTGATTCTGCTATATATGCTTCCTTGACTAACTCTTTAGCATCATCCAATAAAAACTCATTTTTACTATAAAACAAATGCCGCTTACCAGCATAACGTTCATTCAAAACTTCTGTAGCTTTTTCCAAATTTTTGCAAATTAAAAAATGGCTAAAAACTGCTTCATCACTCATTTTCAAATGTAACCTCAGCAAAAAGTACCGCATTGATACTTTTATCAAGAAGTCGAAAGAGTTGAATTAATTTAATATCGAGCATTTCATCATCACTCAGCAAATAAAAACTATTTTGGAGATGTTCATCCATAATCCACATAAAACTATCATCTTTTCGTTTGGCTATTTGCATCTTAATATCACTATTTTTACCAATATAAAAAAAGGTATAACCATTAGGAAATGACTGTGACAACAGGTCTTCTAGTAGTTCAATATCCTCATTTGTTTTCACTTGAAACAAATTGGGATAAAGTGAAGGTAACGCCATAAAAGGTAACAATGGCCTATTCTTATGATGATTATTAATTGCTCTTAATAAGTAGTGGCTAAACCACGCTCTATCATCATCAGTGATGACAATAAATGTGTGTCCACTTAAAAGATTTTTGAGCATGGAAGCAGCAAGAGGTACCCATTCGAACCTCTTCTCTTCCATCCAGCTCATCATAGAGCCATCTTTTCGTATCTCTTCGAGTGTCCACTTTAAAAATTGTTGCATTAATTATTTATCCAATTGATAAGCACTATGAAGCGCACGAACTGCAAGCTCACCATATTTTGCTTGAATAACCATCGAAATTTTAATCTCTGAAGTGCTAATCATCTCAATATTAATACCTTCTTTAGCCATCGTATCAAATGCTTTACACGCAACGCCACTGTGTGATTTCATTCCTACGCCAACAACAGATACTTTAACAATTTCACTGTCATATTCCATAACATCACTGGCTTTTAGTTCACTCATGGCTTTTTTTGTAGTTTCAAGCTCATTTTGAGGCACTGTAAATCCCAAATTGGTTGTGCCATCATGTCCCACATTTTGAATAATCATATCGACATTAACACTGGAATCAGCTAATTTTTTAAAAATTTCAGCAGCAATACCCGGCTTATCAGTAACGCCTCTAAGTGTTACTCTTGCTTGATTTTTATCTAATGCAATTCCGCTTACCAATGGTTGTTCCATAATGTTATCTTCCTTTGTTATCAATGTACCTTCGTTATTGTTAAAACTACTTCGTGTGACGAGATTGACATTGAGTTTTTTTGCCATCTCAACTGATCTGCTTTGTAATACCTTCGCCCCTAAACTAGCAAGTTCAAGCATTTCATCATAACTAATTTTTTCAAGCTTTTTTGCTTTAGGTTCAATGCGAGGATCAGTGGTATAAACACCATCAACATCTGTATAAATTTCACATAAATCTGCTTCTAATGCCCCCGCCACAGCCACTGCAGAGAGGTCACTACCGCCTCGACCTAATGTTGAAACTTCACCGTTTTCTGTCACACCTTGAAAGCCTGCTAAAACAATAATCGTACCCTTTTTAAGCTCTTCTTTCATTCCCGTTGTATCAATATACTCTATTCGAGCTTTTGTATGTACACTATCCGTTACAATACCTGCTTTACGCCCACTCATAGAGACAGCGTTGTACCCCTTTTCATTAAGGGCAATAGCCAGCAAAGCACTCGTGACAC
>JAQUVE010000217.1 GCA_028693565.1 Sulfurospirillaceae bacterium | reverse complement strand
GAGACAATAATCTTCAATAAGATTAAAATTGAGGTATTTGTAGACACTGTCTTCTTTACCCGCTAACTTTTTAGGAACTAAACTCATATACTCTTCCACACTCGGAAGTCTTCCTAAAAGAGCACAAAGTGCTGCAAGTTCAGCACTACCTAAATAGACTTTAGAATTTAATCCCATACGGTTATCAAAGTTACGTGTGGATGTTGAAAAAACCACAGCACCCTCTTTAACACTCGCTTGATTTCCCATACACAATGAACATCCTGGAATCTCAACACGAGCTCCTGCCGCACCAAAGAGTGCATAGTAGCCCTCTTCAATAAGTTGCGCTTTATCCATCTTTGTTGGTGGTGCTATCCAAAGTGTTGTTGGCACTTTACCTTCACCTTTAAGCACTTCACCTAAAGCTCTGTAGTGACCAATATTGGTCATACAGCTTCCGACGAAGACTTCATCAATATTCTTTGGTCGTTTTTCATCGGCTAAGATTTCGCTCAGTGTTGCCACATCATCAGGATCATTGGGGCAGGCAAGAATTGGCTCTTTAATATCATTAAGATTAATCTCAATGATAGCTGCATATTCTGCATTTTTATCCGCTTTGAGCAATGATGGATTGGCGATCCATGCTTTCATTTTATCCGCACGACGTTGAAGTGTAACAGCATCACCATAACCTGCTTTAATCATAGATTCAAGTAAAGTAATGTTTGATTTTAAATATTCTGCTACGGGTTCAGCATCAAGTGCCACAGTACATGCAGCTGCACTTCGCTCAGCACTCGCATCACTGAGCTCAAAGGCTTGTTCTGCTTTAAGTTTTGGTAGTCCTTCGATTTCGAGTACTTTACCGGCAAAGATATTAACTTTATTCTTTTTAGGAACCGTTAGAAGTCCTTTTTTAATCGCATAGTATGGAATAGCATTCACTAAATCACGAAGGGTAATACCAGGTTGTAACTCCCCACTAAAGCGTACCAAAACAGATTCAGGCATATTAAGAGGCATACTTCCAGTAACTGCTGCAAAAGCAACTAAGCCAGATCCTGCTGGAAAAGAGATACCAATTGGAAAACGGGTATGGCTATCACCACCCGTTCCTACGGTATCTGGTAATACCATTCGATTAAGCCATGAGTGGATAACACCATCACCTGCTTTAAGACTTACACCACTACGTGATGTCATGAATGAAGGCAAGGTATGTTGCAATTTCACATCACTAGGTTTTGGATAAGCTGCTGTATGGCAGAAGCTTTGCATGACTAAATCAGCACTAAAGCCAAGAGCGGCTAATTCTTTAATCTCATCTCTGGTCATAGGCCCTGTGGTATCTTGACTACCAACGGTTAGTGTTTGAGGTTCAACATACATATTAGGAAGTACTCCTTCAACCCCACATGCTTTTCCAACCATCTTTTGTGCTAAGGTAAAACCAACATTTTGTTTCATTGCAGGTTGTTGTGGTTTTTCAAAGATATCTTCACTTCCCATGCCAAGACTTGCTCTTGCTTTTGAGGTTAATCCTCTACCGATAATCAGTGGAATTCGTCCACCTGCTCGGTATTCGTCTGCTAAAGTATTAGGGGATAGGTTAAAAGTTGCGACAACGTTACCATTTTTTTCAATTTTACCCGCCAATGGGTAAACATCGATAATATCACCTGTCTCTAAACCTTCAACATTGACTTCAATAGGTAGTGCACCACTATCTTCTGCCGTATTAAAAAAGATTGGCGCAATGGTAGAGCCTAAGATGACACCACCTGTTTTTTTATTAGGTACATAAGGAATATCTCTTCCTATAAACCATTGAATAGAGTTAATACCGGATTTTCGACTACTTCCTGTTCCTACGACATCACCCACGTATGCCACTTCATGACCAGCGGCAATGAGCTCTTTGATTTTTTCAATAGAGCCTGGAAGTCTTCTAACAAGCATCGCATTAGCATGCAGTGGTATATCACTTCTTGTAAATGCTTCACTAGCAGGACTCAAATCATCCGTATTAGTCTCACCCGCAACTTTTAAGACAGCAACTGTGATCTTTTCTGGAATATGTGGTTTAGACGTAAACCATTCTGCATTGGCCCATGATTGCATGACTTCTTTAGCATAGGTATTTGTTTTAGCTAGTTTTTCAATATCATTAAAAGAGCCATATACAAGAATTGTATGTTTGAGTGTATTACAAGCGGCACGTGCAACAGCATCATCGGTTGAGCTTAGAGCGTCCACCAGTGGTTGAACATTATATCCACCAAACATTGTTCCTAAAAGCTCTATCGCATGGACTGGTGATATCGCTTTACATGTAACTTTTTTTTGGGCTATATCATTAAGAAATGCTGCTTTAACATAAGCAGATTCATCTACACCTGGTAGTATTCTATTGGCTAAAAGCGACAATAAAAAAGCTTGATCACCCTCTTCTCTTTTTAAGAGCTCAATCACTTCTACTGTTTTTTTTACATCCAGTGGCAGTGGCGGTACACCTAGTGCTACGCGCTCTTGAACTTCTTTCTCATATGTTTCAAAAAAACTCATTGCTTCACTCCCTTTATTTAAAAATAGACAGCAAGACACCTGCTGCGACAGCTGATCCAATAACACCAGCTACGTTTGGTCCCATAGCATGCATTAAGAGCATATTGGTTGGATCTTCTTTCATACCTTCTTTATTAGAAACACGTGCTGCCATTGGTACAGCACTCACACC
>JAQUVE010000075.1 GCA_028693565.1 Sulfurospirillaceae bacterium | reverse complement strand
CTTTAAATGAACACGTAACGCTTGAAGCGATGGTCGTGGATTATCCGCGTCATTTTAAGCTACATCTTGATGAAATCGTTGATTTGATTCATCAAGAATAAAAGAGAAGATAATGCAATGCCACAACGCCTAGATATATCACAGCTTGGCTCTCCCGTTATTCGTAGTATTGCTCAAAAGGTGAACGACATTCATGCACCTGAAATACAAACGTTAATTGATGATATGATATTGACTTGCAGCGATACTAAAGGTGTGGGTATTGCAGCTTCACAAGTTGGACACTCTTTGTCTATTCTTATCATGGCGTCTACTCCCAATAAACGCTATCCCCATGCCCCACAGATGCAACCCACAGCACTTATCAATCCCCAAATTATCTCTGTTTCTAAGCAGAGGGTAAAAGATTGGGAAGGGTGTTTGAGTTTACCTGGTATTCGAGCGCGTGTTCCTAGACATACACAAATTGAAGTGAGTTATTTTGATAGAGAGGGTAAACAAAAGCATACTATTTTTAAAGATTTTTTAGCACGCCTTTTTCAGCACGAATACGATCATCTCATAGGCACTGTTTTTTTAGATAGAATTGAAAGTAGCCAAGATATTGTAATGGAAAAAGAGTATCAACGCCTTATGAGTGAAAAAGAAACACTCTAAACACTGCGTAAAATTACCAACAAATTGCTTATTTTTTCGCAATTGAAACATTTTTTTTTGCATATTGCTAAAATTGTAACAATTTATCTTTTTGATACCTACTATAATATATTTTTTATGAGCTATATCGTATTTCTTTTACTATTTATGTTACTATTTTACTAAAACAAAAGGGGGTTGTGATGAGTTTTAAATTAAAAATAATAGGTTCATATGTTCTTTTAATTATCACCTTATTAGCTACAAATACTCTCATTTATACTAATATTGTTGAGATAGAACAAACAGTCAAATCTCTCACTGAAAAGTCTTTTAAAGGTATTACTCTTTTGTTGGAAGCCGATAGAGATGCCTATCAGTCAAATCTTGCACTCTACCAAGCAACCAGTAATATACAAGAATCTAAACTAGGCAAATTACTTGAAAAAGGTGTTTATGAAAATATACAGCAAAATTATGACCGTTTTAAAAAGTTTGAAACTTTCTTAAAGGATTATATGCCTGAAGAGAAGTCTCGTTTTGTAACATTTTATGATAAACACGCCACGTTTAAAAACGATACCGATAGTATCGTAAAGATGATCAAAGAAAAATCTTTTCAAGAAGCAAAAAATTACTATTTTGATATTTACAATAAAAATTTTTCTGACATGAGGGATGTGATAGACCAATTTACAGATTTGACATACAAAGTAGTCGATAAAAAAATTCAAGCAACCAAAGATCTAGTAGAGATGTCCAAGAAATTATTTGTAGCTTCTGCTATTTTTAGTACTTTGATTGCTATCTTCTTTTCGATTTTTCTAGGGCGAACTGTTGTAAAATCAACCGGTACACTTAATGATCGCTTTAAAAATTTAGCCAGCCAAGATGCGGATTTGGCGGTTAGATTGGATACAAAAGGACTTGAAAAAGAATTTATTACGATTACGGAAAATGCCAATAGATTTATTGCAAAGCTGCAAGAGATTATCAATAATTCTAAAATTGCTTCCAATGAAAATGCCGCTATTGCAAGTGAACTTTCGTCCACCGCTTTACATGTAGGGAAAAATTCAGAAGAACAAAGCCATACTATTGACCGTACAGCAGAACATGGCAAAAACTTAAGTGCAAAGCTTGCTATCTCTGTGGATGGGGCCAAAGAGTCACAAATCAATTTGGCATCAACACAAATGGAAATGAGCAAAATGACTGATAAAGTCAATATCTTACAACACGCGATGCAAGAGACTGTTGAGAGTGAATTGGCACTTCAAAATAAGTTAGAACAAGCTTCTCGCAATGCCAATGAGGTTAAGTCAATCTTACAAGTTATCCGTGATATTGCTGATCAAACCAATCTTTTAGCACTCAACGCCGCTATCGAAGCTGCACGTGCAGGAGAACATGGTCGAGGCTTTGCTGTCGTTGCAGATGAAGTAAGAGCCTTGGCGGAACGAACGCAAAAATCATTAGTAGAGATCGACTCTACCACCAATCTAGTTGTTCAAAGTGTGATGGAAAGCACCGAAGCTATCAATCAAAATTCTAAAAAAGTACAAACACTTACGCAAACAACAGATGAACTACAAGGTGCTATCAAAATGGTTGTAAACGTTTTAGAAAATGCCGTTAATTCAGCAGGTAAATCAGTTGAAGAATACATCCAAACATCCAGTGAAATCAATCTTATCGTTGATGAAATTCAAAAAACAAATCTCTTAACTATGGAAAATGCGCGCTCTGTGGAAGAGGTAAGTGCCGCTTCTGAACAACTTCATACTATGACCGAAAAACTTAATAACGAATTGATGAAATTTAAATCATAGAATTAAGATACCACGCAATGATTACTAACCCGTATGCAAAAAGCTGGGTTGGTAATCATCTCTTTAAAACCTTTACCGATAAAGAAACCTGCTACTTGCTATAATACGGTACTTAAAAAAGGTAGGTCTTATGTTATGCTAGATTATCAGAACATTCTTGAAGAAGTTGCACACGAAATTAAACCATATTTGGGTGAGGGAAGGGTGGCTTCGTATATCCCAGAACTTGCAAATGTTGAGCCAAATGTCTTTGCAATGTCTTTGATAGATGTCAATGGAAATAGCTTTCATGTGGGAGACTATCAAAAGCGCTTTTCAATTCAAAGTATATCTAAGCTTTTTACACTGACTATGGCGATACAATTAATAGATGAAAACCTATGGAACCGTATTGGGAAAGAGCCATCAGGCACATCTTTTAACTCCTTGGTTCAACTTGAATACGAAAATGGTATCCCTCGCAATCCATTTATCAATGCTGGCGCCCTTGTGGTCACTGATGTTATTTTAAGTCAACTCCAAGATGCACATCAAAGTGTTTTAGAGTTCATCCGCACGCTTGCACAAAAAGACGATATCAATTTTGATTTTAGTGTCGCAAAATCAGAAGCGCAAACAGGTTTTCGCAATCACGCTATGGCAAATTTTCTTAAAAGTTTCAAAAATCTAGAGCATGAGCCAACACGTGTTCTCAATGCTTATTTTCATCACTGCTCCATTGCCATGAACACACAAGAATTAGCCAAAGCGGGGCTTTTTTTAGCCAATAAAGGGGTGCAACCTTCATTACCCGTACCTGTTTTAAACACACGCCAAACCAAACGTATCAATGCTTTAATGCTAACATGTGGGACGTACGACTCGGTAGGAGATTTTGCTTATCGTGTAGGATTGCCAGCTAAAAGTGGTGTAGGTGGTGGTATTTTAGCCACGCTACCTGGAAAATTCAGTATTTGTGTTTGGTCGCCTAGACTCAACGAAAAAGGCAACTCTTTTGCAGGAACAAAAGCCTTAGAGCTTTTTACAACTAAAACAAAACTCTCTATCTTTTAGTGATTAATCTTTTGTTGCAATACTTTGTATAAAATAAGCAGAGAAAAGCTTATCACACTCAAGGAGTTTACTATGACATTAACCAACAAAATAAAAATTGACATTATCTCTGATGTCATTTGCCCTTGGTGCATCATCGGTTATAAGCGCTTAGAACACGCCATAAAAGAGCTTGGCATGGAAGATAAATTTGAAATTGTGTGGAATCCTTTTGAGCTCAATCCAACGATGTCGAGTGAGGGTGAAGATGCCGTTTCATATTTGGCGCATAAATACCATATGAGCGTTGAGCAAGTGAAGTCTACTCAATCAACTATCACTAAAAATGGAGCTGAACTAGGATTTACATTTCATTATTATGATGGGATGAAAACGGTTAATACACGCAATGCCCATATATTGCTAGATTTCGCAAAAGAATTTGGAAAGCAAACCGAACTTAAAATGAAACTCTTTAGCGCTCACTTTAGTGAGAAAAAAGACATATCAAACCACCATACTTTAGGAGAGATCCTTCAAAGTATTGGAGTAGATAAAGATGTTTTTTTAGCAAAATTAGAAGATGAAAATGCCAGAAAAAAAGTGCAAGATGCGGAAGAGTATTGGCATAAACACAATATATCTGCAGTTCCCACGATGATCTTTAATAACGAACTGATTATGAATGGTGCCTATCCTGTCGAAACGTATCAAAAAGTTTTAATAGAATTGCTGGAAAAAAGGCTTAAAAAGAGTTTCATGTAAAACCTCTAACCTTTTATATGTAATGCCAACCATGCTTTAGGGCTGAGTCCATACCACTTCTTAAACGCTCGTAAAAATGGGCTTGGCTCAGCGTAGCCTAAGTAAGAAGCGATGGTTGGAGAATCAAGTCCTTTTAACAAGTAATGCGCTGCTAATTTTTGACGCACCTCACTCAAAAGTGACATAAAATTTATCCTTTCTTCTTTGAGCTTTTTTTGAAGGGTTCGTGGGTGCATGCTGATTTTACGTGCTACGCTTTCTAAAGAAACATCTAACTCACCCGTAGCAATGAGTATACACCCTAGCACTTGCTCTTTAAGACTTCCATGTACATTGATACCTAAACTTTGTTCAGCTTCTTTTTCAAACACACTGAGCAGATACGGATTGTCGTAACTGGTTTTCATCACCAGTTGCATTTTATCAAAGAAGAGGGCATTTTCGACCTCATCAAAGAGAATATTGTCGCCAAACATTTCATGATACGCTTTTACATATAAAGGTTTAGCGTGTCTAAATGTCGTCAGTTTTGGACAAATAGGATGGGGAATGATTTTATTGATAAGATGCAAAAGCGCACTTAAATGAATCTCAGCACTGTACTTTTCAAGATGCTCCATTTTGCCTTCTTTATGAGTAAGTAGTGTTAATTTATGCATACCATTTTCTAGCACAAAAAAGGGTTTGAGTGCTTTACCAATCAGAGGATAGTAACGACACAGCTTAGTAATAGCTTCTTCGACATTCCTTGAATGTAGCATCAAATAGCCCAAAACACCAAGCTTGTTAGGATTAACAGTCTCAGACAATTTAAACAATACACTAGAATTTCCTGTATAGCTGACAGCCTCTTCAATCAGTTCATGAAGATACACTGCATTAACTTTAGAGCCCTTAACTTGTAATGCTTGCATAGTGATATTGCGTGCGTTTATAAAAGTGGCTGCATCAAACGCATAGTTTTTGGTTAAGAATGTGAGAATAAATAAAAACGCTTCTGCGGGGGCTTGCTTTTGAGTATGTAGTCGCAAAATGTCATACCTTGAGTCGTAAAATGTCACTAGAAATTTCTGAACAAATTATACACTAATGGTTATTAAACTTCATTCTAAAGGAAACACAATGAATAGCTATAACCTCGTACTTGCATTTCATGTTATCTTCATTGCAACATGGATGATTATGCTTGTCTACCTACCTAAACTCTTTGTCTATCACATCAATGCACAACAGGATTATCAGGCAGTTATTGCATTACAAGAAGCCAATCTCTATAAAATTGGTACCGTTGCCATGGTCTTTTCGATTAAGTTTGGGCTTATCTTACTTTACCTCAACCCATACTTACTCAAAAGTGGAGGGTGGTTACATGTTAAGCTAGCATTGGTAGTCTGTATGGTAATTTATCACTTTATGTGCAAAAAATTTATCAACCAATTTGCCAAAGAGGGTATTTCAAAAAATATACAATTTTTCAAGATTTTTAGAGTTATTCCTGAAATTACGACTTCACTTATTATTCTTCTTACGATCAACAAACCATTTTAACATTTGGGTTAAAAAATAAGTTGTATGTTAAGCATCCAATAAAATGACCGCAAAAATCCATTGACATTTATTTTCAAAAAATGTATGATTTCACAAAATGAATGACCGTCAGTCATTTAAAGGAGAGCTATGGCACGTATTATTGATAAAGAAGTAAAAAGGTGTGACATTGCACTTTCTGCTATTGAGCTTTTTTGCGAAAAAGGGATACAGCAAAGTAGCATCGATGAGATCGCCAAATGTGCAGGAGTCGCTAAAGGAACCATCTATCTCTATTTTAAAAATAAAGAAGAGATTGTCTTTGCGATTTGGGACATTATTGCGGAGCGCCATCGTGTTGCTTTTAGTCAACGTGTTCAAGAGGACATGAGTGTGAAAGAAAAAATCTTAGTCTTTTACAATTTTAGTGAGTGCGATGAGGAGGGTAACAAAGAGCAAGTGTTGACACTCTATCAACACTTTGTAAGTTCTATGCTTATCGATAATACAGGGCTTTACACACAATACTTTGAACGCTTTTTTCAAGAAGATTATGATTTTATCGCAGGTGCTTTACAAGAAGGCATTGATAAAGGTGAATTGTCTGTCGACAACATAGAGTTACTCACCAATACCATTATTTTGATATTAAAAGGTCTTTTAATCCGTGCTAAAGCTAGTAATATGAAGTTTGCTGAGGCTCAAAGCACGCTTCTTCAACATATTGCGTATCTACTTGACCAATATACAAGGAAAACCCGATGAAAAAACTAAGTTTTTTATGCCTCTTGCCACTGTTTGTTTATGCGGGAAACTTACCTGAACTACTCAATCTTGCAGAAAACAATAAACAAGTAGAAGCAT
Source organism: Sulfurospirillaceae bacterium (assembly GCA_028693565.1). Classification (GTDB taxonomy): domain Bacteria; phylum Campylobacterota; class Campylobacteria; order Campylobacterales; family Sulfurospirillaceae; genus Sulfurospirillum. The sequence continues at coordinate 5,780 of JAQUVE010000075.1, read as the reverse complement.
CACGTTACAGCGTTGAGGCTGCCAAAGAAAAAGAGTACGCCACCAAAAGTGCTTACATGCCAAGCCTCAGCTTAGGCGCCAATCAAACCTTCAATCAAGAAGAGACGATGCTTGCTCCTGATAAAAGTAGAACGGGTTCTGCTACGCTCTCTTTTGTATTGTATGATGGAGGTAAAAGAGAAGCTCTTTTTGAACAACAAAAAGCGCTTGTCAATGCCGCCACATTTTCGCTTGCATCGGTACAAAACAATGTTTCACTCAATGTTATCTATTATTATTACAATTACATCAGCACGCTCGCAAGTAAAGAATCTATGCTTCAAAAAATGGAACAACTTGAAGCTGAACGTTTCCGTTTAGAGAAATTTGTCAGTGTGGGTGCCGCAACCAATGATGAACTTCAAAAAATCATCTCATCTATCGCACAAACAAAGGTCGACCTTTTAACCTTAGACAATACACTCAATAACATTTCCAATACCCTAGAGTATCTCACGGGTAAAGAGGTTCACATTGAGGCTGGTTCATCGGTTTTGCTCCATGAAAAAACAATGGATGATGTCAAACGCTTGGATATCTTAGCCCTTGAACAGAGTGTACAAAGCGCACGTGCCGAAGCCAAAGTAGCACAAGCACCCCATTTGCCAACCCTTACTATCTCCGATACCTATTCACGTTATAAGTACGACTATAATAATCCCGCTTTTGACTCAGATAATGACCACCAAAATACAGCTCAACTCTCAATGCAATGGAAGATTTTTGACTTTGGTTCAACTACGGCTGCGGCACAAGCCGCTCAAAAAAGCTATCTTTCCAAAAATAGTGATTTAGCTTATGAAAAACAAAAAGCCAAAGCTAGTTTCAAAAGTGCTCAAAATAGCTATAAAACAGCTCTTGCAAAGATAGAAGCGGCTCAAGCAAGACTGCAAGCTTCTTCCATGACATATGAGCTAATTAAAAAGAAATTTCAACAAGGTATCGTCAATAACGTTAGCTACCTTGATGCACTCAGTGATAAATTTAACGCCCAAGCCCAATTAAAAACTGCCCTTAATGAAGTCGAGTACCAAAAAGCCGTACTGCTTTATGAAATGGGTAAAGAGATAAAAGGAAATATCCAATGAAAAAAATACTATTAACTGGTTTACTGATGTTTCAAGCCCTTGTTGCAGGAGAGGTTTATGCAACTTTTGATGTGGTGAGCGACAAAAGCTCTGAGCTAGGACTTTCGATTTCAGGAGTTATAGGCACCTTGAATGTCGATGTTGGTGATCGCTTGAAAAAAGGTGATTTACTCCTCTCACTCAACAATGCACAAGAGAAAAATGAATTTGAAATTGCTCGTAAAAATGCAGAACATTCGGTTAAAACATACGATCGCTATGCCAAAATAGCTGATGTCATCGATAAAGAGAAGATGGAGAACTATCTTTATGATAGAGATATTGCTCTTTTAACGGCTAAAAATAAAGAAATTATCTTTAAAAAAACAGAACTTCGTGCACCATATGACCTAGTCGTTACCAAAAAAAGTACTGAATTAGGAAATATCGTGTTGGGTTCGCAAACCAAACTTTTAACCGTAGCCAGTACCCATGATGTCAAACTCGTGCTCAAATTTGATGAAAAGTACTGGACAAAGATCAAAGTAGGGCAAAAATTTACCTATAAAGTGGACGGAAACGATAAGGTATATGAAGGTGTTATCTCCAAGCTTTATCCTACTATTATTGCATCGACTCGTGAAATGCAAGCCGAAGTCAAAGCGATGGATTTTATGCCAGGGCTTTTTGGCAATGGCACCATCACAGTGGATTAGAACATGTATAAACTAGCCATAAATCGTCCCATAACCACCCTCATGGGGGTGTTAACTTTTATCGTATTTGGTTTGATGTCGTATAACTCCATGCCCATCAATCTTTTTCCCAATGTTGATTTTCCTATCGTTACGGTTCAAACAACTTACAATGGCGCCGATCCTGCAACGGTTGAAACCAAAGTCACCGATAAAATTGAAGAAGCTGTTTCAGGTGTTGATGGTATTGACAAACTGATGTCAACCAGTTATGAAGGACTCAGTGCTGTAACCATTCAATTTAAACTGACTAAAAATATTGATGTGGCAACCAATGATGTACGTGACAAGATAGGTGCACTCAACCTGCCTTTAGAAGTCGAAAAACCTGTGGTTAAAAAACTCGGAGCAACGGGTGGGGTTATCAATCTTTTCGTGGCGAGTGATGGTAAAAATGACGGTACGCTTATGAGGCTTGCCGATGAGAAACTCAAACCTAAACTTCAACGGGTTAAAGGTGTCGGTGAAGTTAACATCATTGGTTATCAAGACCGTGAAATCCGTATATTTCTTGATCCCTTCTTACTCAACAAATACAATCTCAGCGCTTCTGATCTCAGTGGCATCATCTCGAAACAAAATGTTAAACAGGGTGCAGGAAAGATGGTCAATAAAAATCAAGAGATCATCATCAAAGCTGAAGGCGATGCGGCTAATATTAAAGAGGTTGAAGAGCTTCTCATTAAACCAGGTGTTCGCCTTAAAGATGTTGCAACGGTTGTTGATGGACTCAGTGATGCCAAAAGTTTTTCATCCTACAATGGGCAAAGAGGAGTCACATTAGAAGTTAAAAAAATTGCGGGTGAAAACGTTTTGAACATCATTTCAGGTGTTAAAAAAATCATGCCAGACCTACAACTTTTAGCGGGAAAAGATAACGAAATAAAAATCTTGCAAGACCAATCAGAAAAGATAATGGTCAACATCGACAATGTTCGCTTTGACCTTATCTTTGGTGCATTTTTATCCATTATCATTGTGTTTGTATTTTTGCGTAATGTGACGGCAACGATTGTTTCAGCACTGGCGATTCCTACATCGGTCATTGGTACTTTTGCCATCATGAACGCACTTGGGTATGATCTTAACCGTTTGACATTGATTGGGTTAACCCTTGCTATCGGTATCTTTATCGATGATGCGATTGTTGTGATTGAAAACATTATGAAAAAGATGGAAGAGGGCATGGAGCCATTTCGTGCCTCGTTTGAAGGTATTAAAGAAGTTGCTTTTTCGATTCTTGCGATTTCATCTGTTCTGTTAGCGGTATTTATCCCTGTGGCCTTCATGGATGGCATTGTGGGTATGTTCTTTAACTCCTTTGCCATGACCGTTGCTTCGGGTATTGTGATCTCTTACCTTGTGGCAGTTATGTTTGTTCCTTCCATCGGGGCTAGGCTTTTAAGTGCGAAAGAGAGTAAATTTTACTATGCCACAGAGCCTATTTTAAAAGCCGTGGACAAAGCTTATGTCGCACTGCTAAAACCTCTTATACGCTTTAAAACACTAACAGTTCTAGCCACGTTTGGGCTTTTATTTGCCTCCATGACGCTTAAAGTGGGCATGGATTTTCTTCCGATGCAAGATAATAGTGAATTTCAAGTGACCATTAAAGGCCCTGTGGGAATTAATCTTGAAACAATGAAGCAAAAAGTTATACCGATTGATGAAATGCTCAAAAACGACCCTTCGATTTCGTACTCCATCGTCTCAGTCGGATATGACTCTGCCAAGAGCCTTCATAAAGCACGCATTTATGTCAAATTAAAGCCTGTTAAAGAGCGAACCGTTTCTCAACTCGCACTGATTCAACAGTACCGTGAAAAAATGAAAGGCATTGAAGGGCTGGTTATTTCTGTGGAAAAAGTAGATGATTTTAATACAGGAAGCACCACTGCGCCACTACAAGTTGTTCTCACAGGGGATAACTTTGACATTTTAGATGACACATCTAAAAAGCTAATGGAATTTCTAAAAAACACACAAGGTATCGTTGACGTCGATAGGGACTATGAAAGTGGTAAACCAGAGATACGCCTTAGTATTTTACGTGAAAATGCGCAAAGAGTGGGGGTTAGTGTCAAAGAGATTGCTGCTGTTTTAGGATCAGCGTATTCGAGCGATAGTGCTATCTCTTACTACGAAGATAATGGTAAACAGTTTGATATCACAATGCGTTTTAAAGATAATTTTAGAACCTCATTGGATGATATGAAAAAACTTCAAGTGAAAAATGCCAATGGTGAATTTGTTGCGCTGGATGGATTGATCGCTTTTGAGGATGCGTTAGGGACTGCATCTATCAACCGTTTTGACCGTGAGCGTAAAATTCTTGTTACTGCTAATACGGCGGGTACTTCACTTGATAAAGTTGTCATACAAGTGGAAAATAAGATGAAAGAAATTTTACCAGAGGGATATCATTACCGCTTTACAGGCGATGTTGAAAATATGAACGATACTGCCAAAGCCTTTGGTGCAGCGGTTCTTTTAGCTGTCATTTTGATTTATTTGATTTTAGCGGCACTGTATGAATCGGTTATTCAACCTTTTATTATTATGATCTCTATGCCACTTTCACTGACGGGAATTATGGTGGCATTGTATTTAAGCGGTTATACGTTTAGTCTTTTTGTTATGATTGGTATTATCTTACTCTTAGGAATGGTCGGTAAAAACGCCATTTTAGTCGTTGACTTTGCCAACCGTGCGATCAAAGAGGGAAAAAACATCGATGGTGCTCTATTGGAAGCAGGGGAAAAACGTCTTCGTCCAATCTTAATGACCACTTTTGCAATGATTGGCGCAATGGCGCCACTGGCTTTTGGACATGGGGCAGGGCATGAAAGTAATGCACCAATGGCACTTGCTATCATCGGTGGACTTATCAGTTCAACCGTTTTGACGCTTTTAGTCGTGCCTGCCATCTATAAGTTTATGTACCCCATGGACCGATGGCTTCGCAAATGGTATGAAAAAGGTACCGTAAAATAAATTTAAAATGTTAAGGGGTATCGTACACCATATCCCTTAACAAACACTCGACAAACATCGACGTTAAAAGGAATCATGATGCATCAAAAACTCTCACCTATGACAGTTTTAGTAGTTTTTTCACTCTTTTTTTTTATCGTAGGAAATGCCTATTTATACCTTAGCAATCGCCACCCTTTTTTGACACAAACCCCCAAAACACCCCACGAAAAATACCCAAAAAACCAAACGCTTCTTGCATTTGATATGAATCGAGACAACCTTATTTCTACATCAACTCAAGCACTGAGTAAAGCACATTTTGACCTGACGGGCGATGGACTTAGAGAGCAAACAGGTTGGATTAAAGACGTGGATGCCATTTTGGTTTATGATAAAAATAAAGATGGTAAAATCGGTGGAATCAAAGAGGCATGTGGGGATGGAAACATCAGTGGATTTGAATTTTTAAAAACCTCTATTGATAGCAATAAAGACCATAAACTAAACGAAAAAGACCCTCTTTTTAAAGAGCTACAACTGTGGTATGACCACAATCAAAATGGAAAAGCAGATAAAGATGAACTTCAAAGTCTTGAGAGTGCTGGAATTGTTACGATCAATTTGAATGAAAAAGAGGTTTTTAGCAAACAAGATGGTCATCTCATAACAAAAACATCTTTCTATGTTGATACACAAGGCAACAAAGGAAATATCTCAGAAATTGTCCTTACATACAATCCTAAAAATACTTCCTTGGATTTTGCTCAACTGGAAAATTTTTCCATTGATCCTAGAACACTTGGGTTACCAATGATTAGAGGATATGGATTTGTTATCGATAGTTTTCTTGCCTATCAGCTTAATCAAAATTTAGCCTTTTGGCCCAAAAATATACACATGAGCCCGTGTTAATCGACACTGCTTTTGATGAATTTATCAACGA
>JAQUVE010000216.1 GCA_028693565.1 Sulfurospirillaceae bacterium | reverse complement strand
CCACCCGCCAGCCAGCCTGTAAAAACCATAATGATTCCTAGTGTTTTGACATTATCTAAAGAAGCGAGTCTTTTGATGATGACAACGTTATAGTATGAGATAACAAAAGGGTATACCATGCTTAAAAGTGTCGCTTCATTCATAGCATAGAGCAGATAACTGATGGCAAAAAGCAAGGAGATGAAGAGATTGTGCTCCTTGATGCGTTGCATTAAAAAATAAGCACTGATGATGCCAATGAGGTGGAAGAGTAAAATGATGTACCACTGCTCACCTCGCCATATAGAAATCGTGGAGCTACGTGAGAGTGTTTCAAAAAGATTCGCATCTAAAAAAGCCCAAAGTGACATCGAAACGATAGAAAAGGCGCTAAGACTTTGTGAAGGCAAAATAGCTGTTTTTTCACCTTTACATGTAAAGAAACTTACACCCAAAGCGACCAGCGAAAGAAGGATGGCAAGCGAGCCTCTAAGCTCTGCTGGGTAGGTAAATAAAAGCGTTGCTAAAGCATAGGTAAGTCCCAGAGCAATAGCTGTTTCACGCCATCTTCCTTTGACTAAATGAATCAATAAAGGCGCACTCGCTCCAAGGCTTAGCCCCAAAAAGAAGAGGGTAAAAAGGTTGAGGTGCGGGTAGTAAAAAGAACAGAGTGTTTGGTTGGCCAAAAAAAATGAAATTTTATTTTGATCCGTGTCAAATTTCCACACCTTAAAATGCACGACCAAACTGCCTATGATGCCTCCTAATGGCAAGGTGAAAAAGCTCATAACATCAGAGCCAAAAACTTCGACGATACCCGTTTGGGCTATCAACAAATAGTAGCAAAATTCGCTCATAAAGAAGAGCACAAAAAGTGCATTAAACACGGATACTCCTTTGTAATTGGTTTGAAAATAGCACATAGACACAGGCATATGCGATGTCATACAATGCAATAAGCAAGGCTTCAAGGCCTAAACGCTGAGAAAGGAAAAGGGCTAAAAAAATGGAAGAGACGACTATTCTATTGGTGGCAGTTATCTTAGCAAGTAGCAAGGCAGAGTCCTTACATGTAAGCCCATAAAAATGAATGATTCCTGTGGTAATTACAAAGGCAAAGACGACATATTCGTACTTTCCTTCAAAGCCAAATCCTAAGAGTGGATAAAGTGTATTGGCAAAAAGCAGTAAAAAAACACCGCCTAATCCATCGCTTAGAAAACCTATAAAGTGGTATTTTCCTAAGGCGTTGAGTGTCGCCTGAGGAAAGTGAAAGCTTTTGTAAAAAAAGCCTATGGTGGTGACAAGGATAAAAAGACCACACAGCGTTCTAATTGTCCAAAAAAGCATAATATTGGTCGTTAAAAAACCAGCTTCCACGATGCCAGCAAGCGAGAGTGCAATCAACATCAGCGTAAAACCAAGGGTATAAAATAGCCCAAAAGCGTTTTGAGCTAGTTTTTTAAGGTAAGGTGAAACAACGGCCATTGCCATAAAAAAGACCGAAACACCCATCGCCATATGAGCGTGTCCCACGACTAAATCATTGCGGTGAAAAAGCCATCGAAGGGAGGGGATAAAAAGAATGTTGCCTTCAACATCAACAAATAAAAAGGCATAAATAGCAATGAGTAAAAAAGGGCTGTTTTTAAAATTTAATCCAGCATCCCTAAGCCACACAAGTAAAAGAGGCAGATACAAAAGGGTAAGGTATTGAAAAAACCACTCTTGGTTATAACTCAAATCACCGATAAAAATTCTATGAAGTACGGAAAGGGCATACCCCAAAAGAGGCATAATCCAAAATGCGTGAAATCGTGGTTTAAACTGCTGTTTAGTATGCAGTTTGATAAGCAGGTAAAAAATCGGAATCAGCGTAAAACTCATCCCTAACGTATTATCCCCATGTGGGCCTGTCACTGTTTTTTCCACTTGCCCGATGGAGGGATTCATCAACACCAAAAGGGCGATGGGAGAAGCCATAATGAGGTAAAGGGCTACTTTAATCCATAAAGGTGTTTTGGAGTAAGCTTTGATATAATCATACAGAGCCATAATGTAAAAGATGCCCGCAAATGCCAAAAGAAAATTGAGCTCATACGCAAAATCATAAAAGACCAAGCCACGATTAATGCCAAACAGAAGGGTCACACTCATCAATACTAAAAAGATGCACCAAAGGGTAAAATAGATTTTGAGTTTTTCGAGTCCTTTATCACTAACAATCCCATCTTTTACCATCACGACAAAGGGTAAAAAAGAGAGCATAAGAGGCACAAAGCCATAGAGCATTAAAGAGACATGCACGCTTCTTACATAAGCGGGAGTGAGCATGTCTGAGGCAAAAGCATAGCCTAAGAGGTTAAGGGAATAGTACAATCCACAGGCCAATCCTGCTATTAAAAACAGAGCACTTATTTTAAAAGCGTACTGTATAAAATCAGAAAATTTTTCCATCGTTAACCTCAATTATTTTAGTGGCATAATGCGCCAATTCTTTATCGTGGGTTGCCACGATTATCGTCATACCCTCATTAGAGAGTTCTTTTAAGAGTTCATACACATTGCGTGAGTTTTGGGAATCCAAATTGCCCGTAGGTTCATCGGCGAAGAGAATTTTTGGCTTATTGACCAAAGCTCTTGCAACGGCGGCTCGTTGGCGCTGGCCGCCTGAAATCTCATCGGCATATTTATGTTTTATAGCCTCAATACCAAGCTTTTCTAAAAGCTCATGGATGTAAGGACTGTATTTAT
>JAQUVE010000074.1 GCA_028693565.1 Sulfurospirillaceae bacterium | reverse complement strand
TTCTTCTGGCCAGTCTGTTAGCAAGGCAAAATTATAAAGATATGCTGCTTTAATGGTATATTCAGGCAAAGCATTTTCCGCTAGGCTCTGTGTTGCAATCAGGCTTAAAAAGAGTATGAAGGATGTTACTATTTTTTTCATTTGAAGGTGTACTCCAATTGAAGCCAGAAGGTACGACCAGATTGTGGTAAAAAGGTTTCTACCTCTTTATCTGATTTATTGAACAAATCATGTACTAAGAAATTCACATCTAAATGAGGTACAATTTTTTGTGCAAGAAGATTGACATTAACAACAGCATAATCAGGATGGTATGTATCAGCTTCTGTGTACCAAGGAAATTTACCGTTGTATTGAATTTCTACCCCTAAGCGCAGTTGATCATTTAAAATAGGTGTAGAGAGATTGAATTTAGCAATATCTGAAGGAATTTCGCCAAGAGATACACCATTGGATTCTTCTTCGGCATTTTGCTTTGCGTAACTGGTACGTAAACGTGTACCATCTTCCCAGTGTTTCTCTAACGCAATTTCTGCACCTTGCGTCATAATATTGTTACGTGACCAAGACGAAATGCGGTCACTGATACGATATTGGTACAATGAACCTGTAAGCTTGGTTTGCCATGCAAGCTGTTGTTCTAAAACAAGTTCAATTGTTTTCGCCTGTTCAGGTTTTGTATAGTACCCCGCCGTACCCCCCTCTTCAGGCGTTGCTTGACGGTTTGATTTTCCAGCAGAAAGTTTTAAGACAGTCTCATCTAAAGGTTTCCAAATCACTGCGGCATGAGGTGAGAGGGCATGGATATTATTGTCACTATTTTCATACCGTAACCCATAATTGAGGCTTAAGGAAGGAAGTATGACAAAGTCATCATAGACATAAAGACTGTACGTTTTTCGTGGTTGATATACACCATCATAATAAGTTATATCATTGGTTAGTAGATCATAAAAAGTCTCTTTTGCTCGCCACCTATAATCATTGCGATAGCCAGCTCCAAAAGAGATAGTATGCTGATCAAACCACGTACCAATAAGCTTCACATCGCCACCATACCACCTTGCAATCTGTTTTGAGTCATAGGTATATGCGAAAGAACTTAAAGGACTAAAATCATTAGTGCTGTAAATGTAGTGTCCCTGCCATAATGACGTGGAAAGTTTAAGATTGGAAGTGATGTCGGTGTGATATTTTAAAAGAATAAAAGCATTTTCATCTCCATAAACTATAGACTCTAAAGGATCATAAGTGGGGTTATGAATGTCACGTTTTGCATAAGCTCCTACAAAAGAGAAATTGTCAGAGTCGTATTTTGCAAAGAAGCGCTTGTTCTTTTCATCATTGTCACCCTCTTTATATGTAGTACCATCTACGCCAAAAGAGGAAGCCGAGAGGAGGATATTTGCACCATTGTCTAGTTTGCCTCCAGCCGTAACACGCTGTTGGCGTGCATGTTGACTACCAAACCCTGAAGCGACTTGTATACCGCCAATGTCGCTACCTTTTTTCGTGATGATGTTAATAGCCCCTAACAGTGCGCCATCGCCATACCCAGCAGAACCTCCTCCTGGTATGTACTCAACACGCTCAATCAGTGCCACATCTAAAATACCATCGTTTCCTAGATACGCTTGTCCAAAGTAGCTATCATCGGCACGATACCCATCAATAAGGACAATAATACGTCCTGCATACTCATTATTAGGATACCCTCTACCCCCCAACATCGTATATTTATAAATTTGCGATACAAAAAGCCCTTTCATACTGCCTAAAATATCTCCAAGCGTTCGGTAGCCGTAATCTTTAATATCTTGTGCGGTGACAATAGAAACAGCAGAGGAAGCATTGCTAACTTGATTGGCGATTGTGCTTGCGGGGATGAATTTTGTTGCAATTAGCTCTTCAAAAGGAATCATCGTAGCATCTAATACAGCATTGTTGCTTGCAGACCCAAAGCATGATGCACTTAAAAAGAGTAAAAAAGAAGATAAATTTTTTACCGTATTTTTAAGCTTTTGTTGTTTTTGCACGCTATTCCTTCCTTAAATGTCAAATCTTTCATAAAATTTGCTAGTGATATTTTTGAAATATCACAATAATTTTGTCTATTATTTTAGTATTTTATTGGTCATAAATAAGTCATATATAGGGTTTATATATATGACCTATAGAGTTCTTACAAAACTTTCATAAAGAAAATATAAAGCTATGGTATGGAGCTTTTTTGTCAAGACTAAAGTGCAGTGGTTATTCGTGCTTATGTTTTTTATAATCATCACGCATATCGTACCCTTTTTTAAAAGCTAAAAAATTAGCTGAACCTGGTTTGATACCAAGATGATGTGCGAATTCAGCCTATCCTTGATATTTTTTTGAGTGATATTCTCTAATAATATACTCAGGGGAGCGTGAAGTCATCTCTGAAAGACGCAGTATCATATAAGCATCAGCAGGCTTATCAAGCCGTCTAATAATGTCATGAACTTTTGTATCTACCGTTCCAAAGCGTACAGCAAGTTGGGAGCCGTAAAGTGTAGGGTTTGCATCTGCTCTTTGATTTAAATCTATCGCCCAATCAAAATCTGCTGCTTGAGTTTTGGCAGGTGTTGTCAAAAGTACCGCTAATGTAGCCATACTTAAAAGTATTTGATGTAATTTCATAATAGTTATCCTTTAATAATAAATAAGCTTTTTAGACTGTTTGATAAAACCAAGTAAGGCTAAGTATGTTCATGGTGCCATAGTGCAATCTCTCTAAATTGGTCTTTAAGTTCTTTAAATGCTTGAACAATCAGTGGGTCAAAATGTGTTCCTTTGCCTTGAATGATAATCTCTTCAGCTTTTTCAAAATCCATAGCTTCTTTGTAACAACGCTTACTGATTAAAGCATCGTACACGTCGGACAATGCCATCAATCTACCTTCAAGCGGGATGTCTTCACCTTTTAATCCTTTAGGGTAGCCAGTTCCATCCCATTTTTCATGGTGCGTATGGGTGATATTGGCGGCTATGATTAAAAATTCATTGGTTTTATTGTGACTGTTAATCGCATTTTCGATAATTTTTCCACCAATAAGGGCGTGTTGTTTCATCACCTGCATCTCTTCTTCATCAAGACGTCCTTTTTTTTGCAAAATAAGATCAGGAATGCCTACTTTTCCTATGTCATGTAAAGGTGCGGCACGATACATAAGGTCAATAATATGAGCGTTTAGTTGGTCTTTAAAAAAGCCATTTTTATACAAATATTCGGCTAATATTTTGACATATTCTTTCGTACGAACAATATGTGCTCCCGTTTCTACGTCACGACTTTCAGCGACCATCGTCATATTATCCAGTGTTGCTGAATGTGCTTCTCCCCAATCTTCTAAAAAGCGTTTGCGCTCTACATAATGTAAAACAGCAAAAAAAAGTGAGATGATAAAAAATAAAAACGAAAATGGCAGAAGGAAATACCCAATAGAAGGGTATAGGGATAATGATAAGAACATTTTTGCTATAAGAAGTGAAGCACAAATCGATATTTACATGCACGCACTCAGTCAAGACGAGATGATATTGGGCGAGCGTATTGAAAAGCTCTCTTTGAAGTTGATGAAATCACTCCAAGTAGCAAAAGAGTGTTTTGGTGTTTTAGTATGATTTTTAGCAATATTTGCCGTTGTGAGTCAGTTTTCTTTTGATTCGAGTAAGAGGCTTTTTGTCGCGGAGATAACAATGGTTTTATTTTCTACATATAAAGAAGGACTAGTGTTAAGAATAGATGGTATCGTTTGTATAGTGGTGGTAAACCCATCGATTATGATATTATTACATAATATGACAAATTTGTCTGCCTTAACGCGATGGTTGAGAGCTCCAACGAAGGTTTTAAAGAAAACAATACAGAGGTGCATTAATACGCTTGAATATTTTATAGGTAAGTAAGTATGTAGGAGGTATCTATGAAAAAGATTTATGTGATTCATGGTTTTTTTGCTTCCCCTTATGATCATTGGTTTCCATGGCTTCATGATAAAATGCAGATGGCTCATGGCCTTGATGTAGAAATCTTGCATATGCCAACGCAGGAAACTCCCTATGTGGATGAATGGCTAGACAAAATTCATCACATGATAGGTACCCCTGATATCAATACGTTTGTTATCACACACAGTTTAGGAGGTATCGCACTTTTACGCTACCTCAATAACCTTCAAGAGAGTTTTTTACTGGGAGGTATCATCTTAGTTTCACCTTTTGATAAACCCATCGATGTCTACCCTTTGCTTGATTCATTTGTTAATGTCACACTTGATTATGCAAAACTCTCTCGCAATATTGACCAAAAAGCAGTTATCATTTCAGGTAATGATGCATTTGTTTCACCGACTATCTCTAAAGCATTAAGCCAGAAACTAGATTGTGCGCTTTTTGAAATTCCTCGTGGCGGACATTTTTTAGGCAAAGAAGGCTTTGAAATGTTTCCTGAAGTCTATGAAATCCTTAAAAAGATGCTTACAAAGCATTAAAATTTTAAAGCAATGATGGATTATAATGCGCTTTAAATAAGTGGGGCAGTGACCTACTGGTGTTAAACTAAGGAAATGTTATGCCTCTTTTACATGTATTGCTAGCTCTTCTTGTGATTGCTTTTTGGGGTGTCAATTTTGTAGTTATTCAGGTAGGACTTCAAGAAGTACCGCCTATTTTGCTCACTTTTTTACGCTTTTTTTTCGCTTCATTTCCCGCGATTTTTTTTGTAAAACGTCCTAATGTTTCATGGAAAATGCTTTTTTTATACGGACTATTTATGTTCACTTTGGATTTTGTGTTTCTTTTCACGGGAATGTATGTTGGCGTAAGTTCAGGTATTGCTTCACTGACTTTACAAACACAGGTCTTTTTTACAGCCCTTTTAGCTGTTTATTTTTTAAAAGAACGCATTACCCGTTGGCAAATTTTTGGTGCTATTTTGGCTTTTTCTGGCATTGGATTAGTCGGGGTAAATACGGGAGGCGATGTCAATATTTACGGTCTTACTTTAGTCGAACTCGCTGCACTCTCATGGGCGGCTGGCAATTTAGTCTCTAAAAGAATCGGTAAAGTCGAGATGCTTCCACTGGTCATTTGGGGAAGTTTTGTAGCATGGCCACCGCTATTGTTACTCTCTTTATTGCTTGAGGGCCATCTTTGGAGTGTCCAAACATTGTACACATTATCATGGCAAACCATCGGTGTTGTAGCATACTTGGTGTACCCTGTGACGTTATTTGGTTTTGCCGCATGGAGTTGGTTGCTGAGTCGCCATCCTTCATCAAGTGTCGCCCCTTTTACGTTACTTGTTCCTATCTTTGGTTTTAGCTCATCGGCCCTCATTCTAAAAGAGAGTGTACCGATGTGGAAAATTGGTGCTGCTACTCTTATTGTTTCAGGGCTTATCGTCGGACTATATGGAAAAATGCTGTTAGAAAAGATAACAAAAGCTCAGAGAGAAGTTTAGCAGGTACAATAAGACTCATATTATTGTCAAGTTGTATTAAAATGGCTCACATAATAATCATTAGTGAGTAGATGTCAAGTTATCAATAAGTAGTATTTTGCTATTATTAAATTCACTGTAAATTTTAGAGGGAAAAATGATTACGTACGTCAGAACAAACTTGTTTGAGTCAAATGCGCAAGTTCTTGTAAACCCCGTTAATGTTGTAGGTGTTATGGGAAAAGGGTTGGCATCAGATTTTAAACGACTCTATCCTGAAATGTTTCATGCTTACCAAAAATATTGTGAAAGTGGAGATTTATCAATCGGTAAGTTGCAACTTTTTAAAACAACTCATAAATGGATTTTAAATTTTCCAACTAAATTAAATTGGCGTAACCCTTCCAAGCTAGAGTACATCGAACAAGGCTTGCAAAAGTTTGTTGATAACTATGAAAGACTTGGTATACAATCTATATCTTTCCCAATGCTAGGATGTGGAAATGGTGGATTAGATTGGGATATAGTTAAAGAAGTTATGGAGCGATACTTAAAAAAACTTCCTATAGATATTTATATTCATACATCAAAAAAAGATGATTTAAAGCCTGAACACGAATCTTCTAAAGAGATTGATACTTGGTTGAAATCAGAACCTTCTTATCTTTCAAGCAAGGAATTTATCATTCATTTAAAAGAAAGATTTGGAAAACTTGTCCCCGAAGTTATCAATGGCATGGATATATCGTTTGAAATCAGCTATGAAAAAGATCAAAATGATAGCTATTTTGTCCTAACAACAGAAACAAACAGATTTTATATATCTGAAAGTGAATTATCTTCAATTTGGATGATTTTGCGAAGGGGTGGACTTCTGTTAAAACAGATGCTTCCTCAAGAATTAGCAGATAACTATTTGATTGTTTTTTTATTTTTAAGTCAATTAGATTATCTATCATTAACTCGCATAGATGGGAAAAATAATGAGGAAGAAATAGGACTAAGAATACTCCCACATAAACAACCACAACAGACAATCAATACCCATGAATTTGTCGCATGAATAAAGAAATTTTTTTAAAAACATTTCAACAAAGTCTTCAAGAAAAATTTAAAGGGAGTCAGCAGGAATGGTGGTCAAATTATATCTATCATTTCTCTCATATAAAAAATATTGTTGAGATACTGAATTGCGGGAAATTATACAGTCGCAATCAAGCAATAAAATTAGGATTAATGACGAATGATAATGCTAATGATGAAGTTATCCAGCACACACAACATTGCTATAAAGATTATGTTAGATTTTACTTTCGCCCTAAAACACCTACTCAGTATATCAATGAAGGGATTATTCCTTTATCAGAAGTTGCAAATAATGCACATTGTCCTATACCTGTTTTTTTATTGTTTGATTTTGTAAAAATACTTTCACAAGATGATGTTTTATTTAGTGAGGGCAATATAGCCAATAGAGGTGTTAAAATTTATAACAATCTAGCAGAGTTGAATAATTTAGAGTTTAATAATATTTTTCATAGCGCTCCTCTTCCTCAAGAAAGTTATCGTGAACATATTAAATACTGTCGACATGCTGAAGTGTTAGTAAAAGATGAACTAAATGTTTATGATTATTTAAAGCTTATTGTTGTCCGCTCTCAAGCAGACAAAGAGAGTTTATTGTTTTGGCTCAAGGATGAAGCCAGAAAAAAACTTTATGGGAAAATAAAGATTGATCCTTTAGGGCTATTTAACCACCGATGGCTATCTCTTGAAAGAGTAGAATTACAAGCAAATAAACTAATTTTTCATTTTGAAAATACTCAACGAAAGAGTTATGATGTTAGGGTTAATGGAGAAAAATTAACTGATGGGGAGAGGTTTGCAGGCGTAAAGACTAGCTTTAGTGGCACTAGACTATGCTGGAATTTTGATGCAAATATTCTAGTGGAAGGCTTACATGTTATCTTGAGCGTTGATAACACAATCATTTATGAAAATGAAATCAAATATATTGAAGATGATATAATCTAATTTTTAATTGTGTATCTGCAAAAAGGTATAATTTTCAATGCAAAAAATTTCAGGGTATCTTATCTTTCTCTCTTTTGTAGCGACACTATATAGTTACTTCTTCAATCAAGCGTTGGTTGTCATCAGTGCGCTTCCTTTGTGGTTGAGTGTTGTGTTATTGTTTTCAACGTTACGCAATAAAAATATCCTTTTGATTTTATTAGCGTTTTCAGTGGTACTCCTTTTTGTCGCTAAAATCAATGCGTATCCTATCAATGTTAAAGCACTTGTTTCGATTAATCAGTACTTGATTGTGCTCTTAATTGGTGTGGGTTTTTTGCGACTTATCACAACGCCCAAAAATGAGAAAATCACCAATCCTCCTAAAGGCAAAAACGCTTTTATCAAGACCTATATTAGTTTACATCTTTTTGCCTCAGTGATTAACCTTTCCGCGCTTTTACTCATTGCGGATAAGTTTTACCAAAAAACCAAGAAGCTCAGTCATTTGCAGATTATTTTATTGACAAGGGCATTTAGTTCCGATGCGTATTGGTCTCCTTTTTTTGTTGCTTTTGGAGCAGCGGTTACGTTTACGCCTAAAGTCAATCTTGTCTATGTCATCAGCTGTGGTCTTTCTATGGCATTAATAGCTTTTTTCCTGACATATCTAGAAGTACGAAAGGATATAAATCTTTCTCATTTTGAGGGGTATCCTCTGCATTATCAAAATCTGATTTTGCCTTTTTCATTAGCATTTTGTGTGCTTCTCACCAATCATTTTTTCCCCAATATTAAGATTATTGTGCTTGTTGCACTCTTTTGTGTGGTTTTAGCATGGATTGTTTTGCCCATCAAAGAGGGAAGACAAAGCGCCATAAAAAGCTTTTCACACCATCTTCACGCTGAGCTTCCTCGTATGAAAACAGAAATCTCTTTATTTTTGATTGCGGGGGTTTTTGGTGTGAGTGTCAGTACAATTTTTCAAGGCTTGGGATTTGGCTTCCCCTTTGATTATTATGACTATAAAGTGGCCGCACTCGTGTTGTTTGTTTTTATCATCTTATCAATGTTAGGTGTTCATGCCATTATTTCCATCTCTATTTTTGGACATATGTTGCAAGGTTTTGACCATACCCTTGTAGCAGTAACTTTTTTAATGGCATGGGCAACAACGGTTTCAACATCGCCTTTTTCAGGTGTCAATCTGACGCTTCAAGCAAGGTATGATGTCAGTACCCGTGAAGTTTTAAAGCTCAATGTAGCCTTTCTTATCAAAATTTATGTAGCGTGTGTGTTAGTGCTTTATCTCGTCTCTAAGAATCTTTAACTTGAAACATTAGATGACGATTGTATGTGTCTTCATTCGAATGTGATTTTAAGTTTTCTTCCTCCCGATATTTCAAAGCCATTTTTTTCATAAAACAAGAGTGTTCTATCAAATTGGGGTAAAGGGGGTGTTGTCACCTCGACTCTTTTCCAGTGCTTTAAAATAGCGAATTTTTTCGCCGCTTCTATGAGTTGTTGACCAATCTTTAATGAACGGTATTCTGGTTTGACATAAAGCTCAGGTATCGTGCCATAAGCACCTTCTGAATATAAAGCATAGCTTTCATACAGGGAAATAAACCCTATGGGATGGTGATTGTCGTATGCAATAAAAGCAAAATAGAGATTTTTTGAGATAAGCTCTTCCGCTCTTTTCTGTGTTTCTTCTTGGTTAAAATTAAAAACGTTACGATTGATTTTATCCATAATTTCTTGAAGAAGTTTTCCTGTCATAATGGACAAATCTAATGCATTTTTAGGTGTTGCTTGTTTGATGTAAATGTTCATTATATTTTACCAGCCTTTTCATAGCGTAACAATTTATTCAATATGTTATTATAGTCTATTCTTTCGTATCAAAAGATTATTGAAGGGCAATAAATTATGTTATGATTAATTCATAAGAGAAAAGGAGTTTATTTTGGCTATCCTGCAGAAAAATATTTGGATGCTTTTTTATATTCTTTTAGCGGGTGCTTTTATATTTTTAGGCATAGTTTCTTATACAAAATGGACAAGTATTACGAAAGAATATATTACGGATCAAACCAATCTTGTTAAGCTTGCTTCCAACGCAACACACACGCTTTTACTTTCACAAGAGATGACACTCAATATTTTAGGCGACCAGATTTTAAAAGACAAAGACCCTCGTATTATGGATGATTTACTTGCCCTTAATCCTTCTATTGTTGCCTTTGGTTTTGCTGATATTGAGGGAAACTATCTGCATGTGAGTTCAAATTTCAATAAAACAAAACTTCCCAATCTCAGACAACTAGCCGCTACAAAAGACTCCTTTGAATATACCATGACACAACAAAAAATGGTGCTGGGACGAACGTATTTTATTGCGGCAAGTGGACGTTGGGGTATTCCTATTCGTAAAAGTATTTTTGATAAAGATGGCAAGCTCATAGGTGTCATGACAGCAGGCCTTGCCATTGAAGGTGCCTATAAAATATTTACTGAAAATATTTCACTCGGCGATTACAATAAAGTGATGTTAATTCGAGATCGTGACCATTTTGTACAGTTTGAATCTTCCAATCAAGAAAGTCCCAAAAAATTGTATGAAGAGCCTTTGAGTGATAACTTTTTAAATGCCGTTTTAGAGGGCGTACGACAAAAATACCACCTTTCGATTCAAGCACTCAAAGAAAAACCTACGATTTACGAAGTAGAAATCACGCATTCCGATGGAAAGCACGTACAAGTCTCTATCAAATACGACTCTCGCTATGAGTTATGGGTGCTCTCAGAAATAGACTGCGCACATATTAATGATGATTTTATAGAGAGTTTTCTTTGGTATATTCTAGTCTTCATTAGCATGCATATGGTTTTATTTTTTCTGTTTAAGATGATTGCTAATGCGGAGAGCAAAAGAAGAAAAGATTTGATTTTTCAAGCAACACATGATGAACTAACACAGCTCTTTAATCGAGCCTATCTCCATCAACACATGAACCATTGGATTTATGAAGGTGCACCTCCATTTAGCCTCTACTATCTCGATATGGACCATTTCAAAAATGTCAATGACAGTTTTGGCCACCAATTTGGAGATATACTATTAATTGAATTTGCTAGACGTATTTCAAGTTTAGTGCGCAAAGACAGTATTGTCATTCGTCAAGGAGGTGATGAATTTATTATCTTAAGCTACCGTATTGATAATGACGAACTTCTTGCACATTCGCAAATGCTTTTACAAGAAATTGCCAAGCCGTATACGATCAATCAGTTTAATTTTGTGATTGGTGCAAGTATTGGGATCGCTAAATATCCAGAACACGGTAATACCTTAGATATGTTGCTACGAGCAGCGGATATTGCTATGTATGAAGCTAAAAAATACAAAAATAGTGTGCGACTTTTTGCTCCTTCCATGCAAGAAGGGTATCTGAATCGCATGAATGTTGAAAATGAGTTGCGCACAGCTTTAGATAAACACGAATTATATATGGTCTACCAACCTCAAATAGATGGAAGTGGAAAGAGTTACGGCGTTGAAGCTCTTGTGCGATGGCAAAACGAAACACTTGGACTCATCCCTCCAGATCAATTTATTCCAATAGCAGAAGCATCGGGCTTTATGCCACAGTTAGGACAATTTATCATCAGCACAACGCTTAAAGAGATGAAGGCATTGCAAATAGAATTAGGAGTATCGTTTCAAACTTCTCTAAATATTTCTGTAAAACAATTTATGGAAACAGATTTTTTAGAGAATCTTATAAGCCAAATCAAACACATCAAACTAGAGCGCGTTTCACTGTGTTTAGAGATTACAGAGAGTTTATTTATTGAGGATATTGAGTACATCTTGCCACTCTTGCAAAAGGTACACGATATGGGGATACATATCTCTATGGATGATTTTGGTACAGGTTATTCCTCTTTGAGTATTCTGAGAAAACTACCGATAGATGAGTTGAAAATCGATAAAAGTTTTGTTGATACGATTTTAGATGATATTACCGCGCAAAAGATGATTCAAAACATCATCTCTATCGGTAAAAATTTAGAGTTATATGTTTTAGCTGAAGGTGTTGAAACGCAAGAGCAAGAGAGGATTTTAAAAGAGTTTGGATGTGACCGCTTTCAAGGCTATTTTTATGCTAAACCTTTGACTTATGATGCCCTCAAAGCATTTCTCACCTCAAAAGCCCCATAGAGTAAAGAACTAAAAAGGGTAGTTTAGCGGTGTGTTTTATAACACTTAACCAAGTGTTTTGAAGAGACACCGCATGTGTATAAAAAGCTTAAAAAGCGGTTGCGAAGCGTGGTGTAAACGATACCTTCTTTTTCCCATCTACGAGAAGAGGTCAATACTTTAGGTTTTAAAAGGGCGATTTGTTTGCCTTGCTTTTTGATACGGCTCATGATCTCTACATCTTCCATAAGTGGAATTTCCATATAACTTTCTAGCTCCCTAAAAAATGATGCTGTAAAAAAATGGGCTTGATCGCCATAAGGAATGCGAGTTATTTTCGTGCGAATATTAGCCAGAGTTTCAATGAAACGAAATACGTAACGTGTATCGTTGATGCCGAGTGAAAATGCTCCCGCTTGATGTTTGTGTAGTGCTTCTTCGATAAGTGTATCCCATGCTTTTGGGAGCATAGTATCGGCGTGTAAAAACACTAAGATATTACTTTGCGCCATACGTGCGCCTTCATTCATTTGAGAAGCTCTACCTTTAGATGCGACACCAGTACGAACATCCTCTATAGGCAAACGATTGATCGTAGTCAATGCGTGTGTATCAATGATAATAATTTCAAAGTCATTGTGTGTGGCATTATCACGAAGAGTATCTATCGTATGGATGAGCATTTCATCTTCATAATATACGGGGATAATGATACTGATGAGTGGTAGCTTAGGCAAAAGGTGCGGAGCATACTCTTTGACATCATCAATCGTATCAATATCTCCAAGTCTTTTTCCGTGCGTTATATG
>JAQUVE010000215.1 GCA_028693565.1 Sulfurospirillaceae bacterium | reverse complement strand
CTCTATCTGTTCTATCGTAGATGTTATAACTTAGTATTTTTGAAGCATTAAGCAAAAAAGGGATAGAAAAAAGTAGTAAAAATTTAATCATTGTTTCTCTCTTGAGAGGTGATATAAAACGGCGCTTGAGTCTAGGATTTCATTTATACGGATTGCGAGGTTTTTTTCATATACCATAACTTCGCCTCTGCCTAAAATACGTCCATTTACATATGATTCAACGCTCTCACCAGCTGGTTTTTTAAGGTCTATAATGGAACCTTTTTTTAGTTGTAGTATATCGCCTATGCTGAGCTCTGTCTCGCCTAAATCAGATACAAATTCAACTTCCATATCTAAAAGACCCGAATAGTCCATCCACGAAAGTTCGCTTTCTGGGTCAAAGACTTCTTCCTTTGCCCCATAGCCATGTTTTCTTTTTTTCAATTATATTTCCTTGATGGCAACAATCATCTCATCATTGCCAACTTTTATAGTTTTTGCTTCATTATACTCTATATCAAAAGCATCTATTTTTTCAAAACAAGGAGTAGCCATCGTGTACGAACACTCTGGCATATTTTGTGCAAGAACTTTAGCGCTTCCAACTATGAGGTTTGTAAGTTCAAGGACCATATCAACTAATGTCTCTTCATCACTCTCATCTTCTTCTAAAAGAATCGTTGTAACTCTTTGAGCAAAATTTGGTGATGCACCTATATAAACTCTATGTTTTTTACCACTAGTCATAGTTATGTCAACATAAGCAATTAGTGTTCTCATTTTATCCGTACACGCAACAACTTCATGTGTTTCTCTAATTTGATGTATACAGAAATTTTGGGAAGCTTCTATAATTATATTTAACATTTTATGCCCCTTAAGAGGGATGATTATACTTGGTTGAATCTCAAAGTAAAATTAAACTATCTTATGTTTGATAAGTTGTGATAACTTTGATTTTGTATAAGATGATATAATGCCAAAAAAAGTTTTTAAAATGATTGAATTACTCCTTTTAGGCGTTGGCGTTGGTACTTTATCTGGCTTTTTTGGGATTGGTGGTGGAACTATTCTTGTTCCTCTTCTTCTATTTTTAGGTTATCAAATAAAAGATGCTATTGGAATTTCAGTAGTGCAGATGGTTTTTAGCTCTATTTATGGAAGTTATTTAAACAATAAAAATAAAAATCTTGATGTTGCAATGGTTGTATCCATTGGAATTGGTGGGTTTAGTGGTGCATTTTTAAGTGGTTTTATAGTTTCTTATGTAAATGATAAAGTTTTAGAGCTTATTTTTTTAGCGTTTGCTTCATTTGCACTATTTAGACTATTTGCAAAGACGATTATAAATCAGACTCAAAAAAAAGTACATAGAGTAGTTCTGTTTTTTATAGGGTTGGTTTTAGGTACATTGAGTATGTTGATTGGTGTTGGTGGTAGTATACTTTTAGTTCCAATACTAGTAGGTTTCTTACATGTAGACCTTAAGCGTGCTATATCAGCTGGACTGTTTTTTGTAGTCTTTTCTTCTGTTGCTGGTTTGATATCTCACTCTTTAAGTAGGGAGATAGATTTTTATAGCGGAGTTGTAATAGGTTTAGCTTCATTTGTTGGTGTATATATCGGTGTGCATCTTAAAGATAAGGTAGATGCTCTAGTTCAAAAGAGACTATTAGTGTTCTTTTATCTTTTAATAGTACTATATTTGGCACAGAGAATATTTTTTAGAGGGAATTAATTATATTATGAAAAACAGAGATATTATAAAAATTGTAGGTGCAAGAGAAAATAATTTAAAAAATATATCGCTTGAGATTCCAAAAAATCAGCTTGTTGTATTTACAGGCCTGAGCGGTAGTGGAAAATCAACTCTAGCGTTTGATACGCTCTACGCTGAGGGGCAGAGACGTTACATGGAGTCTCTCTCATCTTATGCAAGACAATTCTTAGACCGTGTAGGAAAACCTGATGTTGATAAGATAGAAGGACTTACTCCAGCTATCGCGATTGATCAAAAAACTACAAGTAAAAATCCTCGCTCAACTGTTGGAACAATTACTGAAATATATGACTATCTAAGACTTCTATATGCTCGTGTTGGGATTCAGCACTGCCATAAGTGTGGCAAAGTAATCTCTCAAATGAGTGCTTCAGATATTATAGGCGAGGTTGCAAAACTTCCAGAAGGTGCAAAACTTGTTCTTTTGGCTCCCATCGTAAATGAGAAAAAAGGCGCATACGCTGATGTTTTAGAGTCTCTTGTACATAAAGGATATGTTCGTGCCATGATAGATGGCGTGATGGTAAGACTTGATGAAGAGATAGAGCTTAGTAAAACAAAAAAACATACTATAAAAGTTGTAATAGATAGAGTAGTGGTAAATAAAGAGAACAAAGAACGCATAGCAGCAGACGTTGAAAAAGCCCTAAAAGAGAGCTATGGCGAGCTTGAAATCGAAATACTAAACCATGAAGAGTTAGGCCTTAACCGTTCACATATGCACTACAGCGAACATAACGCATGTTTTGACTGTAAGGTTAGTTTTGAACCACTAGAGCCATTATCTTTCTCTTTTAACTCTCCAAAGGGTGCATGTAGAGAGTGTGATGGGCTAGGGCTTCGTTACGCACTTGATCAAGATAAGATTGTAGATGTTGATTTGTCGGTTGAGAAGGGCGCTGTAAAGATAATCTATGGCTTTAACAAAGGTTACTATTTTACATTCTTAAAAGGCTTTTGCGCGCAAAATAAGATAG
>JAQUVE010000214.1 GCA_028693565.1 Sulfurospirillaceae bacterium | reverse complement strand
GTATGGAGGTCCAAGTAAGCGAGATAGACATTAGTGGAAATGTTGGCCCCAATGCTAAGGTTCAAGCAAAAAGAGCGACAGTAGATGGGCAAACTCATAAATCATCACAAATGATAGCTAATGATTTGACTATCAATGTTCACAAAGGAAGTGCGGTTGGTGATAATATAAAAATTACGCGACTAGAACATGGAACGGTTGAGGGGAAAAAGGTTGAGATTGCTCAAGCTCTAGGTGGAAACATAAGAGCAAAGGATATAGAGATTGGTATGTGTGCTTCACATGTTAAAGCAACTGCCTCAAGACGAATAGAGATAAAAAAACTTCAAGGAAGTGAAAATGTCTTTACGATAGATCCTATCTTGCAAAAAGAGAAGAATGAAGATTTTAGTGATAATAAAAACGAGATAAATGAGTTTAAACTAAGCATCGGCGAGATTAAAAAAGAGATAGATAGATATAAAAAGTTAGTTATGGACAATAAAGATGCTTTTAATGAAGTGAAAAAAAGATTGATGCATTACAAAAAAAATGGGATAAAAATGCCAGAAGCATTTGTTACAAAATATAAGCAGTTTTTAAAGGCTCAAGAGCATTTAGAGACAATAACTAATGAATATACAGTTAAAAATGACAAACTACTTCTTCTAACTACAAAAACCGCCTCTTTTCAAGATAATATCTTTGATGCGAGAATTAAACAGAGATAGATGGAGTGGGCATAACGAGCTTGTTTTTAAACTTGTTGAGCCTCCAATTGAGCTAAGTTATAAGCCACCAGAAGGCTCAGCTGATAAGATATTTGCAGTTGTAGAATCAGACGATGGGGTTTATGAGATAAAGGCGGTAAGAGAGTGATAGTTGGAGTAAGAGGAAAGGTACTTTATAAAGAACCATCATTTGTGCATGTAGATGTAAGTGGTGTTGTTTATGAAGTTTTTATATCATTGCAGAGTTTTTCTGCTCTGAGTGGTGATGAGGTTAAGCTCTTTACTACGCATATTATCAGAGAAGATGCAGAGCTACTTTATGGTTTTTTAGAGCTTAGTGAAAAAAAACTATTTGAGCGTCTTATCAAGATAAACGGAGTAGGTCCAAAGGTAGCAATGGCTATCTGCTCTACATATACGCCTTCTCAGTTCGCAGTCGTTTTAAACAACAAAGATATAACTGGAGTGCAAAGAGTCCCTGGAATTGGCCCTAAGAGTGCAGGGCGTATTTTAGTTGAACTTAGCGGTTTTGATACTGAACTTATCATCTCTTCGGGCGAGCCAAAAAGCTTATCGGTTGCTCAAGCAAGCGAAGCGTTAGAGTCATTAGGATTTAAAAAAGATAAAATTTCAAAAGCACTAAGCTCATGCAGTGCAGTTGATACAGCAACATTAGTAAAAGAGGCTCTAAAGCTTCTACAAACAATTTAAAAGAGGTATATATTGAAGTTAAATATTTTATTCGGCGGTGCTAGTTTTGAGCATGAAATCAGCATAGTAAGTGCAATCACACTTAAAGAAAAATTATCAAGTTTTGAGTTAAATTTTATTTTTTGTGATCAAGACCATATGTTTTATCTTATTAACGCATCAAAAATGAGAGCGACAACATTCTCTAGAGGCGAATATAAAAAAATGCCAAAACTTACGCTTTCTCAGGGTTCTTTTATTCAAAAAGGAATGTTTAACTCTTTAGAGATTAGCGCAACTGTTTTAAATCTTATTCATGGTGGAGATGGAGAGGATGGCAGTATCGCGGCACTTCTTGATTTTTTCTCTATAAAATATATTGGACCAAGAATTGATGCTAGTGTCTTCTCTTATGATAAAAGATATACAAAATGGCTTTGCGCAGCAAGAGGCGTTAAATGTTTAGAGTCTCAAGAGTTAAGCTCAAGTGAGCACTCAAATATACAGATACCATATCCTATCATTGTAAAGCCATCACGTCTTGGAAGTTCTATTGGCGTTAGCATAGTAAAAGAAGAGAGTAAGCTTGACTATGCCCTTGATAGCGCATTTGAATTTGACAACTCAGTTATAGTAGAACCATTTTTGCAAGGTGTAAAAGAGTATAACTTAGCTGGGTTTAGTGCAAATTCAAAGTTCTGTTTCTCAATCGTAGAAGAGCCTCAAAAAGAGGAGTTTTTAGATTTTGAAAAAAAATATATGGACTTTTCAAGAAGTGGACATGTGAAAGGTGCTGAGATAAGCAAAGAGTTAGAGTTAAAGTTAAGAGCAAGTTTTGAGAAAGTTTATAAAAACCTCTTTGAGGGCGCACTAATTAGATGTGACTTCTTCGTAGTTAATGGCGAAGTCTATCTTAATGAGATAAACCCAATCCCAGGATCTATGGCAAACTACCTTTTTGATGATTTTGAAGGCTCTTTAAAACTGCTTGCAAACTCACTTCCACATACAAAAAGAGCTAAGGTAAATTATGAGTATATTCACTCAATTTCCAAAGCCAAAGGGAAGTAATGGCTGTAAAGTCAATACAGTTCAAAGAGCATACCCTAGATATAAGTTATGAGATACTAAACCCAGACTCAAGTGTTGATATGATTATTTTACACGGATGGGGAAGCAATAAAGCGCTTATGAAAAAAGCTTTTGCACCATATATGGATGCGTTTAGACATATCTATATAGATTTACCAGGATTTGGAGGCTCGACTTGTAATCTTGCCCTTGAAACGAGAGATTATGCAAGGATAGTTGAGCTGTTGATGGTTCATCTGAGTGCTTCAAAAG
>JAQUVE010000003.1:50173-55742 GCA_028693565.1 Sulfurospirillaceae bacterium | reverse complement strand
GTAAATCATGATTGATACACTCATCTGGAGTATGTTAATAATTTTCATTCTTCTAACATTTATTCTTATTGGTATTATATTTTATTTATTATCTCATAGACGATTCAAAATTAAAAATATTAATGTTGAACTTGAGGATTTTCTTAATCTTCTTATGAGCAATAATGTTAAATCATACGATGATACACAGGGAGTCATAGAAAATTTTATATCCAGATTAGATGAGCATAATTCAGACCTCCAAAAAACCAGGCAAGGTCTTGATAAATTTGTTTCAATTATACAAAAAGAACTAAAAAGCATGGATGAACATATTGGGTCAATACAGGACTTGACTCTTCAAAAAGAAGAGAAAATACGCCGTTTTGAAGACGGATATGATAATAAAATTATTACTCAATTTACGAAGGAACTCTTTAATATTCTTGAATTCATAAAAAAAGAAAGAAAAATCAATGATTTTGCATCTCTGAAGGAAATTGAAGAAGACTTACTATTACTTCTTGAAAATAATGGTATCTATAAAACCAATATTCAAGAAAATGATCATTATGAAGAGTATATCAAACTTGCTAAAATAGTTGGTAGTCACATAACAGATTCTGAACAACTAAACGCTTCCATCAAAGAAGTTGTAAGAGAAGGTTACTATATTGAATTAGATAAAAATAAGCGTGCTCTAAAAATTGCAGAAGTAATTGTAAACAAATATCAAAGGAATGTAGATGTCTAATATTGTAGGAATTGATCTTGGAACAACAATGTCAGCAATTGCTGTTTTAAATAGTGTAGGAAAACCAGAAATAATACCTAATATAGAAGGTGAACGTCTTACCCCTTCTGTGATTTTTTATGAAAGTAATGAAAAACTATTTATTGGTACTGAAGCAAAAAATACTACTGGTGAAGAATATGCAAAAGTTGCAAAGGAATTTAAGCGAGAAATGCATAATGAAACCTTTTCATTCGACTTTAAAGGACAACACTATTCTGCGATTGAACTTTCTTCTTTAATATTAAAAAAACTAGTACAAGACGCTTCTAAGCAGGTAGGAGAAATTAAAGATGTTGTTATATCTGTACCCGCTTACTTTAAAGAAAGCCAGAGAAGCGCCACAATGCAAGCAGGAAAGTTGGCAGGGTTAAATGTTATTGGTATTGTCAATGAACCAACTGCTGCTGCACTTTTTTATGCAACAGTTTCAAAGATAGCAGGTAGGGGCTTAGTTTATGACCTTGGGGGTGGAACTTTTGATGTTACAATCACACAAACAGATGGGAACGATATAAAAATAATAGCATCAGAAGGAGATGCCCATCTTGGTGGTTTAGATTTTGATCAAGTTTTGCTTGATTTGATAGCCACAAAATATGAAGCTGTGATAGGTGAAAAACTTTATAAAAATGATGCTTCAAAGCATGAATTTTTGCTTCAAGCAGAAGAAATGAAGAAATCATTATCATCTAAAAACTCTATAAAACAAAAAATTAGAGGTGATAGCGGAAGTGCTACTATCGAAATTACTCAATCAGAGTTTGAAGAAAAAATATCAACATACATATCTAGGACAGAATTGCTAGTAGAGCAAGTCCTTGATGAAGCAAAGTGCGAAGTTAAAGATATTGATTATATTTTATTAGTGGGTGGAAGTACAAGAATTCCTGCTATTCAAAAATCAATTAGATCGCTTATGAAAAAAGAACCAATTAATGCTGTAAATGTTGATGAAGCAGTTGCTTTGGGTGCTGCGATTAAAGCCGGTCTTATTACGGTTAAAGATAGTCCCAATAAAGTTTCAAGCACAATTGCCAAAGAAATGAAAAGTCTTAATGTAAGTGAAGTAACAAATCATAGCTATGGTGCTATTACATTATCTTTTAATGCTACATTAAATCGACATCTTGCCTCAAATACAATTATTTTAAAGAAAAATACACCAATTCCATCTAGCGCATCTGACACATTTTATACAACACATCAAGGGCAAGAAATAGTGGAAATCAAAATTACTCAAGGAGAGAGTGATGATCCTGATTTCGTGGATATAATTGCCAAATTTGAATTAAAGCTTCCGCCCAATAGAGAGGAAGGTTGCCCAATTAAAGTAACTTATTCATATGATGATAATGCAATGATGCATTGTCAAATTTTTGATGTAAATAGCGAGAAAACCGAAGAGTATAAAGTTGCTTTAAAAATAGATGCAAGTAAAAAAGCATCATTAGATAGTTTTCTTATTGACTAAAGGATTGTAATCATGGAAGGATTTCTAACCCTTATTGGGATATATATAGCGTACCGTGTTGTCATGGGGTTTTTCAGAAAACAAAAAATCAATAGTATTATTGCTGAAGTTGAACGAGAAAGGCGCATCAATGCTTTTAGGTGTCAAATTAAAAATGAGTTTATTGGGGACAATAATGCATTTGAAGTTTTTCATGTTCAAATGCGAGGTATGATTGATGGTCCACATGACAATTTTAATGCAAAATTTGTTGTAAAAATAACGGATATAACACAGAATGTTTTACCTATTCTATGTACGCTTGAAGAGTTTCAATCAAAAACTTCTACCATATTTTGGTATGAGTCAAATCTAGAAAAATTGCCGTATCAGAATTCTGTTTTTAATAATTGGGCAACGACAATTAAAATTCCAAAAACATTTTTAATTTTTCCACGTTCTGGAAATAGAATAATTAAGTTTAATGTGTATGTCGTAAATGAATTTGACAATATTTTAGCTGAAACATCAATAGAAGAAACCTACTATAATAAAAATCTTGGTTATGAAGAAAAGTCTGAAAATAGAGAATTATTTGAGGAAATGATCATAAAAACGGGAATGCTGGTTGGTGCTTCCGATGGCAATATAGGTGAAGATGAGGCAAAAATTATTAAAGAATGGGCTAAAAAAAGAGTTGCTTCATACACAGATGAGGATTATCAGAATGAAGTAAAAATAAAACTTAACAACTATATTAAAGAAGCTTACGAAGAAATAGAAAACGATTCAATAAACATTTATGAGATACTCGAAGGGATAGATCATATTGCTACAGAAGGTGAAAAATTTGAACTTCTTGAGATTTGTTTAGATATTGCAAAAGCAGATGGAAAAGCAGATGAGAAAGAATTAAAAATTATCAATGATATTGCTAAATATATTGATTTAGACCAAAAACAATTTAGATCTATGGTTGAAAAAGCATTGCCAATAACAATACATACCTCAAAAGCAAATGAAAATGATATTTTAGGGATATCCCCAGAAATGGATAAGGAAGAGATTAATAAGCATTTGCGTGAAGAATACAAAAAATGGAATTCAAGAGTCGCATCATCAGACCCCACCATTAGAGAACAGGCAGAAAAAATGATTCATTTAATTGCTGAAGCTAGAAAAAAATATAAATGAAAAAAGACATAACTCAACTGAGGTGTATAGAAGATAATTTTGAAAATTATTTTGGTTTATTTGAAAAAGTAGAAAGCCACGATATAAGCCAAAGAATGGAATTGTTGTCAAATTCTCTTAAAGTTTCATTTGAAATTACTCCAAAAATTAGTATGATTATAAGCAAAGTTATAAACGAACTTAATATATCTGAACTTCAAGTAGAATGTTATATTAGCAATAGTCCAGAAATGAATGCGTATTGTTTTTCTCTAGGTGAAGAAATAAATATTATCTTGGTTTTAAGTTCAGCACTTGTTAACGCTATGAATGAAAATGAATTAGCTTTTGTGATTGGGCATGAAGTAGGTCATTATGTCTTGGGTCATTTAAATTATGTCAAACAAGGGCAAGGTGATAATGATTTATTAAAAATGAAGTTAAGTAGGATTTCTCAATCCCAAGAAATCAGCGCAGACCGCATTGGTCTAATATGCTCTGGTTCAATCGAAAGCTCACTAAAGGCTATTATCAAGACAGTCTCTGGCTTAGGAGATGAATTTATCACTAACAGTTTGCATAAATACCTCAATCAAGTTCAATTACTTGATTACAGCCAATTAAATAATGCTTATGATTATTCGCACCCTGTATTCCCTATTAGAGCAAAGTCACTTATGCTCTTTTCAATGAGTGACTTGTATTATGAATGGAAAGGTGATTCGAGGAAAGCTCCTATTAAACGAGATATATTAGAGCACAAAATTATTAATGATTTGGAATCAACAACATTAAAAAATGAAAAATTTGCTAGTCAAGAAATAACTCGAAAATTCAAAATGTGGTTTTTTATTAAATCTTTTATTGATGATGGGAAAATAGACTCAGAAGAGATGCATTTCTTAGAACAAAATTTTGGAGAACAAATAGCAGAAAAGGCTATTCATTATGCAAAAGGTAATCCTGATGGTGTTACGCTCAAATATGTAGAATTTAAAGAAAAAATGCAGGCTCTTTCACTCTCACATGTGAACAATGTTTTTCATGAAATGGAGGATATGATAGAGGGGTCACTTAGCAACCACAAAATACATAAATATTTTTTAAATATAAAGCAATCTTTTCACTATAAAGGTAAATAATGAATGAACAAGATTTAATTAAAATTGCACAAACAGAAATTACATTAAATAAACAAGACAAAGAACTTTGGAAAAAATGTCTCACATTAACAGGAAATGATGTAGTAAAAGCGAAAGATAAGTACGCAAGACAAAGAGTTATTCAACTTAAAAAACTAGATAGCATTGCCCTTCTATTATTGGATCAAAGCCTTCAAGTAAATACTAAAGATAGTCAAACACAATATTCTATTCCTCCAGAAAAAGAAAAAATCACAAATTCAAAAACTTTACTTAATCCTGAACCAATTGTTAGCGCAATTGAATCATTGAAGAAAGAATTAGGACAAAATGAAGATATAAATACAACAGAAGATAATGCTGATGAAAAAAAATGGCTTGGTATTCCAAAAATATGGTTTGTTTCTATTATAACTATTTTGATTTTAGGTTGGATTTTATCAAATTCTAATTCCAATACAGAAAACAAAAATAATGCAAAATATAAGAACCAATCTACTACGGTTCAAACAACTAATCCTAGCACAAATGTTTATTCTGGAAATATTCAAACCGATACTATTACTGAGGCAGATTGCAGAATTATTTCTGGAATAATTAGCCGCTCTATAATGAATGGAAGATATATTTGCGAAGTACAAGGCAGAATTTATTATATTAGTGAAAAGAAGACTAATATTGGCACTGAGAGAAGAACAAAACAATATAATATTTCAGTTGATTCTAATCCAACGGCACAACCACAGTATTCATTAGTAATCAAGCCAAATCCAGTTGATGCAACAATAAAAATACTTAATATCGGACCAAAATATTATGACGGTATCGTATTATCAAAGGGGAAATATAATATTGAAGTCTCTAAAAATGGGTATGAAACTGTATCGCAATGGCTTAATATTGAAAAAAATGAAAATATTCACATCAACCTTACAAAAAAAAATATAAATATTGATACTAAATTACCAACCAATATTTCAAATTCAACTCAAATCAATAAGCAAACAATTCCAGCAGATGCGCAACAAG
>JAQUVE010000003.1:46289-50073 GCA_028693565.1 Sulfurospirillaceae bacterium | reverse complement strand
TAAAAATTGCAGAATATAGAGCAAATTTAAGCACTTGTCTTCAGGGAAACTATCCAACTTTGTGTAAACATAATTTGTTAACTGAAGCAGATGCGCAACAAGTAAAAATTGCAGAATATAGAGCAAATTTAAGCACTTGTCTTCAGGGAAACTATCCAACTTTGTGTAAACATAATTTGTTAACTGAAGCAGATGCGCAACAAGTAAAAATTGCAGAATATAGAGCAAAAGCAAAATAAAATTTTAAACTTTTAGATTTTAAAAACTAACTATTATTAGAATATAGTCGATAAAAAAAATAAAGATGACTTGTAAGCTGATGAAATAAAAAGACTATTAGCAACAGATAGTGATTTAACATCCAAACACAATTCATCCAACTATAGATTATCCAAAAGGAGGAAGTATTAAGTCTAAAGAAGAATGCTCCCAATATAAAGGTATTTCCTCTTGGAATTCACGGATTAATCAATCTTCTTGTCAAATTGGCAATAGGATATATTACTATGAAAGATAATAAAAATTATGGATAAATTTTAAAAATAGTTGATATCGAATCATCAGCATTCTTACTATTTTTAGAATTTGTAACAACCTAAAGAAAAGTTACTATTGGAGCAAAAATTTATAACTATTATGGATAAAAATAATGTAAACTTTTTTCTAATGTACTTTTTAATGTACTTTACTTAAATTTATAATACAAATATCCCCTAAAAATAGGGCTAAAATACTATAGTTTGTGTGTGTCTCCACCACCACCATTCCTAAATAGAAAAATTCCAATCAGTTTGAGTTTGTTGAGTTCCTAGTAATTCTATAAAGCATTGTGCAACATTTTCTATAGTCATATGGTTATTGGTTACATCGTTCAACCAATACGTTTTACCTTCCGCGTCTGATGTCCTTCCAATAATAAGTTCATAAAGTTTTTCTATGTGCTCAGATGTATCTTCAGTATCCCAAGCATTATCGGCTATTTTCATAAAACTAATAGCTATCCCACCTATACTCATGCCATTGTTATAATCATATGCCCAATACTGAAATCCATCAATATCTGCTTGTTTATTAAATACTTGTGCATAAAGCGTTGCTATCTCTGAATGTATTACTGTAGCTTCAATCATATAAGTACTATCTGCAAACTGAATACTTTCTGTGTTAATAATCGTATCTACTTCACTTGGATTAGAAGTTAAAGCTACATATGTTTTCCCCTCATCTCTGGTAATCGTATAATCACTCATACTACCCGAATACGTAGTTACATCAATACCACTCCCTCCATGGAGTAGATCATTCCCTTCGCCACCAAAGATAGTATCATTTCCTGATTCACCAAAAATCTTATCATCTCCACCAGCTGAGCCAACCGTATCATCTCCTGCTCCTACGTGAAGCTCATCATCTTCTGGTCCACACATAATATCCTGATTGCCGTCTCCTGCAAAAATGATATTTTGACCTTCGCCACCACGAACAATAATATTATCACCTAAAACAACAGCAAACTCAACATTTTGAAGCTCAAGGATAGAACCAGAGGGTAATGCACGTGCATCAATCACCAATGCCTCTGTTGGTATCCTATCCCCAGATGCCGTAGTAATAGCATCTGCTGTTCCTGCAATGGTAATAGGTGTTGCAGATGCTGTTGTATGAGTACTTGTAAACGTTATTTGATTTACCACTAGATTATCAGTTACATTATTAAGCGTTTGAAGGAAATCATTCGCACCACTAAGCATATTGGTCTTGCTAGGATCATTGGTAGGTGCTACTGCATTAATAATTGCGGTGAGCTCACTAAGCACATCGGTTATGGTATGTCCTGTTTGAGGTGAGCGTTCCCCAGTCGCACTTAGTCCAATACCCGTTGGTAAACTAGCCGTCGTCGCCCAGTCTGTACGACTGCTTTCCCCCCAGAAAAGTGGTACTTCTGCTGTCGCTACTGATCCTGTTTGGTCAATACGGTTATTAGGAATTGCAGCGATAATCACCTCTTCTGTCGTATTTCCATTAGCGCCTGTCGTGACAGTTGTAGTGACAGTTGCTCCATCGATTGTTGTTGTGGGGGTTGGTGTACTTGGAGTCGCTGGTGCCGCATCATCATCTGTGATGGTGATAGTCACTTGTTGGGTACCACTTTCATAAGCACTATCACCCCCTGATACTCCTGAAATATCCAGCAACACTGTTTCATTTCCTTCATACGTCGTATCTTGCACTGCGGTAACAGTTGCTGTTCCTGTTGTATTCCCAGCAGTAATGGTAATCGTCGTCGAGGAAAGTGTATAATCAGTGCCACTTCCAGTTGCCGTTCCCGTAGGAGTAAGTGTCACTGTTGTATCCGTTGATGCTACGGCACTTAGCGTTGCGGTGATCGTTGCAATACCTGTAGCTTCTGCGATAGAAGCGTGGTCAGTTGCTAAGGTCACGGTTGGTGCAGTATTCACCAATACTGCCGTTGTAGCGGCGACACTGTTAAGTGTCAAGTTAGCGTCATTTCCTACCGAATCTTTGAGTGTTCCGCCATTGGCAGATAAAGTTCCAACTACGATTCCATCCGTATCTATATCTCCTGATTGCGTCGTATAGCGGAAGGTTAAAGCAGCAGTGCCACTTCCAGAGAGATATGTAGCATAAACGGTGCTTCCTCCAATATTAAGAGCAATGCGTGGTGTTCCTCCACTCGTATCAACAGTGACATTGTCATCAAAATTAACGACAAAATTAAGATTTTCTCCCAATCCATAGGTAGTGCTTGATGGAACTGTAACATTGCTAACAATTGGAGCTGTATTATCAAGTGTATATGATGAATTATTGGTTCCACTAGGAACCGTAACACTAAGAGCGTTTCCAGCCGTATCAGTGATATTTTGGCCTCCTGTAAAGCTAAGGCTAACCGCTCCATTGACTGAGGCTAAATCGCCTCCAAAAACCGTAATATCATACGCATTTCCCCCAGCTGAAGCAACATTGGTTACGGTTGCGCTACTTCCTGTGACACTAAAATCGGCTGTATCAATCGCTAAGACCGCCTCAGAGAAAGAGACACGATAAACCAAGGAATCAGCATTGGTTGTAACTGTAGCTGGTGTTTGATGATCAATCGAAATGATAGTTGGGGCAAGAGTATCACCTGTCATGGAGAGGGTATTGCTTACAAGATTATTGTTCCCACTTGCCGTAAAGGTATCAGCCGCGATTAAAATGGTTTCACTCATACTTTGAGTATTCGCAATAGGAGTATAAGTAGCGGTATAAACCGTTGCACTACTGGATGAAATGGCTCCTAGGGTTCCTCCAGAAACGGTTATATCACTGGCATCAAATCCCGTGGGTGCTTCGCTAAAAGTAAAAGTAATCGTTGCGGTTTGACCTGCTTTTAAACTGCTGTCATCGGCTGAGATGGTAACCGTAGGATTGGTTGTAATGGTTATGCTTTGAGCTTCATCATACAAATTACCCGCTACATCCGTTGTACGC
Source organism: Sulfurospirillaceae bacterium (assembly GCA_028693565.1). Taxonomy (GTDB): domain Bacteria; phylum Campylobacterota; class Campylobacteria; order Campylobacterales; family Sulfurospirillaceae; genus Sulfurospirillum. The sequence continues at coordinate 46,578 of JAQUVE010000003.1, read as the reverse complement.
ACTAAGACAGAATAAGTGCCCGCTCCAAGTGCAGCAGGATCATTGACCCGTAAATCTGCACCGTTAATATTAAACGAAGCATTATTTGTATCGCCAACTCCTGCAACTAATGTATAACTAAAGCTATCACCTGCCGTTGCATCGGTTGATGAAAGTGCTCCGATAATAGCATTTACGCCTCCTGATGTTGAAGCTGTATTGTTGCTTAGCGCCATATCAGTTGGGCTATTAGTATCGATGGTTACACTTAAACTGCTTGATGCAGCAGAGGTATTGCCTGCTATATCGG
>JAQUVE010000003.1:0-46189 GCA_028693565.1 Sulfurospirillaceae bacterium | reverse complement strand
TTTGTTTAGCCGTAAGCGTATGCGCTCCTGATGAAAGTGTCGATGATGTAATGCTCCAATTTCCTGAACCATCTGCCGTTGCAGTTCCTAAAGAGGTTGTGCCATCAGTATCATAGAGAGTCACTGTCGCTCCAGACTCTGCCCCTCCTCCTGTGATTGTTGGAATTGTATCATTGGTAATATTATCCGTACTTGAGGAACCACTATCGCTTCCCGCAACAAGGTCTAATCCTGTTGGGGCTGTCGCAGTTGCATCGATGGTTACACTTAAACTGCTTGATGCAGCAGAGGTATTGCCTGCTATATCGGTTTGTTTAGCCGTAAGCGTATGCGCTCCTGATGAAAGTGTCGATGATGTAATGCTCCAATTTCCTGAACCATCTGCCGTTGCAGTTCCTAAAGAGGTTGTGCCATCAGTATCATAGAGAGTCACTGTTACATTTGCTTCACTTGTTCCTGTAAAAGTGGGCGTTGTATCACTGGTAATATTATCGCTATTGGATGAGCCTGTATCACTTCCAGAGCTAAGATCTAATGTCGGTGCTGCAGGTGCAGTTGTATCAATGACTATCGCTTTATTGGCACCCAATGACGTAGCAGTACCAGGAGTCGCTAATGTTAGTGAAGCAGTCGTCCCGCTACTTGTCGAAACAATTGTGCCACCATTCAGTGCTAATGCCGTTGTGCTCATATAGTCCAAATCAGCTGACGTATCGCCTGCTTGAACTGTATAACTAAAGATGAGCGTATCGGTAGTCGAACCACTGGTATAGTTAATAGTGCGATCGATTGTTCCCGTTTCAAGGGTAAGTTGTGGTGTTCCACTCACTGTAACTGCTTCACTAAATGCCACTGAAATAGTGATTACATCACCTGCCTTATAGCTTCCATTAGCAGTTGTTGCTGAAACAGAGTCTACTCTAGGCTGAATATCTGCTAAGACAATCGAGTGAAAAGCAAAATATCCCAATCCATCTTGCGCATAGATACGCGCTTCGTCAATATTAGTAAAATTTACCCCTAAAACAACATCAACGCCAAGCGTTACATAAGTATCACCCGTATTTGTACTAAAAGAGATAGGCGCTCCAACCGTAGAGCCATCTCGATAAGCTTGTATGAAATAGGTCTCTCCATCCCACCCCCAATTATGAATTTCTAATGAACTCAACGTAAAATTATTTCCAAAATGACTTTTAACAACAAAACCATAATTCTCAACTGAGCTTGAAAAAGCAACCAAGTCAGGATATCCGCCCCAATCAATAGTATCATGATATTGTGGCAAAAAGGCATTATCTAAATTGCCAGATGCATCAATAGCATAAACATCCAATTGAATCCCAGCAATATCCGTTGAGCCACCATCTCCATCTGATGCAATTTTATCGGCAAATCCCGTGTCATTACTAAAAGTAATCGTTCCACCAGATAATGTATCGTTATAATGCGTAAAACTTAACGATTGAGCATTAATATCGCCAGTAGAAGTTTCCAAAATCCAGTTTCCACCTCTTTGGCTAGAACCTGTCACATCATCTGATGCTGCAATATCAGCTTGTGTAATTTGAGCTAGTTTACCTAGAAAATCAACTCCCGTTGAGCTTTTGGTAACATTGCATCCATAAAGCAGGATATCTCCCATTTCTTTGAGTGATGTTCCTATTTGCGATAAAGCGTCAGTATAATTATTGAGAGTATCACTCGTAAGCATCAAAGCACCCATATTGAGCGTTCCATCGCTTCCATGAGAAAAAAGATGAATAGCATCTAAATCGGAATAATCAGACAAAATGGTCGCCATTTGCAAAAAAGCATTTTCACTGGATATTAAAGTATAAACAGGAATCTCTTTAGGAACCTCGGCAATAATCGTTTCATAATCCGCAATGTTATCAAGAACAAAAACAATTTCTTTAGTATCTGAGTGCATAGGTAATCATCTCCTCTGTAAATTAAACTTTACTCAATATTATTACAGTACGCTGTAAATAACCCGTCTTGCATCACCAAGACGGGAACAACTTATAACTTATGGACGTTCTGGAAAAGTTCCTACTGTCGTAATACAGTACAGCAAACCTATTTGAGGAGGGATTGTGCTAATAGGCAAATTGCTTGTACTATTAGCACCGACTTCACCACCTGTAACCGTTTGTATACTCACTGTTTTAGCCGGAATATTTGGTGTCATTGTCGAAGCATCAACACTTACACCGGTAATGCTTGCAGCTGGATTGGGTAAAGATTCACTGGTATAAGGCCCATGGGGTGAGCCTGGTGCTGTTGAAAATCCAGCTAGCCTATAGGGAGTTGATGCGCTTGGCACTTGTGTATTACCAACAAAAGTTGCTACCCCCACTGTTCCAGACAAGTTCATATTTGTTCCTGTTGTAGCAGGAATCGTAACATCTTGGCTACCTGTTTTAGGAGAAAAAGGATGAGTGTGTGCTGGTAGTTGTTTGGCATTAAGTTGTACCGATTCATAACCACGTTTTTGCCCCATAGGAACAGGGGTAAGTCCAGCGGTTGTTCCTGCTCCTACTGGCGTTCGACCACGCATATCGGGTACTGCAAATGTTGTCCGACAGTCGCCGCCAAAGGCACAACCCATGACAGCATACAATGCCCCATACGCTTGTATTTGCAAGATTTGCCCATTTGCTTCTATTGTTCCTCGTGGGCAATACGTACCTGCCGTAGCCCAAACAGAGCCGATATAATCATCAGGCCCTCCCGCAAAACTGCCTACGCTCATCGTTAATGCCATAAATGTGGCTAGTGCATGACGCTTCATCCTTATTCTCCTTTCTTATTTTTTATATAACAATTTATTTTACTCTCAACATAACACTTTAGTGACAAAATCAATAAATTTTATTTTTTTATCTACTTAATGTAACCATCCTACCCATAAGTATAAATTTTATAATTATTTTTATATCTTAATATCACTTTAAGTATTTATTGTGAAATTAACTTCACTTTTAAATGTTAAATTTTTTTTTACTTATTTTTGATACAATTAATGTGTGGTTTAACTTGTGCTTAAATGGATATTTTATGAATTGTAAAAAAGTTACTAATAGAATGGGTTCACAGATGGTGGCTACTATTTTAATTGTAGAAAATTCAAAATTTATCAATAACCATTTCTTCTCGGCTCTTACCAAGCTTGGACATACATGTACACAAGCATTTTCATGGCATGAGGCTATCGCGCATCTTTCTACAACAACTTTTGGTTTAATTATCCTTGACTTACAATTACCAGATTGTCAGGACAAAGAACTTTTATCTTCAATCAATAAACTTTGCACTACTAAAATAATTGCTCTTACTTCACATAATAACACTCTAAACATTGATGAACTTTTCAATTATCATATAATTGACTATTTTTTCAAAGATCAAAATATGACTAAAATTACTGCAGAGATTCATCATCTTATTCAATGTTTTGAAAAAAATAAGTACGAAACCATTTTAGTAGTCGATGACTCTGTAAAAATACATCACCAACTCAACAACCTTTTAAAGCCACGCAACTATGACGTACTGCTTGCAAAATCTATACTGGAAGCATTGCAACTTATGCAAGAGCATACCATTAACTTGGTTATTTTGGATTTAGAACTTACAGACATGAATGGGTGCGAATTACTTAATATTATGAAACATGACTTACTGTATGCTACCATTCCTGTGATTGTTTTATCGGTTATTGATGATACTCAATTGATTAAAAGAATTTATAAATTAGGTGCTTCTGAATTTTTAAGAAAACCTTTTATTTCTGAAGAAATCGCTGTTAAAATCGATTTTTGGATTGATTATCATCGTAAATCCAATGAGCTCACATGCCAACAAGCGATTCTCATGGATTACAAAAATGCTATCGATAATAGCGCCATTGTGTCAAAAACCAATGCAAAAGGCATCATCACCTATGTTAATGAGATGTTTTGTACTATTTCCGGATATAGTGACAAAGAGCTACTAGGGAAACCTCACAACATCGTCAGACATCCTGATATGCCAAAAAGTATTTTTAAGGAGCTTTGGGAAACAATACAAGCTAAAAAGCCTTGGCATGGGACAGTAAAGAACCGTAAAAAAGATGGTAGCACCTATTATGTTGATTCGTTCATTTATCCTATCTTGGATGGAAACAACAATTTAGTTGAATACATTGCTATTCGCATGGATATCACTGAACAAGAACTGCTCAAAAAGCGCTTACAACATGAACTCAATATTACTTCCAATAACTATCAAGAGGCGATTGTGCTTCGCAAAGAGTATGAAAAAGCGATTTATGAAAGTACGATACTTACGCGTATCGACATCTCAAGACGTATCATTTATGCTAATGAGCTTTTTTGTGAGACAATGGGCTATACGCTTGATGAGCTACAAGGTCAAACTCACGAAATAATGCATCACTCTGATCATAAAGAGCGTATAAAAGAGGCGTGGCAAACCATTGAATCAGGAAAAATTTGGAAAGGCACACTACAGTATAAACATAAAGATGGTCATTCCATCTGGTTTGATACTGTTTTAATACCCATTTATGATGCACATTGTAACATTATAGAATATATGGCAATTCGTCATAATGTTACCGATATGATCAGCGTACACCAAGAGATTGAAAAGACACAAAAAGAGCTTATTTTTATGATGAGTGAAGTGGCTGAATCTCGCAATAAAGAGACAGGCAATCATATTCGCAGAGTAGCATTTTATTCTCGTTTGCTTGCCCTTAAAGCAGGCATTTGTGAGGAAGATGCAAACATCTTATTTGCTGCTTCTCCCATGCATGATATTGGTAAAATCGCAACGCCTGACCATATCTTACTCAAGCCTGGAAAATTTGAACCAGATGAGTGGGAAATTATGAAAAAGCACAGTGAAATAGGCTTTAATATTCTCAAAGGCTCAAATCGACCAATTCTTCAAGCAGCAGCTATTGTAGCGCATGAACATCATGAAAAATACGATGGTACAGGCTATCCATGCCAGCTTAAAGGAGAAGATATTCATATCTTTGGACGCATTACAGCTATCGCCGACGCTTTTGATGCCCTTGGTAGCGTGCGCCCTTATAAAAAAGCTTGGGAATTACCACGCATTTTAGAACTGTTTGAAGCAGAAAAAGGCAAACATTTTGATCCAAACTTAATGGAGCTCTTCATGAAGAACTTGGATGAATTTCTCATCATTCGTGATAAATTTTCTGACGACCATGTCATTTAAGAAGGCATTATATCAATACTATAATGCCTTTATTGTTCATTATGATTCAAATAACTGATAGATCGAACAAAGATCCTCATCTCCTTTTCCAAGCATTTGCATTTTTGAATATAACTCTTTTACGACACTAGCCGTGTATAAAGGTCTCTTCATACTGTATGCTAAATCTTGTAAACAATGCAAATCTTTATTAATGGCTTTATTACTAAAGTGCGGACTATAATCTTCATTGATCAATTTTTGTGTTTTTGCCGCTAATACTAAAGATTTTCCACCACCAACACCTAAGATATCTAACAACTGAGTTTTATCGATACCGCATGCAACACCAAAGCTGGTGCATTCAGCGATCGTTGCCATAAATGAGCCAAGACATAGGTTATTGATCAGTTTCATTTTTGAAGCCATCCCTGGCTCTTTAAGATGAAAAATGCTAAGACCAAACTTTTCAAGTAAAGGCTTACATGCCTGAAATACCTCTTCTCTTCCCGAAGCAACGATTGTTACTTCGCCTTTGCTTGCTGGTACAACACTACCAAAAACAGGTGATTCTAAATAGCTACCTGCTTTTGCCTCAATCATTGTATGAAATTCAAGGACATCATTAAAATGATTGGTACTCAAATCAATAATCGTTTTACCTTTCAAATTGGCACTTAAAAGCCCATTGTTCATGCATAAAACATTACGCACACCAGCAGAGTCAAAAAGACACATCAATACTGTATCACATGTTTCGACCAATGCTTTAGGTGATACGGCTACAGGGAAACCAAGTGCTTTTGCTTTTGCTTCATTTCGATTCCATACATATACTTCTTCGCCCATATCTGAAAGTCGCTTGGCTATTGCACTTCCTAAATTGCCAAGTCCTATAAATCCTATTGCCATTTGTTATTCCTTTAGGTAATTTTTTAGAATTATAGTCTAAATTAGACAATTTAACAATATATATTTCACTTAAAAATGTGTTATGATAACCTTATGAAAAAAGAACTCAAACCTTACATCGCTTTATGTGATGCTATCGGCAAACTATTTTATCCCAATGTTGAAGTGGTCATGCACGATCTTACTGCAAAGACCCTCGTGCATATCGTTAATGCCTTTTCAAAGCGTCGTATTGGCGATGCTATGCTCAATGATGTCAAAGATATCGCAGCCCTTAAAGAGGACTGGGTTGGGCCTTATGATAAAATCAATTACGATGGAAAACGCCTCAAAGCGGTTAGCATCATCCTTCGAGATAGTAACAATATGCCTATTGGGATGATATGCATCAACTACAATACCGAAGCCATTGCATCGCTTTTCGAATCACTTAAAGGCTTTTTACAAGTGGATGATTCAAGGCAAAAAACGCCTGTTTTATTTTCACAAAGTTGGAGAGAGCATATGGATGAAAGTATTGAAAAATATTTGAGTGCGAACAATATCTCGTTAGCGGGCTTGAGTAGCGAAGACAAAAAGGCGCTAGTGCTCTTTTTAAATGACGAAGGTATTTTTGCCATTCGCAATGCAGTATCTTACCTTTGCACTGTTATCAATGTCTCAAGAGCTACTATTTATAACTGGCTCAAAACATTGCGTCACTAAATAACCCTTCAAAGGCATCGTTATGAAACCTTTTAAAAAAGCCGAAGTTTTTACAATAGCATTTAGCCATCTTGCACACGATATCTACTCTTCTTTTCTAGCTCCGATGCTTCCACTGCTGATAGAAAAAGTAGGTATTAGCCTATCTCAAGCGGCTTTTTTGGATATTGCTCGGCGAATTCCTTCACTCTTTAATCCTCTTTTTGGGTTGATGGCCGAACGTAGTAATGCCAAATATTTTGTCATTCTTACCCCTGCTTTGACGGCTATTTCAATGAGTTTTGTGGGACTTGCTCCCACGTATACCGTACTCCTTATCCTACTTTTTATGGCAGGTCTTAGTGCCGCACTTTATCACATTCCCTCACCCGTAATGGTCAAAGAAGCTGCGGGTAGTAAAGTGGGAATGGGAATGAGTTTTTTTATGGTGGGGGGAGAAAGTGCTCGAACATTAGGGCCTTTAATTATCACTGCGGGAATTTCCGTGTGGGGGTTGGAAGGCACTTACCGCTTAGTTCCATTTGGTCTTCTTGCCTCCTTACTTCTTTTTTATAGATTACGTCACTTCACATTTGACGCTCGTTTTCAGAAAAAAAAAGAGAAAGGTGACACGAAAAGATTTCTTATTCGTTACCTGCCTTTTTTTAGTGCTATGGGTGGCTTTATCCTCTTTCAATCAGCGATGAAATCCGCTTTAGTCCTTTACTTACCTGTATATCTTACGCAAAATGGATTTGGTCTGTGGCATGCTGGGATATCTTTATCTATTCTACAACTGTTTGGTGTTTTAGGAACACTCTTTTCAGGCTCTTTCTCAGATAAAATAGGTCGTCGCAATATGCTTCTTATTTCAACCGTCTTATCAGCTCTTTTTATGGTGCTATTTATTTTCTTTTATAAAGATTTTTTATTTCCTATTTTAGCTGTTCTTGGTTTTTTTCTGCTTGCATCCGGGCCTGTTTTAATGGCCAGTGTTCAAGATTTAAACTCTACTATGCCAACGTTTGCCAATAGCCTTTATATGAGCGTTAATTTTGGAGTTAGCTCTATCGTCGTTTATTTATTGGGCTTTTCGGGCGACACAATAGGACTAGAAGCAACTTATAAAATTGCTGCTGTGTGTGCCTTTGTTTGTATCCCTTTTGTTTTTATGTTAGCCAAAACAACAAAGGAGAATGAAGTCGTTTCTTAGAAATGTAATGCACGTGGCTTGATAACCCCTAAGTCAATACATGTGATGTGATTGGGGGAGTTTTTTGCACCTTTTTTAAGAACACCAAAAATTTCATTAAGGGCATTGTCATCAATGGTGTATTTATGCCCAAACCCACTGCAAATGACTGCCGCACTCACCGTCATCAAAGGAAATTCTTGCAACTCACCTTTTCGGTTTTTAGCAACAATAAATCCTGAATTAATACCGTTTTCACAGTAAAAACTTTTGATATCATTAGCAAACCGCTCCATGATCTCTTTGATAATCGCATAAAATTTTTCAAAGGTATCGCCCTCTTTGACTTCCCAACCTATAAAAAAATCATCACCACCTACATGCCCTACTAAGCAATCATCAAAACCAACAGAACTTTTTAAAATATCGGCAAACAACGTAATAGCACGATCACCTTTACGAAAACCATAGTAGTCATTAAAAGGCTTGAAATTGTCAAAATCAAAATAGGCCATCATCACCTTTTCATTTGATTCGATGCTTGTGGAGACAAACTCATTGATAATACGATTGCCTGAAAGCCCTGTGAGAGGGTTTTGATCTTTAGCATCCACAATATTTTTTTCATTGATGATATCCAGCAACACTTTAGAACTTAAATAACCGATGTACTGCTCATTTCGTGTAATTAAAATACCATCATTGTCATCATCAAAAGCATAAATCTTCAAGATTTTATCAATGGGATCGTTGATGTCAGCACGAGCACAATGCGAGACAATTTTTTGTAAGCTACCTTGTGTCATATTGTACAACAGCGCTTTGCCATAGGTCGAATAGATATACGATTTAATATCAGCATCACGAATAATCCCAAGAGGGCTCTCATCTTTCGTAATCACAGGAACAAAATTGGTGTGTTTATTTTCACGCAATAATTCATACACAACATCTATACTCGCATCTACCGCAACGGGAGGGATTTTTTGCAGGTATTTTTCGATATTGTTAATGCGATTGGCGTTACGTTTATCTTTTTGAGTAATATCTTTAAGTACCTCATAAGCAGGCAAAATTTCAAACACATTGCGGGTTGGCTTCTGCACAAAAAAACCTTGCACCATATTACAACCCAGTCGTTTACATTCGACATATTCTTCTTCATTTTCAACGCCTTCTGCAATCGTAAAAATCCCCATAGCTTGGGCGATTTGAACAATGGAGCTGACGAAAAGTTTTTTCTTTTTACTCATATGAATATCACTGATAAAAAAACGGTCTATCTTGATGAAATTAGGATCCGCATTAAACAGCATTTGAAGACCTGAAAAACCCACTCCAAAATCATCAATAGCCATTTTAAAGCCTTGTTGTTTATAGAGATTTAACACCAGTTTATCAACACCTGCAAAAGCACCTAATTGGTGTTTTTCGGAAAGTTCAAAACAAACATTAGAGGTATCCATCGCATAATCATTCAGCAATGAACATGTATAACCTGGTTTAAAATCTGGCATCATGGTAATACGATTGTCGAGGTTATAAAAAAGCTTGATACTTTTAGCAAAAGGGAGTAACGAAAATTTATGGATAGCTTTTTCACGCAGTAAGATATCGAGGGAATAGAGGACTTTCTCGCTAAAAGCACTATCGAAGATGCAATCTATGGTTGTAAATCCTGCCTCTTCATAATTACGGATCAGTGCTTCTACGGCATAGAGTTTACCAGTGTAGATGTTAACGATAGGCTGAAACGCAAAATCTGCTTCTTGAAGCAGTTTTTTCCATTTTTCACTTAACATAAGATTGTACTTCTCCTATAAATTGTGAGAAATACTACCCTAGGTTGATTACTAAAACATTACATATCAGCCAACTACCGTTTAATCGCAATTTTCAACACATATTTTATGCGGAATCACTTGCCCACCGCATCCTACATAACAATGATCATACCCTGTATCACACCCACAATCATTGGAACACAAACGTTGCTGATCGGCTAAGATTTGATCAAATGAAACTCTCATAGGTACTCTTGGTTCTCTTGGTCTATCTCGATTTAAGCGCTTAAGATAACTCTTAAGTTCATCTCTTTTTTTACAGGCATAGCCATCTTTTTCTTTCTCACATTTCAAGGCAAAATGATTGTAGTCGCGACTAAAATCATAATAGTCCCTCTCCCAACTATGTAAGGCATGCTGATAATGTAAAAACTCTGTGTTATATCGCATAAGAGCCATATCATAATCGCGAAGTGCCTCCCTTTCGGCTACTTTAGCTCGTCCAAAAGCATCTTCTAAACAAAATTGATAATCCCGTTGGCAACGATCTTGGCAACTTTGACGAACGATGGTACAGTTCGTTAAACACCCTTGCATAGCACTTGAAGCAGGCGGGATGTATTGGTTGTGTATCACATATCGAGGCCCACACCCTGTCAGTAAAAAAAGTATTAAAACGCTTAAAAATCGATACATATAAAGCCTTTATAATGTTTAAAATAAAGTCATCCCAATCTAATACTTCCCTTTTAAAAATGTCTCTATCTCTGAAATTGCTTTTTTATTGGAAACACTAAATTTAATTTCAATACGTCTTGATGCTTCTTTATCTTCGAGCCCATTTTTAACTATAAGGTCACTATAAGAGCGACCAATAGCGCTAAGATACTTTTGCAACAAAGGATTACGTTTTTCATCCCATGAGTAGATAAATGCCATCACTGAAAGGGCTCGCTTTTGGGAGAGATCCAAGTTATGCATATAGGTACCATCCGAATCCGTATGCCCTTCGATCATGATGCGGTCGATATTTTCACGTATTTTTTCATTACCCAACAACACTTCAAAATAAGGCTCTAGTGTTTGTCTCAACTGTTTTTTAGCTTCAGGCTTTATCTCATAAGAGCCAACATCAAATAACACCGAAGAAGGCAAACGAATAGCACCACTGTTAGGGTCAACATCAATGGCATTGCCCAGTTTTGCCTTTAGTTCTGCAATCACATTAAGACGAATGCCTGTTAAATTCTGGATACGCCTTTTCGTGAGGTCGAGGTCTTCCACCAACTTTTGATGCGCCAATGTTTTATCCAAAAGCGTCTTACTTAACAGTGCTAATTCACCCTCTTTAAGCTTTATAGTATTTGTAGCATCACTCAATGCTTTACTACTAGCCAATAACTCGCCTTTAGCAATATCACGTGTCTCTTCAGCATCTAACAATAATGCCTTTAATCCCTCAATTTCTTTAGCTGATAACGTCAGGTGTGAACGTGTAAGGTTTAAATCATCTGCTTGTTGCGCCAACAGGGCACGTGCGGCTTTGAGCGATTCATCACTTGCATTGACATCAACCCGCAGTTTATCAAGCTCTTTTTGAAGTTGAGCTTGCATCAATGTCAAATCTAAATTTTGCTGTTTTGCCAAAATAAGCTGATCAGTAACGCTGGCTACATCACGTTTTTTTTGAGCTAGTTCTTCTTCGCTCATCTGTAAAATGCGCTTTTGCTCATCAAGATCGGTTTTAATCGCTCTAAGATCACTTTGCATATAACCGTATTTGATGATAATCGCACCTAAGAGTAAAATAAAAACAAATAGCAATCCTGCCATCAAATCCGCATAAGAGACCCAAAAGCTTTCATCACTGCTTCGTGAACGATTATAACGCATTATTTTAACGCATCCATTTGTTGAATAATCTGCTCAGTCTCAGCATCAATCTTTTTCAAGCTCTCTTTAAGAGCAACCACTTCATCATCATTTGCGTCACTTGATGAAGGTAAAACCCTCTCTTGAAGCGATTCAACCAACTCTTTATTCGAAGCTAAAAGCGCTTGTTGCTCCTGTGAAATGCTTGCATGTAAAGTTTTGGTCGTTTCAGTGAAATCTTGTAAAAGATGCAAGATACTCTCATGAACAGCACCTAAATCACGCTGTTTATCTTGTGAGCGAGAGAGTGCTTCCATCCCATCTTTAAGGTGTTCAGCCCCTTTTTTAACCGCTTGTGCTTCTAATTTGAGCATTTCATCAAACAAGCCAAATTTTTCTTCGATACTTTTGCCTAAACGCTCAAAAAAGTCATTGGAACTTAAGCGTTCAAACATCTTACCAATCTTTTCAAAATGTTGTAAATTCTCTTTCAGATAGGCTTGCTCTATCTCTTCTTTTGTCCAGAACGAATCCGCTGTCTCCTCTTTGATCGCTTCAATATCTCTATCAAAACGACTCAACCCTCGTTTTTCAAAAAAAATCCACCACAAAGAGAGCAAAATACCATAAATCGACACATAAAATGCCGTTCCTACACCTGAGAGCAATAAAGAGATGTCTTGTTCCAACGCCGATGCTGTTTGCGACGAAAAATCTGGCAATGTAATAGCAATAGATAAAAAAGTCCCTAAAATACCCATGGTTGGGAAGATAGCAGCCCCTACGGAAGCGTAATTATCGTTGCGAATACGTTTGGAGTAATGATTGATAAAATCATCATACGATGCATTGGATTTGGTGTACTCACCAATGCGCATCATATTTTTTTGAATGTATTCGCCCAATTCCATCTTGAACTCTTTAGAGTATTTACGAAAATAGCATGCGCCAAATTCACCATTATGCCGTGCAAAAAGCAATGAAACGCCATACACCAAACCTATCAAGATGATACTATGCTGCCCTACTTTAAAATGTGCAAGTCCCAAATAGCCTAATAAAAAATACAAAAATACAAATGTTGGAAGCGCAATAATCTTCAAATAAACAAAGAAACAGTGTTTTTTTTCAGTTTCCATCATAGAAAGATTTTGGAGCGTCTCAGAAATGTGCGGTTGCATGCCATAGCCTTTAGATAAAATTCTTTGACAACATTTTATCACGTTAATCTAAACAGAAGCTATATTATCCTTTTTTGAGTGAGGTTAAGTAGATCATATTGCTCATGGCTCCACTGCTTAAGATCATCGCCATGACAACGATTTGATAACGTACTGCAATCAATGGATCAACGCCTGAGAGGATTTGCCCTGTCATCATACCCGGTAGTGAGACAAAACCTACGGCTAAAAATTGATTGATTTGTGGAATCATCGATGCTTTAAAAGCAATGGCTCTTGCCTTCGTATAGTCGTGATGAAGGCTCTCTTTTTCAAAACGCTCAGCGCACAATGAGATGGCATTCATCGCATTGGCATAAATCATTCCCGCCAAAGGAATCACAAAACGAGGCGCTAAAAGTGTCTCTAAATCAAGCACACAAAAAAGAACTAACAAAAGGTTTGCCGTGCCACCCACAAAGATGGCCATTAAAATCGTGACATAGGTTTTTAAACTTTTATTCGCAATGTTGCGACGCACAATAAGCGAGGAGACGCCTATCATCATGCAGACTAAAAAGGCTAAAAGCCATGGCGAATTATTGGAAAATAAAGAGGTCAAAACATAGCCAACCGCTATAAGTTGCATACTCATGCGAATGGTCGCCAACAAAATCTCTTGTTTATTATCCGTCCAACGATAATAAACATAGCCCACTATGATTAAAGGTAAGAGCATATAGAGTAAATTCTGAAGGGCAATGGTCTGCATCTTATCTCCTTGAAGAGATGCCATAGCCGTTAACGCTATGGCATAAAAGACTATTTTTTAAATGTTTTAAGAGCAATGGCGATAGCGGCAAGACTTTCACTATAAGCTTCATCTTCCGCAATATCTTGAATGGCGTCAAGCGTAAATGTGGGCAATTTTTTATCCAAATAAGTAGTGTTGAAAATGCCTTGCTTAAAATCTTCATCACGCACGATTTGGCGATGAAGAGGAATGTTGGTTGGAATCCCTGAGATGATAAACTCCCCAAGAGCACGGCGCGCTTTACGTACAACACCTTCCCAGTCAATGCCAACAACGATTAATTTTCCAATCATCGAATCATAATTGGTCGGCACATAATAATCTTTATGCCCAATCGAATCCAATCTCACACCAGGACCGCCAGGAGAGAGGTAGGTACTAATGCGTCCAGAGGATGGGATAAAGCCATTTTTCGGATCTTCCGCATTGATACGAAATTCGATAGCATACCCACGAAACTTCACCTCTTCTTGCATCATTGGCAGTTTTTCACCCTCAGCAATGCGAATCATACTTTGCACAATATCAATACCCGTAATCGCTTCGGTGATGGTGTGTTCTACTTGAACACGCGTATTCATCTCAATAAAGTAAAAATTATCCTCTTCATCCACCAAATATTCAACCGTTCCTACACTTTCATAACCTAATTTAAACATCGCTTTTTTAGAAGTTCGTAAGAGCTCTTTTCGTACGGCATCATTAAGCCTCGGACTAGGAGCGATTTCAACGACTTTTTGATGGCGTCTTTGAATCGAACAATCCCGCTCACCTAGATGCATCACATTGCCAAATTTATCGGCCATGATTTGCACTTCGATATGGCGAGGATTCAGCACATATTTTTCGATAAAAGCATCGCCTTTTCCAAAAAAACGCTCCGCCTCTTTCGTTGCTGCTTCAAACATGGCAACAAAATCTTCCTCTTTTTTGACGATACGCATCCCCTTACCGCCACCACCAAAAGCCGCTTTGATTATGACAGGAAAGCCTATCTCTTTAGCGACTTTAATCGCCTCAGCTGTATCAGTAATCGCTTCATCGGTTCCCCCAAGTACAGGAACACCCACAGCCTTCATGGCGATTTTTGAAGCCATTTTATCGCCAAAAAGAGCAATATGTTCAGCTTTTGGACCGATAAAAATAATCCCTTGCGAAACACAGTATTCTGCAAAATCTGCGTTTTCCGATAAAAAACCATAGCCAGGGTGAATGGCGTCAGCGCCAATTTCTTTGGCCAAATCGACAATACGTTTATAATCAAGATACACTTGAATCGGATCACCCTCAAGTAAGCATCTCTCATCTGCCTTGCGAACCCATACGCCCGCAAAATCAACGCTTGAATAGATAGAGACACTTTTGATCTCTAGCTCACGGCATGCCCGAATCACTCTAAGTGCAATTTCACCCCTGTTTGCAATCAGTACTTTTGTAATTTTTTCCATCGTATCAGGCACCCCTTTGTCAAAAATAATTTTGCGATTATAGCACCAATTATGTCAGATGTTGACATAAATTTTAACGCAACTTATTTCATCCATTCTTCCCGTTTAACACTCTCATCAATATCACGTCCCATAGATTGATGCAACTCCCAATAATAGGTAACAAAACGCTTTATTTCTTCAGACACCGGCTGATAAAAATCGCCCTCTTTTTGCGCAAAAAGCGTTAAAAAATCTTTGGCATCTTTTTTGGCAAGATAGTGCTTGGATAGTTTTGTATAGGTCTGAATATACCACGCCTTGAGCGCTTCGTATTTTTCGTGCGACATAGTGATGGTTAGCTTTTGATCAAAATGCAACACACCACTGTCAAAAAGTCCAGCAAGATGGATTAATCCTTCGCAATAATACGGCTCAACTTCACCTGTTTTCATCCATCCGATTAAACCTACCGCCCGTTTAATCGTATCGGCAAAAACCGCCTCACGTAAAGAGGTATCTTCATTGTTAAAAAAGGCGACCAATCCACCTGTAGTCGCTTTAAACTCTTCGATATTTTTAAAGACACCACTTTTATTCATGGCCATTTCTGTGTCGTTATCCATCCATAAAATGTGGCCTAATTCATGCCCAATGGTGGTGACTTCATAAACTTGATGCCATTTCTCTGGCGCATGAAACACAAGTTCTCGCTCCTGATCCATGAAGGCTTTACCAAATACTTCATGGTGAATTTTCAAAAAAGGTTTAGCCCGCAAAGCATCCAAAATATTATCCGAAAATGCAAAAATCTTTTTGCCAAATTCTTGTGTCACCACCTCATCATTAGGCACAACTTGAGCGGAAAAAAGGCCGTTAAATTCTGCGGCATAAAACAGGGCTGGACGTCCGATATAAAGCTGTATTCGGGCTAAGTTTTCAAGCACTTTTTGCTTTACATGTATGCCTTCAAATCCACTCGCATCAAACAGCTCGATAAACATCGCTTCTACTCTTTCATGCGCCTTTTGCGCTCCTTTGGCTTCAGGATTGGACAGTCTCACATCCCACTCAAGGGCTACTGCTTTTTTATAGTGGTCTTCATAATACTCCAAAGGATGACCCACTTGAATGGGGGAGTTCATCTTCATCCAAGTTCTGTCCACCTCTGCCCAACGCTTGATAAGCGCACGCCTATCCTCTTCACCAAAAGCTTCTAGTAGTGCTTTAAAATAACCAATATAAGCCTCTTCTTGGTGAAAATCAGGGTCACTTAACGAGGAAAGTTCACGGATTAAACGCTCTAAAGCTATGGTAACACGCTTCACATGCGAAGGAAAGGCCAGTGCATACGCTTTAGCGCTATAACCACCTTGCACTTTTTCCAATACCGAATAAGAGCGATCACCATCCTTACCCAATGTATCAGGGTCATAAAGCCCTTTAGCATGCAACATCGAAGCAATCGCTTCAGAATCCTTATCATACTCAATTTCCAGCAAAGGATTGATGGTATTGATAATGTGCTCCGTCCAATCCGATTGCCAATCGCTCATGGCGATACCGACATCATGAACACCTTGCAACACCGCTCTGTAAAAAGGTGATAAAAGGTTTTTTTCTGTGACAAAATCCAATAGTTTTTGATGACGCGCAAGGTGAAAATCTTTCACCCAAAGATAGGCTTTTTCTTTAGCTTGTGTAATAAAAAGCGTGTCTTTGTTCTCTTTTTCCAGCGCTTGAACCATCTGTTCATCTCGTAGCCCTATCAATCGACTCAAAAGAGCAACCCTGTTTTCTTTGTTAGCTGCAAGCTCTATTTGGCTTAAAAAATCATCGATGAAAGCCTCTATATTCTTATCATACGTCTCACGTTCCACAATGGAAAAATAGCCTCCAAGCTCTCGTTGACGTTCGCCTAAAAAACGGTACAATTGTTTTAAATCACTTTCAAATGCTGTATTCATGTCTCTTCCTGTAATTTTTCGAGTATAATTTTAGCGCTATTATTATCTATAAAGTATTAACCAAGACAATTTGTAATATCATCATATGTTTATTTAAACAAGAAAGAGGACACCCTATGCTTAATCGTTATGAAGCCATTAATCATTCATTAAACAGAGGTATTATTGAAGCCAATATTGAATATGCAAAAACGGCGGAAACCTCTTTTTGCCTTGTCAAATTTGGTTTTGAGGTAGACTTGGAGGACAGCTTCACGTTTAAAGAACTCATTACGTTTATTCATACACAAAGCACTTTCAATGTTATTTTACAGCAACCTCACGATACTTTTATTATCATTTTGCGAGATTATAAAATTCACAATGCTAAAGCATTACTTAAAAAACTAGAACAAGCAATTCACCATAAATTCAAAGTAGAAATTAAAAATATTGGTATGACACTTTTTGATGCAAACGATAATTACAAATCACTGCTCGATAGATTGGATAAATATTATGTAATGTCAAAACTATCGACACGTAAAAAAATCTTTTACGGAACCTTGGACTTTGACTTTTACGAAACCCAAAATCGCAACGATACACTGGCTCTTATTTTAAGAAAAAACAATGCCGCTACACTGCATAACCTTTATAATGGTCTGCCTATCAAAGAAGAGGTGAAAATTGCGAAATTTGAAGAGGGTATTGCTCAGATTAAAATTTCTGCTTCAAGAATTCATTTTTACACCAAAGAGGAGTTTACTTTCATTCAACATGAAAAAATTCCCAATATTATTAAAGCTCACATTCTTAAAGTTGACCCTATTAAATCACTTTTAATTCTCAATCGTTTGGAATTTCTTGACGCCTCTCCTGTCGAACGCGGTGACATCAGAGTACAGCCTGAAAAACGTATCAATGCAACGCTTCTTTTCAATCGTATCAAATTACTCGACGCCGCCATTAGTAACGTTTCTGAAAGCTCTATTGCGATTCAAGCCAAAATTACAGATATTGAAAAACTCTTAGAAAAAAGCTTTTTAGATAAAGAGATGGATTTAGAATTTCAAATTCCAACAGAAAAGAGCTTCCTGACAAAAATATCAACAAAAGCCATTATTTTTAGTATTGTCAATGAGATGATTGTGCTAAACATTACACCCAACGTCTTTATGAAGTCAAAACTAAGGCAGTATATTGCCTTACGACAAAATGGACTATTGGTCAACCTAAAACAGTATCTTAAAGGCGTTGTTTAAGCATTTTGCTTCATTTTACGTCTTTTAAAGAGAAAAAATACTACATTTAGCATTCTAAAATAAAACGATTACAAAACGATTACAAACGGACTCAAAAAAGGAAATTAATGGAATTAAAATCCATAAAAGATATTAAAAGTGCTGAAAAATTCGGCATTGCAGACATTATGAAACTCCTCGGCGCCTTTAGTTTTATCCTCGTCGTTATTTGGTATGCATCGCACCTGTCAAGTGGAATGCCAGAAAAAACTCTCCTGATTGTCGCGGCTATTTTTGGGGGCTATATGGCTTTAAACATTGGCGCCAATGATGTTGCTAACAATGTCGGCCCTGCTGTTGGTGCTCAAGCTATTACTATTTTTGGAGCCGTCATTATTGCTGCTATTTTTGAAGCATCAGGATCATTGATTGCAGGTGGAGATGTTGTTGGAACCATCAAAAATGGCATTATCAATCCAACGTTGATTAAAGACACAAATACCTTTATTTGGATTATGATGGCAGCGCTTTTAGCCGGTGCTATTTGGCTTAATCTCGCTACAGCGTTTGGCGCACCAGTATCAACGACTCATGCTATCGTAGGTGGTGTAACAGGAGCAGGAATTGCTGCTGCTGGTTTTGATGTCGTAAGCTGGGGGAAAATGGGCGAAATCGTCTCAAGCTGGGTTATTTCTCCTTTTTTAGGCGGTGTTATTGCCGCAGCTTTTCTTCTTTTTATTAAAAAAATGATAATACACCAAGATGACAAACGTTTAGCGGCAAAAGCATATGTTCCTATTATGATAGCGCTGATGACGTGGGCTTTTAGTACTTATATTATTCTAAAAGGGTTAAATCATCTTGTGCATACTAATTTCTTTGCTGCAGCGGTTATTGGGCTTATCGTTGCAATTGCGCTGTTTCTATTTACTAAACCAGCCATTGCACGAATGGCTGATTCGCTACCAAATACGAGAGAAGCCGTCAATAAACTTTTCAATATTCCACTGATTTTTTCAGCAGCACTTCTTAGCTTTGCTCATGGCGCCAATGATGTTGCTAACGCCATTGGACCATTGGCAGGAATTTATGATGCCTTAGTGAGTGGTGGCATCTCTACAAAAGCTTCTATCCCGATGTGGGTCATGGTGGTAGGTGCTATGGGTATCGTTGTAGGACTGGCGCTTTACGGACCAAAACTTATTAAAACTGTCGGTAGCGAAATCACTGAATTAGACCAGATTAGAGCATATTGTGTGGCTATGTCAGCTGCATTGACTGTTATCGTAGCCAGTCAACTAGGACTCCCTGTAAGCTCCACGCACATCGCCGTAGGTGCTGTTTTTGGTGTCGGTTTTTTACGAGAGTATTTAATGCGTGATCGTGTTAAAGAGGTAGAAGAAGATTTACAACAAATCAAGCTTGACCAAGAGATGGAAAAACTTGAAGAGTATAAGCACTCACTTGAATCATTGGGTAAACTTAAAAAAGTGGATCCTTTTTTGGTTAAAAATTTGATGAGTAAAATCAATGAAGAAAAGGCCATTATTCGCCATGTTTACGAAGGTGAGCTGGAGCTGAGTAAAGTAGAGAAAAAAGCACTTAAAGCTGTCAAAAAACACGAACTGGTCAAACGCTCTGCACTTAAGATGATTATCGCCGCTTGGCTTATCACGGTTCCAGCCTCAGGACTACTTGCCGCCATCTTCTATTTTATGATTCGTGGAATTTTGCTATAATCTTTAAATGAAGCCTAATGTGTTTTAGGCTTCACTATTTTTTCTACCCTCTTTATTTGATACTACCAAAGGAATCTTTTGTCATTACAATTTTCACAATTAAAACTCAGTGCGCCACTGTTAAAAGCCGTGAGCGAAGAAGGTTACACCTCGCCTACTCCTGTACAAGAAAAAGCCATCCCACCTATTTTAGAAGGTCGAGACATATTGGCAGGGGCACAAACAGGAACGGGAAAAACAGCGGGTTTTACACTACCCATCTTAGAGATACTCTCTCAAAAAAATTACCCTAAAACACCCCATCGCCCTATTCGTGTACTCATTTTAACCCCAACACGTGAATTAGCCGCACAAGTCGGTGAAAGTGTTCAAACCTATGGCAAGTACCTACCGTTTAAAAGCGCTGTTATTTTTGGTGGCGTTGGCATTCAACCTCAAATTCGCACTCTTCGCTCAGGTGTAGACATCCTTGTCGCAACACCTGGACGTTTACTTGACCATGTTTCGCAAGGGACGATTGATTTAAAACATGTTGATATTTTCGTCTTAGATGAAGCCGATAGAATGCTTGATATGGGTTTTATCCGTGATATTCGTCGGGTTATTAACATTTTGCCAACGAAACGCCAAAATCTTCTTTTCTCAGCAACCTACAGTGATGACATCAAAAAACTGTGTGAGTCTATCTTGAAAAACCCTGTCATTGTGGAAGTAGCAAAACGAAACAGCTCAAGTGAACTGGTCAATCAACGTGTAATTTTAGTAGATTGCAAGAAAAAAGCAGCCCTTCTTGGCACATTAATTCAACAACACAAATGGGAACAAGCGCTGGTCTTCACAAGAACCAAACATCACGCCAACAAAGTTTCAGATTACCTTGTTAAAATTGGTATCACCGCTGCGGCTATCCATGGCAATAAAAGCCAAAGTGCCCGTACTAAAGCGCTGAGTGATTTTAAAACAGGTTCGATTAAAATTCTCGTTGCCACCGACATCGCCGCACGAGGCCTTGATATCGACCAGCTTCCTTTTGTTATCAACCTTGAACTTCCCAATATCGCAGAAGATTATGTCCACCGTATCGGAAGAACAGGTCGTGCGGGGAACAACGGTGAGGCTATCTCTTTAGTGTGTGTGGATGAATTTGAGTATCTTCAAGGTATCGAAAAATTAATAAACCGTAAACTTATACGTGAAAAGATTGTTGGATTTGAACCAGATTTGTCTATTAAACCTGAACCAATACAACAAGGCAGAGGCCAGCGACCTAGTGGACAACCAAAACGACGAGACAATGCGCCAAGACAATTTGTTGAAAAAAGTAGGTCACGCAACAAATGACAATCTTTGTTGATGCCGATGCGTTTCCCAATGCGCTAAAAGAGATTTTACTCAAAGCAGTACATAAACGTACCTTAAAAACTATTTTTGTAGCTAATAAAAAGATTACTATTCCTGAAGCAACGTATATCTCAATGCATATTGTTCCTCAAGGAGCTGATGAGGCGGATCATTTTATAGCTCTTTCTTGTGAGCCAGGTGACATCGTCATAACTGCGGATATCCCTTTGGCAGACAGAATTGTCTCCAAAGGAGCTATTGGCCTTGACCCTCGTGGTACACTCTATGATGAAAACAACATCAAAAGCCTTCTGGCGATGCGAAACTTGATGCAAGAACTTCGTGATGCAGGTGAAATTACAGGAGGTCCTAGCGCCATTGGCGAAAAACAAAAAAGAGCCTTTGCCGATGCGCTTAACACACTTCTACAAAAACGGTAATCTCTTGTTTAAAATCAAAAAACAATAGAACCGAAAGTGTGAAAAATTCAGTATTAGGTTCTTTATTAAAAGCTTTATGGTTGCAATATAAAATCTAATTTTTTCTTTATCTTTTATACTTTGATATAAAAGTTTAACTCTCTTTTATTGTATAATAAACTATGTGTAGCTTAAAAAAAGAAGACCACTCAAGATGGTTTAATCACATTTATAATAATGCTCATATTGGGATTTTTGTTGTCAATAAAGAACGCATTATTATCGATGTAAACCCTCATTTCTGTAAACTTTTTGGCTATACACAAGAAGAAGTACTCCAGCAATCAGAAAAAATGCTTCACACCAGCGCTCAATCCTACCACGAATTTTTTGATGTAGCTTTTAACCTTGCTATACATGGAATACCTACGAAAATTGACTATCAATTTAAGCATAAAAATGGAAATTTATTTTGGTGCCAAATTGCTGGTAATTTGGTAGAAAATGAAGTCTTATGGGGAATTAGCGATATAACACAAAGAATTACACTGGAACAACAACTTCAAGCCAAAAGCCAACTCCTTGTGGCGACTCAAACCCTACTTCATGTTGGTACATGGGAGCTTGATTTAGACACCAAAATGATTAGAGCTTCTGATGAATTTTATAATATCATGGGCTTACCAGTAGCCAACGAAATCTCGCTTGAGACATACCTTAAATCATTGCATCCCGACGACCAGCACATTATCTTTGAGTCTATCGCTTATCTTCCTAAAGGGGTCAAAACAAAAGGAATCCATCTACGTGCGCTCATTCATCGAGCAAATTACTGTGAAATGCGTTATATCTTTCAAAAAGGCGAAACTATTTATGACGAGTATGGTAAAGCTATCAAACTTACAGGCGCTACAATCGATGTAACCGATCAAAAAGAGACGGAGATACTTTTAAAAAGTCAAAAAAAACGCTTAGAGCATCAAGCGTTTCATGACCATTTAACAGGACTTCCCAACCGCTTTTTATTGCTTGATAGATTAAATAAAATGATAGAAGTTGCTGAACGTAAAAAGCATAAAATCGCAATTTTATTTATAGATTTGGATGATTTTAAATTTATCAATGACTCTTTAGGACATCATATAGGTGACAAATACCTTATCGAAATCGCCAACAAAATCAAACAAAAACTACGCTCAAGTGATACTATAGCACGTCTTGGTGGTGATGAATTTGTAATTTTACTCGATGACATACATAACGAAAATGATATCATTAAAGTTATCCATGAAAATATTGCTATGGAAAATGAAACATTACTAGTAGCCAACGAGCAGATTGTCCCACAAATGAGTATTGGTATTTCTCTTTTTCCTTTCGATGGAAAAGAGGCACATACTCTGCTGAAAAATGCAGATGCAGCTATGTATAAAGCAAAACGAGACCAAAAACACTCGTATAGCTTCTATGATAGCTCTCTAACACAACTGGCATATGAGCGAATGAATTTTGTTAAAGAGTTGCGAGATGCTATCGAACAAGATGAATTCTTACTCAATTACCAACCTCAGATCAATGCTAAAACAGAGACATTAATAGGACTGGAAGCACTTATAAGATGGCAACATCCCACAAAAGGTTTTTTAGCACCTGCACAATTTTTACCTATGGTCGAAGAGTTAGGCCTCATCATAGAGCTTAATGAATGGGTCATTAAAAATACGTTTAAGCAAAGTGCGCAGTGGCATCACAGCGGTAAGCACTATGGGCAACTCTCTATTAATATGTCGATAAAGCATCTTGAAAGCCCTCATTGTTATGATTTTATAAAAAATTGTTTGTCCCAGACAGGCTGCCCCGTTAAGTCGATTGTTTTTGAGATAACGGAGGGGCATTTTATGCAAAAACCACAAGAGGTTATAGACAAACTTAATCAACTTTGCAAACTAGGTTTTACAATCGTCGTTGATGATTTTGGCACAGGTTACTCTTCTTTGTCGTATCTGAGTAAACTCCCTATCAGTGGACTCAAAATTGATAAATCTTTTATTGATAATATCCCTCATATTAACGATGATGTTGCTATCGCCAAAACCATCATTGAACTGGCAAAAAATTTAAAATTAGAAGTCATCGCTGAAGGCGTTGAACACGAAGAACAAAAAGACTTTTTGCTCTATCATGGCTGTAACAACATTCAAGGGTATTTATACTCAAAGCCCTTATCTGTGCACGATATTGAAACATTTATAGATAATTATTAGACTTCATGTAAAATCCTCTCATGAGGCTCAGATCGTAGGGAGGGTTTGTCCTCTAAGAGAGAGTCTTACACAAAGTCTTTAGGCCTTTTTTATTTCATTTTGCAATATTTTAACCTTCGGATGTAAAAAAATTCTATCATATTCGTATGAAATTAACCATTGAAGATAAACTCTCCCTTCTTGCCAGCAGTGCCAAATACGATGTCTCATGCTCCTCTAGTGGCAGTGAGAATAACTACAAAACAGGCGAGCTTGGCTGTACCCATAATAGTGGTATTTGTCACAGTTTTACCAGCGATGGACGGTGCATTTCACTGTTGAAAGTTCTGCTTTCCAATATCTGCATTTACGATTGTGCGTATTGCATTAATCGTGTCAGTAATGACATTCCTCGTACAGCATTTAGCCCACGAGAGCTGGCTGATTTAACTATCAATTTTTACAAACGTAACTACATCGAAGGGTTGTTTTTAAGCTCTGGCATCATCAAAAATGAAGACTATACGATGCAATTATTGCTTCAAACGTTGCGAATACTCCGCCATGAATACCGTTTCAATGGATACATTCATGTTAAACTTATCCCCGGTGCTTCCAAAGAGCTCATCGAAGAAGCAACCCTTTTAGCACACCGTGTCAGCTCTAACATAGAACTTCCCAGTTCAAAAAGCCTTGCTCTTTTAGCACCCGATAAAACCAAAGAAAAACTACTATCACCGCTTAAATACGCCCGCGATATTAGTTTACAGCAAAGCACTAAGCCAATTTCTATGAGCACACAAATGATTATTGGGGCAACGAGTGAGAGCGATTTTGAAATTCTTAAACTCTCTTCATCACTGTATCAAAAAGCTCTGTTAAAACGGGTTTATTACTCTGCTTACATTGCCGTCAACAATCACAAACATCTCCCCGTTCCCGAACTTTCCAAGCCTCCTTTGCTTCGTGAACATAGGCTTTATCAGGCTGATTGGTTATTGCGTTTTTACGGTTTTAGCTATGATGAGATTTTAAGCGAAAACCAAAACCTTGACATTCAGTTTGACCCAAAAACTTTTTGGGCTCTTTCAAACATGCATCTTTTTCCCATTGATGTCAACCACGCACCCAAAGAAATTTTGGTGCGCATACCAGGTATAGGTATTCGTGGGGCTTTGAAAATTTTGCAGGCTAGACGTTTTAAACAGTTGCATTTTGAAGACTTACTTAAGTTAAAAATTTCGCTCAAAAAAGCCCGCTATTTTATCGTTGCAGGTAAGGATTTTTACAGAACTACAAGCTTGTATACAGAGAAGATTAAACTAGCCCTCATACACCAAGGCTCCAACATCATCCAGCCAAGCTTATTTGATAGGTCCATTTACACGGGAGAGCTGTGATGATTTTACTGTACGATGGAAGCTTTGAAGGGTTTTTGTCCTTAGTATATGAGGTATATTATGAAAAATTACAGGTAAGCTCTATTGTCAAACAAATGCCAGACACGCTACTGTTTGAGCGTTTTCACGAAGTTTTTACCGATGAAGCCAAAGCACGCAAAGTCTTAGAAGGCATTGAAAAACAC
The DNA here is from genome assembly GCA_028693565.1 of Sulfurospirillaceae bacterium. GTDB lineage: Bacteria > Campylobacterota > Campylobacteria > Campylobacterales > Sulfurospirillaceae > Sulfurospirillum. Next base: position 20,586 of record JAQUVE010000003.1, on the reverse strand, counting down.
TTTAGTAAAGAGCAACAACGCACAATGTGTCATATCTTTTTATGCGATACACGCTCTCATGAAATGGCACTTTTGGAGTATATTCGCATCGGTTTTAAAAATCCTCAAGAGCTTCGCAACATTACCAATGCATCACTTTTTTATATTCAAAATCTTGAAAAAGAGCTTTTAAGTTTGGTGCATAAGATGTACGGATTTACGCGTTTTGAAGAGTTAGAAGATGGTACGCTTTATGCTAAAATTGAGACAAAATTTAATATTGTGCCTTTTTTAGGAGAGCATTTTTGTAAACGTTTGGGGAATATCCCTTTTATTATCCATGACATCAAACGCTCTCTTGCCTTTGTGAAAAATGATGACATACGAGAAATTCGTTCCATCGCTTCGTTTGAGACTCCTAATTATTCCGAAGAAGAGTCACAGTTTAAGGCGCTGTGGAAAAGTTTTTTTAAAGCAGCAGCCATCGAAAGCCGTTACAATCCAAAACTGCAAAAAAGTTGGGTTCCACTATTGTATCGTACCTATATGAGTGAGTTTGAAGCGTAAATATTTTACATTGAACATGGGTTTTGCACAAAATTTTTTTCCAAATTTTTGCCAATATAAACCAAGAAAGTTTCAGTGCATTGCTCACTTTGTTGTTCTATCAATTCAAAAACCCCATTGACGTACTGCACCACGTATTGATTATCGTCCTCTTCAAAGGTAACAATTCCTTTGACTCTAAAAATATTTTTGGGCAATTTTCCCAAATAAACTCTAAACTTTTCACGATTTAAAAAACTCACTAGTGGTATCTTAATGCTTGAAATACCATCTTGTACATGAGTAGATTTTGTTGCTTGATTTTTTTCTTCTTCACTTATGAGAGAAGCTATCTGTGATGTGGATGCGATAATACTATTGTGCAAAAGATTGGGATGAATATCACATTGTATGGTAGTTACGATTTTGGCACATCGATTGTTCTGTTCTAGCATCGCTTTGACTGAGTCAATTTGAGATTCACTCATTTGGTCGATTTTATTGAGTAAAATGACATCGGCGGCACGAATTTGGTCTCTAAAGACACGAAATTCATCGTACAGATACAAAGCATTTACGCCATCAACGACTGTCACAATTGCCTCAAAATCAACAATATCTTCGAGTTCATGTAATTCTGAGAGTAAATTAAAAGGATTTGCCACGCCTGTTGTCTCCAAAATAATCGTATCTGGGGTGATAGTTTGCATAAGCGTATTGACACCCATGCGTAACTGCCCCGCTAAACTACAACAGACACATCCTTCGTCAAGCTCAACAAGCGAATAGCTATAATCTAACAATTTTCCATCTAACCCCGTCTTTCCAATTTCATTTTGGATAATACCTACAAAACGATTTTTTTCTGTCTCATACTCTATATAGTTTTGTAAAAAATTGGTTTTCCCTGAGCCCAAAAAACCTGTGACAACAATGAATTTTGGTTTATGTTGCGCAAAAGCGTGTGTCGATAGTTGTTTGATGTCATCACTAATATCATACCATGGCGCTTTTTGCAAAAAGCAGTTAAGGCTCATCGCCTCATGTACTACCTCCGCATGATGCCCCATTAACGCACGTTCGGTTAATGCAACAAAATCCCCTTCTCCATAACCCAAAGCTATCAAAATTTTTGCTGAGGCACCATCTTTGACATCACTAAAATGTCCTAATGTATCATAAGCTACACTGGCTTGACTGGCTTTAAAAAGTTTAAAATAAGAAGGCGTGCATAAACTCATTCGCGTAATAGCCGTATTGAGAAAATTCATCAAAGGAAGCAGTAAACGAAATGAAGGTAAATCTTTATCCAATCCCTCTGGTTCAATTAGATACACTTTTTCTTCACTCCTTGGGTCGAGGACACCTTCTTTAGCATAAACACGCTCACGAATATGCGTTTCATAAAAGAGCCATAATGATTGATTTTGAACACTGACGTGTAAACGTAATGTGGCTATATGAAACTGCCTAAATAACGCTGGATGCAAAGCGAACTCACGCACTTTTTCAAGGTATGTCTCTTCTTGCGTCATAATAGCCTCTGCAAGCGAAAATTTATCAAGCATACTTTCGTTTGGAGAAGGAAAATAGTAAAGATGAAAAGTACCAATATCTTCATGAAATGCCACAAAAAGTATCCCAAAAATACCCGCAAAGTTATCAAACTTTACAGTCCAACACTCTTTGCTTTGCTGATACAGATACATCCCTTTATAGCCTGTAATTTTCTTTAAAATCGTATCATAGGTACCACGAATCAAAAGAGTTCTTAAAAATGCATTCAAGCTTTCAGGCGTACCATTAAATGCTGCTGGATAGAGTGTTTCGATATTCATCTTTCATACTCCTTAAGCCGAAGCTTTCGCCTCGGCTATGCCTTTTTAACCAAAGGTAATCGTATCACCATTGCCAAGATAGACTTTACTTTTAGAGCGATTGCGTGCTGTTCCTTGCACCACAGGATAACCTGCTGCCACAAATTTTCGAGCGGTCAACAATCCCGTACAATGGTTACACCCGATGGATTTAAAATCCCATTTTTTAAGCCCTATGACCAAGTCATCATATTTAGGATCCCAATCATCAAAAGGAGAGATATGCAGTCCTCCATACATGCCATACATCTGGTCATTATCGTACTTTAACTCTTTTTTAGCCGTTGAGATAAACTGGATAATGCCTTGATGACAACACCCAGAGATACTGACTAAGCCTTTACCTTGAACATTGGCAAAGAGTGATTGTTCCCCAAAAACACGACAGATAATCGGCACGTCAAACACAATGGCACATAGTCCTGGTTCAATGTCGTTTTTACCCGTCTTATGCACCATCAACTCGCCTTTATGCCCAGAGTCTTTGATGTATTGTAACCCTTCTTTGTAAAATCCCTCTGGAATGATGATTTTAATGTTAGGTGCGTATTTCATGGTCACTGGCAATCCAAAAAAGTGGTCAAAATGTTCATGGGATAAAATCAAAGCTTCTATCTCGCCATTGGCTAACATCTTATCAATGCCTTCACGCTGAAAGGATTTATCCATCCAATCATACGACCAACCACTATCAAGCAAATATTTCTTTTTGACACCATCCAGTCGTTCAATTTCGATAAGTGCTGCAAAGCCCCCTGCATTTTGAGGATTGACACTGTTAGCTTCCACAATTTTCCATGCTTCTTCTAATTTGTTGGGAAGCAGATGTTTAATTTTTGCGATGCCTTTTTCGTAGCTTCCCTTAGCAAGCCCCGTGCCATCTCCAAAAGGTGGCCAATTGTAGACATATTGGTTGACTAAAAGACCACCTGCCCCTTTCATATCTCCCATCAAAGTGGCATTATCAAACCAACTCGTCTCTGAGATATTGGTGATTTTAATACTCTTGCAAGTACCAAAATCTGTCATTTTTCGCTCAACCTCGGGAAGGAAAAAAGAGCGCATCGGTGAATACGAAAAAACACCCATCGTTGCCAATGTTCCAAAGCCAAGCCCTGTTACAGCGCCTTTGAGAAAATCGCGTCTTTTGACATTTTCATTTTCTGTTGACATTTCTTCCTCCTCAAACTAAAAAATTGTTAAGACTTTGCCCATATACGGCAAAAAGTAAATGACGGCGAAGTAAACGGCTATACCACCTATGGTTCCGCCTAGTGCACCTCTGTAAAAAGAAGCGGTTAAAACTGTTTTCTCATGGACAGGATGGGCTTTAACCACTTCACCCGCAGCGGCCAATCGCCAACCAGGCCAGCCATCCATGAACCAATAATTAATGAGCATTACATTGATAAACCAAATCAACGGTATCATAGGAAATTGTTGAGGATGTGAAAACCCTTTTTGTGTTCCTAAAAAAAGATGCGATGTTTTATAGTAAACATAATAAAGCACAATGGCCGCCACAACACTCACAACGGTTCGCAGAAGGATATTGATCGTTTTGCTATAACCGTTAAATCCATTTTTGAGATAAAAATGCATATACAAAGTAGGCAATAGCCAGAAAATCGCCATTTCACCCACATGTAACCATCGCCAATCTGGTGCGGCATCCCGTCTTGTTCCCCTAATAGCTTCACCCCAAATCAGCTCTTGTGCAAAGTATAAAAAGAAACTAAGTGCTATGGCAATGGCAATAATGCCAAAAAAAGATGCCATTCGGCGAATCCATGGTGTCTGTATCATTGAAAAAGGATAGCGCTCCCAAATCGTTTCATGCATCCAAACAATCACAGTACAGCACATAATCCATGCGATGTTAAAGTTTCCATGCACCGTTCCTGCAAAGTTTTCCCACCAAGGAGGGGTAACAGCTGCAAATTTTTGCCAAGGGTCAAATAATATACCCATATTGGAATGATAAAACACAAAATAAAAAATAACACTCAGAAAAAAGGTTAAGATAAAAATCGAAAAACCCTTAATAGGCTGAGGAAGTTTTTCCCATGGAGCACCTTCCATGGCCACAACCCACGCGGGACTCAGCCATGAAGCGATAGCCGCAAACATCAAAATCGCTTGAGCTGAGTATTCTAAAGCATAAAACTCTACAATACCCTCTTTAGTCAGACGCTCAGGACTAAAATAAGCAATCGCATAATCTCCTAAAATGGTCTCAAAAAAGACTTTAAGGACAATCGCAAAAACAGCCACCGTCAATGTCGTCAGTAATACGCCTTTTAAAACGGGATGTGTATTATTGAGCCATGAGCGACTAAACGGCCAAAAGTCAAAGATATAGGCGATCCAAATCATAACAACCAATAACCATCGACACCACATGTACCCTACAAACGGTGTATACATCCGCATAATACCTCGTGGATCTTGAAAAATCCACCAACTTGCATAAAACAATGCCATGATAAACAAGGTGTTAATAATCAAAGGCCAAGGACCGCTAAAGCGTTTCACCAAACTTCTCTCTTCAAGATAAAGCGGCGTTTCCATCACAATCTCCTTACATTAAGATTTTAAACTCATAATGCCATTATAGGAGAAGAGTGTACGCCAATTGTCTCACAAAAAGGATTTAATAAAGAGGGATTTGTCTCAGAAATGTCTCATGAAAGGGGGATTTTAAGAGTGAAGTTAGCACCATGGCATGTATTGTTTGCGTACAGTTTTCCGCCACAATGCTCCTCAACAATGGTTTTTGACATGCACAGTCCAATGCCATAACCATCTTTGTGGAGTTTTGTTGAAAAGTAGGGTTCAAAGATTTTACATATTACACCTGTATCAATGCCTCCTGCATTATCTTCGACCTCAAGACATGCATAGGCATCTTTCGTATAGGTTCGAATAATAATAACTGGCTCGGCAATGCTCTTCTCTACCAAAGCATCTTCCGCATTTTTAAGAATGTTCAGCAGTGCTTGGCCTAGTTCATTTTCAAAAGTACACAACGTTTCATGACATTGTAGTTCGGTTTTGATTGTGATATTGCGATTGGTTAAAATCGGTGAAACAATCGCCAATGTTTTATGAATGATGGTTTCTAATGTCGTATTCTCTTTTTGTTTGACCGCTTTAAAAAAATTTTTAAAATCATCAATCGTATGCGATAAATGCGCCGCGTATAATTCAATGCGCTCTATCTCCTCTTTAAACTCCTCTGTTTGCACCTGCTCTAACATTAATTTGGCTAAGAGGAAACTGGTTGTTGCTGAGATAGCAGCAAGAGGCTGCCTCCACTGATGCGCTATCATACTAAGGGTTTCGCCCATCTGCGCAAGTCTGGATTGATATTGTAACTGTTTATCTTTTTCTCGCAGTTTTTCAAGCTGAAGCTGTACTTCTAAAGCAAGGCTTTCATTGAGATAGTGAATCTTCAACTCATCCTCTTTTTGTTTCGTAATATCCAATGTTGTACCTACCAATTTAGTCGGGACGCCATACTCATCATAGCTTGCTTTACGGTGTGTATGAATGTGCACACGTTTTCCATTTTTACGAACAATTTCATACGTTAGCTCTTCATCCAATCCGCTTTGCAAAGCTTTTTGATTAACTTTATGCATGCGCTTAACATCTTCTTCACTGAGAAACTGCTCTAATTTTTCAAGAGAGGGCGTAAAATTTTCAGGTGTTTCACCATAGATAAGATACATCTCATTGGACCATTTGAGCGTATTGTTTTCATTAAGCAATATCTCCCAACTTCCAAAATGTGCAATAGCTTCAGCATTGTGAAGAAGCGCTATATTGTCTTTTAACTGCTCTTGTGCCTCAATCCTGCTGGTGATATCCGTGATCGTCCACAACACCTCTTCATTAGAAGGAATCGAATCGCCCGCAATACGTAACCATATCGTGCGCCCATCCTCATGCTTAAAAGGATACTCCAGATTTAAAGCTTCGTTTTGCCTCACCTTATTGAAAGCAATGGTGGCGAAATTGACATAAGAAGCATATGAGAGATGCAAACTCAAAGCTGATTGCGTTAATATCTCTTCTCTACTATAACCAAATATCTTGCAAAAAGTCTCATTCGCTTCAATGATAAATCGGTCTTTATCGACAATAAAAATCCCTACGCCACTATTGCTAAAGAGCTGTTCAAAACGTTCAGCTTTTTTAAAGAGCTGTTCTTTCGTTAGTGATGCAACCATTGTAGTTTATATCCTTGTGCATAAATGCTTAAGATGAGTTCACATGTTAATTTTGAGCGAAGTCTACAGAGAAGATTGCGCACTCGTTTGTTATCACATATATCATCATCAAAGACAGCAATTTCAATCTCTTCACTGGAAAATATCCTTTGCTTAGAAGAAGACAAAAGTTCAAAAAGTGCTATTTCATGTTTGGTTAATTTAATGTTTTGTTCACCCAAATACAAGGTTTGCGTTGCCTTATCCCAAACGTAGCCACCTACAAGTTTGATGCTCACAGAAGCGCTTTGTTGCGCACTCTCTTCTTTGAGGATCTTTTCAAGAACTTTTAAAATATCTTCAAGTTGAAACGGTTTTAGGATGTATCCACAGATGCCATACTCAATGGTTTTAAGAAAATATTCTGTCTTATCATACGCAGAAAAAACGACAATGGGAATGGTAGGATTTTGGTGACGCACCTGTTCAATAAATACAAGACCATCCATTTTTGGCATATTGATATCAGTAAAAATAATATCAAATTTTTGATTTGCAAAAAGAGAAAGCCCTTCCTCTCCATTAGAAACATCCTTCACATTCTGAAAACAGAGATGAAGAATTTTAAGGGTTTGTTCACGCACATGATCATTATCTTCAATGTAGAGCACGCGTTTGTTTTGACAGATTTCTATGAGTGATTTAAATGCATTGACATTCATGAGCAGTGTTTCCTTTTAGTATGCGAAGCAACTGAAACATCGACCATTCTAACACTTGACATCTAAAGAGCCTCTTAAAATAGATTGCATTTTTCTTAACACATAAAGTATCTATCGTAATCAAATTGTAATCAAATCTTATTAAACTTCAATCGTTAAAAAAATCAAAAACAAGGGGTTTTCATATGAAAAAAATGCTTCTTCTTTCCGCTCTGGCAGCTGTCAGTCTTATTGCGGCAGATAAAATTAGTGGTGCAGGTGCGAGTTTTCCAGCTCCAATTTATTACCAATGGGCACACGCTTACCAAGCTGAAACAAGTACTCAGGTAAACTATCAATCTATCGGTAGTGGCGGTGGGATTAAGCAAATCCAAGCACGTACCGTTGATTTTGGTGCAAGTGACGAGCCTCTTAAACCTGAGCGTTTAACAGAAGATAAATTACTTCAATTTCCAGCAGTTGTTGGAGCTATTGGTTTAGCGTATAACATCCCTGCCCTTGATGGTAAAGAAATTAAATTATCAAACGCAGCTATCGAAGGTATCTTTATGGGCACCATTACCAAATGGAACGACCCACTTATCGCTGCTGATAACGCAGGTGTAAAATTACCAGATTTAGCCGTAACTATTGCTCACCGTTCTGATGGAAGTGGTACAACATGGAACTTTACGTATTGGTTAGATAAAGTCAGTACAAAATGGCATGACACCATTGGTCTAGGTAAAACGGTTAAATGGCCAGTAGGAATCGGTGGAAAAGGTAACGAGGGTGTGACCAATATGATTAAACAAACTCCAGGTTCAATTGGCTATATCGAAACAGCGTATGCTGAGAAAAATCATCTTCCTATGGCTACACTTCAAAGTGCTGAAAAAACATGGGTAAAACCAACAACAGCTACCATCGCTGCTGCTGCTGCTAATGCTAGATGGAAAGCGGATGAAGGTTTTTATGAGATTCTAGCGCTTGAACCAGGCAAAGATACCTATCCAATCGTTGCGGCTACATTTATCTTGTTACCTGTTGAAAAAACAGCAGAAAACAAAAAAGTGACAGCTTTTTACAACTATGCTTTTACAAAGGGAGCTGAAGAAGCTAAAAAATTAGGTTATATCCCATTGCCTAAAGCGACTACAGATGTTATCAGTGCTTATTGGGCATCAAAGGGCGTTAAATAACACTTAACCGCCACACGCTTAGGGAGTTTTTCCCTAAGCACTTATTTATAAATTCACACATCGCAAGGAAATGATATATCCATGAAGAATTTTAACTTCGGAGATTTTATCTTTGAAAATGTCTCCAAACTCATGTCCATCTCTGTTTTGGCTATCCTTGTCAGTATCTTCTATATTTTGTACGACCATGCTAAACTTGCGATTAACACTTTAGGGCTTGGTTTTATCCTTGATACTGAATGGGCTCCTAACTTAGAACATTTTGGAGCGTTTCCTGCCATTTATGGAACGGTGACAAGTACGGCAATTGCTATGGCATTAGCAACACCAGTCGCTTTAGGTATTGCTATTTTTCTTTCCGAAATCGTCAGAGGTCGTGTTAAAACCTTTATTGGTACGATGATTGAACTGCTTGCGGCAATTCCATCTATTGTTTATGGTATGTGGGGTCTCTTTTTCTTTGTACCTATCATTCAAAAACTCACCCACAGTTCAGGTATCGGCACACTAACAGCGAGTGTTATTTTGGCGATTATGATTATTCCATTTACTGCGGCTGTTTCACGCGACGCGATGGATACAACACCCGATATTCTTAAAGAATCTGCTTATGCCCTAGGGGCTACAAAGTGGGATGTTATCAAAGATGTGATTATGCCTTTTGCAAAAGTGGGCATTATAGGCTCCATCATTCTCTCCCTCGGTCGTGCACTTGGAGAGACCATGGCTGTCACTTTTGTAATGGGTAATAGTACTAATATGCCCTCCTCGATTCTTGATCCAGCAACCAGCATCCCCGTTATCTTAGCCAATGAATTTAGCGAAGCTGATGGCGATTTATACTATTCAAGTCTCTTTTATTTAGCGCTCATTCTTTTTGTTGTGAGCTTTATTGTTATTGCAATTGCCAAATTTGCCTTTTTAAGAAAAGTGAGAAAAAATGGCTAAACCTACATCGTATGCAAAACGTAAATTTGCCAATATTATCGCCCTCTCTCTAGCTTCAGCAGCCACATTTTTAGGGATCTTCTTCTTGGTGTGGATTTTGGGTGTTCTTTTAGTTAATGGCCTATCGCACATCTCTTTTGAACTCTTCACCGTCGATGGTGCCCCTCCAGGCATTGAGCCAAGTGGACTACGCCATGCACTGATTGGGCACTTGATGTTAACGTTAACCTCAACTTTTATTGGCGTACCTATCGGACTTTTAGCAGGTACCTATTTAAGTGAATACGGTCGTGCGTCTCGTTTTTCCAATTTTACACGTGATATCTCAGATATTATGATGTCTGCCCCTTCCATTATCATCGGCGTCTTCGTCTATGGTATACTTGTTATGCCCATAGGTCATTTTTCAGGTTGGGCTGGCAGTATCGCATTAGCGATTATTATGATACCTGTTATTATTCGAACCACAGATGATATGCTAGCCCTTGTACCCATAGAGCTTCGTGAAGCAGCGTATGCACTGGGTGCACCTAAATGGAAAGTCATCATTCAAGTGGTTTACAAAGGCGCTATTACAGGTATTACCACGGGTATTCTTTTAGGGGTGGCCAGAGTGGCAGGTGAAACAGCACCACTTCTGTTTACCGCCTTTAATAATAATTTCTATTCACTTGATATGTCAGAATCCATGGCATCATTAACCGTAACGATGTTTAACTACACGATGAGTCCTTTCGAAGATTGGCAAGCCATCGGTTGGGCAAGTGCAGCCATTCTTGCATTTGCTATTCTTGCGATTAACATTGGTGGTCGCATCATTATTAAGAAAAAATAAACAAAGGAATTTTATGTCCACCATAGCAAATATTACAGATCCTCTTGAAATCGAAGTCAAAGACTTTAATTTTTATTATGCAGGTAAGAGTGACCCTAATTTAAAATCAGTCAATATGCCCATAGCCAAGAAGAAAATCACGGCACTCATTGGGCCTAGTGGCTGTGGCAAGACAACACTATTACGCTCGTTTAACCGTATGCATGACCTCTATCCTGGTAACCGTTATGAAGGAACTATCCACTTTCACAATGACAACCAGAATCTTTTAGATAAAGATGCTGACCTCATCGCTTTACGTATGAAAATAGGGATGATTTTTCAAAAGCCAACCCCGTTTCCTATGAGCATCTTTGATAACGTGGCTTATGGGCTACGTTTGCAAGGGATGAATGATAAAAAAGTCTTAGCTGAAAAAGTCGAAAAAGCACTTCAAGGTGCTGCGTTATGGGATGAAGTAAAAGACCGCCTCAAAGATGGAGCCTCCGCTCTTTCAGGTGGGCAACAACAACGTCTTTGCATCGCTCGTGCGGTTGCAGTAGAGCCTGAAGTATTGCTTTTTGATGAACCAACAAGTGCGCTTGACCCTATCTCAACACTGGCTATTGAGCAGTTAATTGTTGAGCTTAAAGAGCAACTCACCGTCATCATCGTTACACACAATTTACAGCAAGCAGCGCGTTTATCAGATTATACTGCCTTTATGTATTTAGGTGAACTTATCGAGCTTGGACACACTAAAGATATGTTTGTTAACCCTCAAGAAAAACTTACAGAAGAGTACATCACGGGAAGATTTGGATAATTCCAATCTTCCTTCACATCTTCTCTACAAAAAAACTTTTCTACTATTCTTATTCTAAACATCAATTTTATTATCATATTATTAAGAATGCAGCGCTATAATTCCGTATCTATTTAAGCCAAGGAGCTTTATAATGTTATCAACCATTCGTGCAAAACTCTACTTTTTACTTGTAGTAGTGCTTTGTGGTACGCTTAGCCTTAGTTATTTACTGATTTCTAATACTCAAAAATCGGAACTCGCAACCAGTAAAATTCAAACCGTTGGAGAAATTTCAAAACATTCAATTGAGCTTCTTCTCCATACAAGAGGGTATCAACTCTTTTTTGACCAAAAATTTATTGATGACTATAACGACGCCTATAAAGCGCTTTTAGAGCATATCTCTGAACTACAAGGATTGCTCCACAATCAAGAAAATCTTGTACTTTTAGCGCAAATCAAAGAAGATCTTAATCAACATCATACAACCAATTCTACACGTATGGATATCATCAAAAAATATACCGTCACTATTAACACTCCAGAATTTGCAACGTCACAAGACGGGAAACGCTTTGCTCAACTAACAACCCAAGTTCATAATGAGGCCATAGCAATCGAAGCAAAAGTTGAAAAACTCTCTGATGCTGTTAAATCTTATGAGAATTCCCAACTAGAACAATCCAGAACCATTGGTATTATTATGGCATTGATTATTTCAGGTGGTGCTGGTTTTCTTTTCTGGTTTATTGCCAGTCAAATTAAACATTCTATTCAAAAAGCTTCACAAGAGTGTGAATATATTGGTCGCACCAATGATCTTCATCATGCCATTCAAACAATTGGACACGATGAAATATCCATGATGATGCAAACGGTCAATGCTTTACTGAAGCATCTTTGTGAAGCCATTGATGATGCCAAACGTACAGCACTTGAAAATGCTGCTGTCGCAGAAGAGCTCTCTTCAACTTCCTTACAAATTGGTAAACGCACGGAAGATGCTGCCCAAGAGGTCAATGAAACTGTCGAAACGAGCAAAATAGTTGCTTCCATTTTAGAGGCCAGTGAAAAAAGCTCAACCCACTCAGGCGATATGATTGCGAGTGTAGCGGATGAACTAGGAAATGCTTCTCAAGAAGTACTGACTGTTTCTTCTGATCTCCAAACCATTGTAGTAAGCCAAACAGAACTCTCAGATAGACTTGAACACCTTGATCAAGAGGTGACACAAGTAAAACAAGTCCTCAATGTTATCTCTGATATTGCTGAACAAACAAACCTTTTAGCACTGAATGCTGCTATTGAAGCGGCGCGTGCTGGCGAACACGGACGTGGCTTTGCTGTCGTTGCGGATGAAGTAAGAAAACTCGCAGAACGAACTCAAAAAAGCCTTGTAGAAAGCAATGCAACCGTTGCTATCATCGTCCAATCCGTCAATTCTTCAACAGAGCTGATGAAACAAAGTGCGCAAGAGATTCAAGCGCTTGGACTTCGTGCTGAAACAACACAACAACTGATGCTTAAAACAGTGGGCAATATGAATGAAGCCAAAAGTTTAGCCATTCGTACGGCAAATGACGCCAAATCAGGAAGTTCCAAAGTCAATGAAGTATTAAATCGTATCAGCACTATCCATCAGCTCTCTACGACTAATGCAAGAAGCGTTGAAGAGATCGCCGGAGCAGCAGAGCATCTTTCTAAGCTTTCTGAAAATCTTAGTCAAACACTTTGTGTGTTTAAAACAGCTTAGGAATAGATCGTGTCTGCACTTATGCCATGCCTTTTTGTAGGGCATGGTTCACCTATGAATCTTATCTTGGACAACCGTTTTACCCAAGCACTTAAAACACTCTCCAAAGAACTCCCTAAGCCCAAAGCCATATTGGTTATTTCTGCGCATTGGTATACCCATGAAACATGTATAAGTTTTACCCATTCACAAGAGTTGATTTATGATTTTTATGGTTTCCCACAAGCGCTGTATGATATCAGATACCCTGCTCCAAGTGCTTATGAATTAGCCCAGAAAATTGCGCAAAAGCTTGGTATTTCCATCCAAGAAAGAGGGCTTGATCATGGAGCATGGATGCCCTTATCCTTTTTGTATCCTACTGCTGCGATTCCTACCATTCAACTCAGTATTAACAAAAACCTCTCCATGGAAGCTCACGTAAAGCTAGGAGAGCAACTTCAAAGCTTGCGTGAAGAAGGTGTCTTAATTCTTGGTAGCGGCAATATCACCCACAATTTAGGTCGTATTGATTTTCAAAATATGGAAGCAATGCCTCCACAATGGGCTAAAAATGTCGATAATTTCGTCGATGAAGCCTTTCGAAATAACGCCATAGATTCACTCACACGCATCGAGACCTTGTGCCCTGATTTTAAAACAGCCCACCCTTCGATCGATCACTATTTGCCACTGCTTTACATTGCAGGGCTAGTGCGCAAAGAAGATACCATCACCTCGATACTGCCTTTTTTTCAAAACGGTTCACTGAGTATGCGAGGCTTTTTACTTTAAAAGACTTCTTGAGAAACTCTTTCATAAAGCGCAGACCGAAGGGAATGCCCGCACACCTTGGGTGCTTCTTATTCTAATTCTTAACACGCTTTTAGAGCCAAGCTCTAAAAACTACGCTAACGCTATGTTCTCCTCGGCGGAGTGCCCGCGCACCTTGGGTGCTTCTTCATACTTTATACTTTTTGGTGGTGTTATTTTTCCATTTTATAGAAAGGTTACTTGATATAACGCTTTTTCTTTGCCTCTTTGATTTTGGTAATATCAACGATGATAAAGCCATCCACACAATTGGCAAAATCTTTATCAATATTGAAATCCACAAATGCGATACCATCTGACTCACATAACTCTGTGTATTGTTTATAAAGCGTGGGCACACTCAAATCCATGTGTGAAAGTTGCTCTTTGAGTACCGCAAAATCTTCTTTATAATCATGATGTTTAAAAAAGGAGAGTGCCTCTTCTTTCTCTAGTCGGCTCATAAAAAACCCATTTCGTGCTTTTACATAAGGCTTCATGGCTGGAAAATAGAGCTGATAAAACGTAATGATCAGGTTTTTAGCGATTTTAGGATAAACATCACTGAGCGTTACTGGGCCATACATGTAGCGTATATGTTCATTCTTAGCCAGATACGCCCCAATGCCTTGCCAGAGATAATCCAGCGCCCTTGTTCCCCAATAGTGCGGTTGCACAAAGCTTCGACCAAGTTCAATGGCATTGTTTAAATATGGAGTGAAATCATCAGTAAACTCAAACAAACTTTGTGAGTAAAATCCCTCAACTCCAAAATACTCACTGATAAAATTGGACTCACCGATGCGATACGCTCCCACAATCTCAAGGTCCTCTTCATCCCAAAGTACAATGTGTTTATAGTGCTTATCAAACGCATCAATATCACGCTTACACCCTGTTCCTTCTTCCACTTTACGAAAGGTAAATTCTCTAAGCCTGCCTATCTCTTTCATCACGCATGAACCAAATTCGTACTCATAAAGATAGATTTTCTTACCATCACTGGTTTCACCTAATAAAGAAGATTTTTTAAGCTCATTGCGCACCTCTTTGCGCTCTTCAGGATGAGCAATAGATGTTTGCGTTGCAAAAATACCCTTTTTATTTTTACTAATACGATAAAGATGCTTTTTAAGTAAATTAATCAGCATGGAGTCATTGAATTTTGACTTTTCTAATGTTTGGTAAGCAATCATCTCCCCCACTTTAAAGCTGATCACCTTAGAGCGTTTTTTAAACATTTCGCGTGCCAATAAAAATGTTGAAAGTTTTTTATTGATCATGGAGAGGGTATAAAATGTGGGTGAATTTTTAGCATCAATAAAAACCGGCAGAATAGGTGAATTGGTGCGTTGAGCAAATTTTAAAAACCCTTTTTTCCACTTAGTATCTTTGATGCCTGTTGGGCGAGCACGTGAGACTTCACCAGAGGGAAAAACGATAATCGCTTCATCATTTTCAAGGGCTTCATGGACTTTTTTAATGGATGCCTTTGCCGTAGAACCTGAAAGATTGTCCACAGGAATTAAAAGCTCACTCAGCGGTTCTATCTGCATTAGGACATCATTGGCCAATACTTTAATATCACTTCTCACCTCTTTCACTAAAGCGATAAGCGATAACGCATCCAGTGCGCCAAGTGGATGATTGGCGATGATGATGACTCTGCCAGAGGAAGGAATATTGGTTTTATCTTTATTAGAAATGGTATAACCAAAATTGAAATACTCTAACACTGCCTCAACAAAATCAAATCCTTTATACGATTCACCGTGAATTAAAAAATGGTTAATCTCTTCTTGATGGAGCATTTTTTTCAAAAAATAAATCAAAAAATTTCGCATTAATGTAGGATACTTAACAATGCTTGGGTACTTTAAGTGTAAGGCTTTTTCAACATCAACCATCACATCTCCTTCGTTGTTTTTCACCTATTATAAAGGAGTTGGATTACAAGCTGATAACAAAGAGGGCTTTTTTATGTTACCATATTGTAATGATTTCAGAATAAAATGGTAGCAATTTATTATAAGGAAATGGAATGCTTCAAAAATATGAAGAACGACTCATAGAAATCAAAAGAATGCTCCAAGAATTAGGTTCTGAAGTGGTTATGGCAGCGGAACGCTCCCTAGGTGGAATGGAAAATCTTGATATTTCACGTTTCGATTCAGCAAAAACACTGCTTAAAAATGTCGAGACAAGTGCTAACGCCATTGATAATGAAATCGTCGTCACCCTAGCACTTTTTGGACCAGAAGCCAAAGATTTGCGAAAACTGGTTGCCTTCTTGAAAATCACGAATGAAATGGTCAAAATTGCTGAAAATATTCGTGGCTTTAGCAAACGTATGGCAAACCACCTTCAAAGTGATATCTCATTTAATGCCCTTCATGAATACTCAACACATTTATGTAAAAGCGCTGTAAAAGCGGTCACATTGTCCATCGAAACCATTGAAGTAACAGATAAAGAAATCTTGGAAGATGTGTACCGCAAAGTCAAAGTTGAAGAGAGTAAAAGTGATGATTTATACTCTATTTTAGAAAAAAATATTTTAATCGATATCGCTAAATCAGTCGAACAATCAGGAGATTACATCCAGATGCTCAGCACGATGCGAAAACTTGAACGCATGGCAGATCGAAGTGTCAATATCGTTCAATTGATGATATTTGCCCGCGTTGGCGGAGAGATGAAGACTTATTAATATATGCGTAAACGTACGATTTTAATCATTGAAGATGAAGAAGATTTATTAGAGCTTTTAGAATACAATCTCCAAAAAGAAGGCTACGAAACATTGGGTTTTTTGTCTACTAAAAACGTTGAACAATGCCTTCAAGAAGAGCCTATTGATATGCTTATTGTCGATAGAAATCTACCTGGTGCAGAAGGTAGTGAGTTTGTGGCAAGCCTCCGTAAAAAAGGGTTTGGCCAAGCGGTTATCTTTGTAACCGCCAAAAATAGTGACATGAACATCGAAGAGGGTTTTTTGCGAGGTGGGGATGACTACGTGACAAAGCCTTATAATATTAAAGAGCTTTTATTGCGTATAAAAGCGATTCTTGCACGAACAGCACCTGAAAAAAGCACTTTGCTTATTTATCGTGATTTAAGTTTGGACTTAGAAGCACACCTTTTACAAGTCAATGGAAAAGCTGTAGAGTTAACTAAACTGGAATTTGATCTTCTACGTACCCTTATCGAAAATAAAAACTCCGTACTCAGTCGTGATTTTTTGCTAGAACACGTTTGGAAAAATGAAGAGTTTTTCCAAGATAAAACGGTTAATGTTGCGATTAATCGCCTTAAAAACAAGATTGATCCAACCAAAGAAAAAGAGTACATTAAGTCCATTTGGGGCGTAGGATATACACTATGCTAATGCTTCATCAACATATCACGCGTGCTCTTTTGGCACTTTTTTTAGGAACGCTTTTGCTATCAGGTATTGTTAGCTATGTGACGATTAAAGACAATAACCTTGAGCGCTATCAACATGAACTTGCAACACACATTGAACTCATTAAATACGAACTCGAAAAGATTGATGATAAAGAGGCCTTTGCCAACGCTTTTAAAGAAAAAACGGGTTTTCGATTGACGCTGATTCGTGAAGATGGCGAAGTCGTTGCAGAGAGTGATTATAATGTTGATGAGATGAACAATCACGCCCATAGAGAAGAGATACTCAAATCTCAAAATGCTCCCTATGGCTATGCGATACGTTTTTCAGATACCCTTAAAAGCAACTTCTTATATGTCGCAAATCGCTTTGAATTAGGTGGTAAAATCTATTATCTACGCCTTGCCTCTAACATCAGTGGTATTATGCATAACTTCTATGCTTTATGGGTTAAAATCACACTTATTTTTACAGTCAGCATCTTGTTAGGGCTTTATGGGGCTTATAATTTAAGCCAAAAAATACGCCAAGAGATTGATAAAATCATCATCAATCTTCAACAAATAGCGGATAAAGATTATCGTATTACAATCACATCTCATTTTAGTTTAGAGTTTTTTGAAATTGCTAATTTCTTAAAAAAACTGGCTGCAAAACTTGAAAAACGGGCACGTCAAAAACGTAAATATACTGCTAAAATTAAACTTATTAGCCAGCAACGCAGTGATGTTATCTCAGCCATTAGCCATGAATTTAAAAACCCTATCGCTTCTATCATGGGGTATGCACAAACCTTAATGGACGATGGTGATGCCAATGCACAAATACGAGAACGCTTTTTAGGTAAAATTATTCAAAATGGTCAGAAAATCTCATCTATGATTGATAGATTAACCCTTGCAACCAAATTTGAGAATGGCGATTTTACAACGCAAAATACAAATTTTGATATTGGTAAACTCACTCATGAAATTGTGCAGACTTTCAAAGAAAAAAATAAAGGGCGCAACCTTATATGTTCTGTCCCTGAAGTTAGTATCACTGCTGATAGAACAATGATGGAGATCGTTATCACAAATCTAATCGACAATGCGCTTAAATACTCACAAGACAATGTTGAAGTGCGCATTGATGAAGGCGTTTTACATGTGAAAGATAGTGGCGTGGGTATTAAAGCTGAAGAAATAGAAAAAGTAACTCAAAAATTCTATCGCACTAACAGCCATACATGGGATAATTCGATGGGACTAGGACTTGCCTTAGTGTGCTATATCCTAAAACTGCACAATACAGCACTGGATATTCAAAGTACCTTTGGTGAGGGATCTGATTTTTCGTTTAAATTACCTTCAAAGAATATTATATTATGATTCACAAGAGGTTTTCATAACCTCTTGTCTCCGACTTCCATCCTAAAGGCTTTTCATGTACAATATGGGCGAACCTCGTATTAAAATCGTCGCTATGCCAAAAGACACCAACCCCTCAGGTAATATTTTTGGTGGCTGGATTATGTCTCAAATCGATATTGCTGGCTCACTTGCCGCTCGTGATCTTAATATCCATAGAGTTGTGACGGTTGCTGTTAATTCAATGGAATTTCGCGAAGCCGTTAAAGTTGGTGATATTCTCAGCTGCTATGCTAAGATATTGAAAGTAGGAAAAACCTCTATCACAACGCAAATAGAAGTTAATGCTGAACGGTCTAGTGAAGGTACTAGACGCTGTTTGCACGTAACAAGTGCTATTATCACCTATGTCAATGTCAATGAAGCGGGAGAAAAAGAGGCCATACCGTATACACAAAACGAACTTTTAGCTCTTGAAATCAATCAAAGCATTCCTTCGTAGTTTACCTCAACACGGTTTCTTCCATTGCGTTTTGCACGATACAAAGCTTCATCTGCTCGGATAACCACTTTGTTAATACTTTGATCCTCTTTTTGAAACAAAGACAGACCAATACTAATCGTAACAGAAACATTTTTATCGTCAACTTTAAATTGTTGATCTTCAATAAGTTGGCGTATCTTCTGAGCAATCGCTATCGCATTTTCTAGAGTGATATTTGGCAGAACGATCGCAAATTCTTCACCTCCATAGCGAAAAACAAAATCACTTTTACGTACTTGTGTTTTCAGCGTATGCGCAATTTTTTTAAGCACAAAATCACCAATGAAGTGCCCAAAGGTATCATTGATTTTTTTAAAATAATCAACATCCAACATCATGACACATACATCGGTAGAAAAACGTGTGTAATCAATCAATAATCTATCTAACTCTTGCTCAAAGGTATTACGATTGAGTGCCCCCGTTAGATAATCTGTTTGCGCCTCAATTTTAAGCGTATCTAACTTTATTTTTTCTTGGGTAATATCGTGAATAATCCCTTTATATCCTGCCAGACCACCATCATTAGCGGCAATTGGCACAATATAATTTTTCATATGCTTCTCTAAGCTATGACAATAAATATCGAATTCCACATATTCAAGAGAGGTATTTTCGCGTAATTGCTGCAAATACTTTTGCAATTCTTCGTAATATTTTTCGGGTAAAAACTCGAAATTTGATGTTCCTAACAATTGTTGTGGCTCGTGTTTAAAATACTCTTTTGCTTTTTCGTTGATATACGTTAAGGTATGCTCCATATCTACGATCCAAATCACATAATGTGCGGAATCAGCGATAAATTTAAAAAGCTTTTCATTTTTTTTACTCTCTTGCAAAGCCAGCTGTATCGAATTTTCTAATGAACTATTCAACTCTGCAATAATTTTATTTTTAAGACGATTACGCCATAAAAGGATGAAAAGAAAAAACATAAAAAATAAAGCAACCAGAGCTATTCCCATCAAACCAACCTTATGGCGTACCCAAAAGCTTTTCGGTTCATTGATGTATGTTACATGCATATCTACTGGCTTTTTTACAGAAAATTTTTGCAACATTTTATAATCCACAACGACCCTGTTTTCATCCTCATTTGAAAGTAATGGCAATGTACTCGCTTCTTGCCCACTTAAGATTTTTTGCAATAAAGAAGATGCCTTTACGCCTTGATCGTAGCCACTAATAAGAGAACCACCTACGATACCTTTGCCCATTAAAAAATCTAAACTACCAAATATAGGTATTTTTGTACCCACTGTTGCTTGGAGCTTTTCCATACTCTCTTCAAAATTAAAAAACTTGCCTTGTTTATTATTGTAGGCCAAGAGATACACAATTATGTCATCTTGGTTTGTATCAATAAATGTTTGAAGATCAAGTTCACTCAAGTCATTAAGATAAATAAACGCATAGTGTGATTGCCATTTTTTTTCAATCTCTTTAATCTCTAAAGAAATTTCTTTGGCTGTTGTAGTATTGTCTTGTACTACTAAAACTTTAGTTCGTTTGGGGAAAAGTAGTTTACTCAACTTTCGCACATAAAACCTAACTCTTTCTTCGTGTAAGCACCGATGGCTGTGATGATTTGGTGTAATTCTTTATTGCTCTTGAAATTATCGCTGATATTAGCTATGTTGGTGAGGATTT
>JAQUVE010000213.1 GCA_028693565.1 Sulfurospirillaceae bacterium | reverse complement strand
ATGTTGAACATACAAGATAAAAATGGAAAATATATCGTTCAAGAATTAATTGAAAAGGCCCAAAACGGCGGAGGATATGTTGAATACGTGATGCCCGCACTTAAAAATGAACGCAATAGTCAAAAAATAAGTTATGTGATGGGTATTCCTGATTGGCAATGGTATGTAGGTGCAGGTGTTTATATGGACGACATTGAAGATGAAATTAACACCTTGCATCAAAAAATGAAGCAAAGTTTTGAGCACTCTGTTTTTTTTATGGTGGCATTACTATTAGTTTTTGGAGCTATTTTAGGCTCATATTATTTTACAGTTAATGATAGGATTAAAAAAGATTTTCGTACGATTGCAGAATTTTTTGATAATTTATCACGCCATAGCCATCTTATTGATACAACAAAGCTTAAATTTAAAGAGTTCGCAGATATGGCAAATCATGCCAACGCTATGCTTAAAATCAAACTCTCCATGACAAAAGATCTTGAGCAGTATAAAAAAATTGTTTCAAGTTCTGATGATTTGCTAGCACTTATTGATAAAAATTATAGGTATCTTGCCATTAGTGGAGGGTATCTTACATTTTTTAATCGAACAGAAGAGGAAATTTTAGGGCGCAGTATGCCAGAGCTGTTGGGAGAAGAGTATTTTAATACGTACATCAAAGAGTACAGTGATAAAGCACTCTCTGGCATAAGCTTTGAGAGAGAATACTGGATTGAAGGAGCAGAAAAGAAACATTATTTGCATAGTAAATATTATCCCTTTTTTGAAGATGGTAATGAGCAAGTAGTTTCTGCTTATGTTGTTTCTGCTCGTGATATTACAGATAAAAAAGAGAACGAAGATAAGTTAATTGCTTCCGAAAAAGAGTTGGAATTTTTAGCACACAATGATGTATTAACAGGACTTCCTAACCGAGCATTGCTTCATGATAGAATTGCGCACGCTCTGAGCAATGCTAATCGTTTAGGGACACTTGTAGCCGTTTGTTTTATTGATTTAGATAACTTTAAAAAGATTAATGATAGTTTTGGACACTCTTATGGCGATGATATTTTAAAACAACTTGCTCAAAGAATGCAAAAAACAATGCGAAGTAGTGATACTTTATCTCGTATCGGCGGTGATGAGTTTGTTTTAGTATTGGAAAATATCAAAGAATACCATGAAATTACAACTATTATTGGTAAAATTCAAAGTGTTTTTAGTATACCTTTTCTCTCAAAAGGGGAAACTTTTTTTCTTACTTCTAGTATTGGTGTCAGTGTTTATCCTGAGCATGGATTAGATAGTGAAGCTCTTATTAAAAATGCGGATACAGCGATGTATAAAGCCAAGGATTCTGGTAAAAATACCTATGCTTTTTATACGATTGAGATGTCAATTGCTTCATATGAGCGTATAGGTATGGAAAACGCTTTAAGAGAAGCTATTTCACAAAATCAATTTATGCTCTATTATCAACCACAAATAGATTTGAGTTCGCATCAAGTTGTTGGGATTGAAGCTTTAATACGATGGAATCATCCACGAGAAGGGATTATCCCACCAGGGCGTTTTATCAATTTTACTGAAGAGACAAGGCTTATTATTCCTATCGGTGAATTTGTTTTAAGACGTAGTTGCATGGATTTAATATGCCTTCAAAAAGAACATTTACTTGATCAAAATGCAACACTTTCAGTGAACGTTTCTGGTGTGCAGATAGAGTTTAGTGATTTTTTAACAACATTAAAAACTGTTTTAGATGAAACAAAAATTGATCCAAAGAATCTTGAAATGGAGATTACTGAGTCCTTCATCATGAATGACCCTGCTAGGTGGATAGAATTACTTAAAAAAATGCGTAGCCTTGGTTTGAGTATCGCTATTGATGACTTTGGTACGGGATATTCTTCACTCAGTTATCTACGTAAACTCCCTATTGATAAGCTTAAAGTTGATATGTCGTTTGTTAAGGACATTCCTGCGCGAGAAGACGCTTGCGCTATTGTAGATTCGATTTTAAATTTAGCGCATACAATGAAAATTGTTTCATTAGCAGAGGGAATTGAGCATATAGAACAAGAGCGATACCTTGCATGGCGTAAATGCCAGCAAGGGCAAGGATACTTGTATACGCAACCTATGGATTTTAAGAATTTAAAAATATGGCTCAAACAAAGGACTTGAAAAAAGCAATAGATAAGAGTACAATTTAAACCGCTAGAATTTTTAGTGCTAGGAGTGCTGGTATCACCAGCTGAGATAAAGAATAGTGATTCTTTGACCCTTGACCTGATCTGGATAATGCCAGCGTAGGAAAGCCAACTCATCATAACTCTACTCTCCCTCTCATCTTCTGTGACTAATAATTTTATATCACTACATAGTATATGATGAAGGAATAATAATGAAACATTGTTTAACGATTGCAGGCTCTGATAGTAGTGGAGGGGCAGGCATTCAAGCTGACTTAAAAGCCTTTAGTGCACACGGTACTTTTGGTATGAGTGTTATTACCGCCGTTACAGCGCAAAATACACAAGGTGTTTTTGACGTGCAAGATATTTCTACGTCAGTGATTGCACACCAAATAGAGGCTATTTTTGATGATATTCGTGTTGATGCTGTTAAGATTGGTATGGTTTCACGTCCTGAAACAATTGAAATTATCGCACAAACACTTAAAAAATACAAACTTCCCCCTTTGGTTGTTGACCCTGTTATGATCTCTAAAAGTGGATATGATTTGCTACAACCTGA
>JAQUVE010000073.1 GCA_028693565.1 Sulfurospirillaceae bacterium | reverse complement strand
ATAAGTTGCAAGAGATGTTAGAACCGCATCTGCTCAATCTTGCTAAAGAGGTTGAATTTCCATTTATCAAGACGTTGATGGCGATGGAAAAAGAGGGTGTTCGGGTTGATAGTCACTATTTTGAAGTTTTACAAGGTCGTACCGATAAAGCAATCGAAGCGTTAAAAGAGGAGATTTTTAGCTTATGTAACGCCACGTTTAATCTAAATTCTACACAACAATTAGGGGCGATACTTTTTGAGCAGTTGGGGCTTCCTCCTTCCAAAAAAACCAAAACAGGGTATAGCACGGATGAATTTGTCTTAAATGAACTCTTAGACCAGCATCCAAGCATTGCCAAAATTTTGGAATACCGTGAGCTTTATAAACTCAAATCAACGTATATAGAGCCTCTGCTGAAACTCTCTAAAGAGAACACAGACCAGCGAGTGCATACCTCGTTTATTCAAACAGGAACAGCGACAGGAAGGCTGAGTTCAAAAGACCCCAATTTACAAAATATTCCGGTGAAAACGGAGCTAGGCAGAGAAGTGCGAGGAGGCTTTGTCGCTAAAGAGGGCTATGTTCTTGTGGGTATTGACTACTCACAAATTGAACTACGGTTACTTGCCCATTTTAGTGGTGATGCAGCGATGGTAGAAGCGTTTAAAAGCAATAAGGATATTCACAAAGAGACGGCTCTGAAACTTTTTGGGGAAGCAGAAGCGGATGCAAAGCGCGGAGTAGCTAAGAGCATCAACTTTGGTTTACTCTATGGTATGGGGCCTAAAAAACTCTCCGATACACTAGGCATCAGTAGCAAAGAAGCGAAGAGCTATATTGAGAGTTATTTTGAAACTTTTCCGACGATAAAGACCTTTTTAACATCGATTGCGGATGGCGCCAAAGAGGTGGGGTATGTCACAACGCTCTTAGGAAGAAAGCGCTATTTTGATTTTGAACATGCCAACGGCATGCAATACGCTGGATACCTTAGAGAAGCGGTCAATACGGTCTTTCAAGGAAGTGCGGCTGACTTGATAAAAATGGCAATGAACACGATCATGAACTCGCTTGTTACAGACGATGCAAAGCTTTTGTTACAAATTCACGATGAGTTGATTTTTGAAGTTAAAGAAGAGAACGCTGAGGTTTTTGCGGGGAGTGCTAAAGCCGTCATGGAAGGCATTTATACGTTACATGTACCGCTTAAAGTTTCGATTGCCATTGGAAAAAATTGGGGAGAGTTGAAATAGTGTTCGACGTTATAATTTTAGCTTTTGCATTGAGTATGGATGCGTTCGCTGTCTCTATTGGCTTAGGGGCTAAAAAGTACCAAGCTATGGCACATATTGCCTTTAGAGCAGGGTTGTTTTTTGGCTGTTTTCAAGCTTTAATGCCATTGATTGGTTACCTTGGAGGCAAAGGACTTTTAGGTTGGGTGGATTCTTATACGTCATGGATTGCCTTTGGATTGCTTGTTCTCATTGGTGGTAAAATGGTCTATGAGGGACTCAGTGAAGGCATTGAAGAGGTCATTCAAAATATCAGCAATAAAGTCTTGCTTCTTTTAGCTATTGCTACGAGCATTGATGCGATGGCCGCTGGATTTAGCTTGATATTGCTCCCGTTTAGCCCACTTTTAGCATGTGTGATAATCGGCGTTGTGACATTTGCGATGAGTTTTGTTGGCGTTTACATCGGTAAATACGGAGGAACATGGTTAGAAGGGAAAGCGGAAGTTTTAGGTGGCATTGTTTTAGTTTTAATCGGTTTTAGAATACTTTTTTTATAAGGAATGAAATGAAACAAACTACAACACTTGATTTACTCTCAGATAAAGTCGTTTTATACGCTGAAGATGAAGCTGGAATTCGTAATGTGGTTGTTGAAATTTTAGAGTTTTATTTTCATAAAGTCATTGCGGTTAAAGATGGAGAAGAAGCGCTAGAACAGTTTGCTATCACACCCCCTGATGTTTTGATATTTGATATTTGCTTACCCAAAACAGACGGTCTTGCAGTGATCCAAAATATTAGAAAAAACCATAAAAATATCCCCGTTATTATTTTGAGTGCGCATGCTGGGCATGAATATTTATGGCGAGCGGTGGAGCTTAAAATCACAAAATACCTTGTAAAACCTTTTAAGAAAGAGGATTTAGAGGAGGCGTTAAAGCTTTGTTGTGAAGAGTTATCTTCGCATCAAAAAAGTGTCACATTGAGTGATACCGTGGTATACCATGCGTCTAAAAAAGTTGCCATAGTTAACCAGTGTGAATGTAAACTTTCCAAAAGTGAAAGCAGGTTGCTTGAATATATGATCGACAATAAGAACAAGGTTATCTCTTTTGAATCGATTGAAGCCTATTTATGGGGTTATGATGGAGATGAACACTCTAAAGAGGCAATCAAAGCATTGGTTAAAGAGTTGCGCAAAAAACTCGGTAAAGAGGTCATTAAAAATATTTACGGCTTAGGGTATAGTCTTGAACTTTGATTTCAAACAAATAGAGAGTCGTTTTTCAACCAAATCTAAAACGATTATCTTAGTCTCTTTTGTCATTATTGTCCTCTCTTTGGTGTTTATTTACCTGCGTTATGTTGATGAAAAACAATTTTTATATGAAAAGCAAAATTTTTACATTGGCAAAGTGCAGAATATTTATAGAGAGAGTAAAAAGAGTGTCGATGCTTTTTTTACCAATAGAGCCAATGCCAATCTTGAGTCTTATGGCATAAAATCAGCACTCGTCCAAAAAAATGGCGATATGCTAGAGAAGCTTTCTCTCCCTCGCTGGAAAGTACTTAAAAAAGAACATCCTTCCTTACAGTCTATGGCATTTTATGATGATAAATTTAAGTTATTAAGTTTATTGGGTGACCCTAAAACGATTACTATCAATGGTGAAAAAAGTGATAAACATGAGGTTCGTAGTGGATTTTGCTACACCAACAATGTTTTGGTCTATAAAATTATTGTGCCAGCCCTGAATGAAAAATCTGAGAATATTGGTTTTTTAGTCATCAGTGTTGAGCCGGTTTATTTTCTCAATGAAATTAAAAAGCTTATAGGTTTTAGTGGGTATATTATCTACCACAATATCATTATCGATAATTCTCTGAGTATCCATGAAGCGTATGACACAACACTGTTAAGTGAGTTTTTGGCGCGCGAGGATAAAGCTTCCGATAAAATGGACTATAAGGGTCATTATTTTAAAGTACATAAAATCAATGAAAATGATTTTTCAACCCGTAAAATCTTTAATATTATCTTCTTTCAAGATATCACCTCTGAGCACAAACAGTTCAAAGAGGCGATGATTGAGAGTTTGTTAATCGTTGCTTTGTTATGGATAATTATTTTAATCGTGTTAGAGTATGGCTTCAATATTCTTATCAAACGGCTTGAAGAGTCTCATCAAGAACTCATTCTAAAAGAGGAAAAATTAGCGCTTTTAAATGCCAATTTGGAAACGAGGGTCAGTCAAGAGATTGAAGAGCGTATGAAAAAAGAGTATGAAGTTCATGAAAAAGAGCGTATGCTTATTCATCAAAGTAAGCTCGCGAATATGGGTGAAATGATAGGCAATATCGCGCATCAATGGAGACAGCCCCTAACGGAACTAAGTGCAATTCTAATCGCCATCGAACTTTTTTTTGAACGAGGAAAATTGAGTGCTCAAAAGCTTTCTGACAAGATCTCTTTAGCGCAAAAACAGATAGAATTTATGTCGCAGACGATTGAAGATTTTCGCAATTTTTTTGCTTCAGGTAAGGCGAAAAAACTGTACAACCTAGAGGAGCCAATCAAAGAAGCACTCAATCTTATCCACTCCTCCTTACACAATAACCATATTGCTGTTTCCTTACATATTAATGCCTCTATTAGCATTGAGGGGTATGACAATGAGATAGCACAAGCGGTTTTAAATATCTTAAGCAATGCCAAAGATATTCTTATTGAGAGAGCTGTCATTGATCCTAAAATTACAATCACTATCAGAAGCGAAAATCATAAAGGCTTTATTGAGATTGAAGATAATGGTGGTGGAATTCAGATTGAGCCTATTGAGAAGATATTTGAGCCTTATTTCAGTACGAAGCATGCTAAAAGTGGAACAGGTATAGGGCTTTACATGTGCAAAAGCATTATCGAAAAAAACAATCATGGCGAATTATATGTTACCAATACAGCACATGGAGCGCTTTTTACCATTATTTTAGATGCTGTAGTTTAAAAATCTCCCTTTTTCCACCCTTTTGCTGTCTATACTATAGTAAAACAAAAAAGGAGGCAATCATGAGAATGATTTCTAAGATGGTTTTGGTTTTGGTAACCTTGTCTGTAACCGCATTGATGGCGTTTGATGTCGCTGAGGTCAATAAGAGAACGACAAAAGGGTTTAAGCCAGCAGTGGTCAAAGATTGGCAAGCGCCTGATGAAAAGACGATTCCTAACAATATGTTTGGGGATTATGTTCGTTATGGTAAACAACTCATTACGGAGACGTATAAATACATAGGGCCAGAGGTGGCAGATAAAAACATGCGTTATGCGGGCAACAATCTTGCATGTAATAATTGTCACCAAGATGCGGGGACAAAAAAATGGGGTGCTCCGTATATGTCAACGTTTGCAAATTTCCCTCAATACCGTAACCGTGAAGATACCATTGGAACGATTGAAGAGCGTATTAATGGATGTATGATGCGCAGTATGAATGGTAAACCATTGCCAGTGATGGGCAAAGAGATGAAATCAATGGTCGCTTATATGTTCTGGTTGGGACAGGGTGTGCCAATTGGGGCAAAAGTCGAAGGTGCTGAGTTCCCAAAAGTTGACCGTAAAATTGTCATGAAGCGTGCCGCTGATCCTATAAAAGGGGAAGTTGTTTACAAAGAAAATTGTGCTTCATGCCATGGTGAAAATGGTGCGGGTGTGAAACGTGAAGGCAAAGCCAATGGGTATGAGTTTCCACCATTATGGGGCAATGATAGCTATAACACAGGTGCAGGAATGTATCGAGTCTTGAAATCTGCGGATTGGATTGTTGCAAATATGCCTTTGGGTGCGACCAATCAAAGCCGTATCTTAACCGATGACCAAGCTTATGATGTCGCAGCATATATCAATAATTACGATAAGCCACGTCCAAAAAAAGCAAATAAAGAGAAAGATTTTCCTGATGTCAAAGTCAAAGCCCCCGATACCGATATGCTTCCCTATTTAGATGATAAAACACGTCATCAACATAAATTTGGTCCCTATAAAGATATTATTATCCCTGCTAAAAAATAACCCTTCAAAGGCAAGCTAAGTGCTTGCCTTTATCTTTCTAACTAAATATTTCATTTAAGTTTTATTCCCTTTTTCCACCCTTTTTATCTTTATACTGTCAGGAAGTAAATAGTATAAAGGAGTAATCGTGAATGTAAAAGATTCCCGAAGAAGCTTTCTAAAGCAAGGGTTTGGCATAGCGGCATTAGCGAGTTTCTCAGTCACATCGTCGTATGCTTTTTCATTACAAAATCCTGGTCGTGATAGAGCCGATGCGAAATATGTGGGTGACAAAACAAAGCATTACGTGATGGTATTGGATCTGCGAAAGTGTATAGGTTGTCAAGCGTGTACTTCGGTTTGTAAAGTTGAAAATGAAGTGCCTGAGGGTGCTTTTAGAACGTTTGTAACCGAGACTGAGCTAGGTGAATTCCCCGATGTTCGAAAAGCGTTTTTACCACAGTTGTGTAATCACTGTGATGAACCTTCATGTGTGGCTGTTTGTCCGACAGGTGCGACGTTCAAACGCAAAGATGGCATTGTCGTGGTGGATAATCAAATATGTTGGGGATGTGGGTATTGCATTAGTGCGTGTCCTTATGACAAACGTTATTTTAATGCGAAAACTAAAACGGCTGATAAGTGCAACTTTTGTGCTGGACGGGTTGATCAAGGGTTATTGCCAGCGTGTGTAGAAACGTGTGTTGGTGGCGCAAGGGTTTTTGGCGATGCTAACGATAAGACCTCAGAGGTATCAAAACTATTAAGTCATTTCTCTACCACCGTTCTTAAAAAAGCACAAGGAACACGCCCTCAAAATTTCTATATTAGCCTAGATGCAAGATTGGAAGAACTTTTGGAAACAACACAGAGTTTGGATGATATTGTAAAGGCGAACGAAGGCTTTAAATCGGAATGGTCTAAAATCAAAACGGAGGTACCATACCATGGATAATGCATCTCATATTTTAACACTGATTTCTTCTGTGACGCTTGAAAAACCATGGGGGATTGATATCCCTAACTATTTTTGGTTTACAGGAAGCTCTGCGGCAGCGTTTATTATCTCAAGTTTTGCGCATGTCTTTGGGTGGAAACAGTACAAGCCTATTGCTGGTGTTTCATTGCTGATGGCGTTTGTTCTTTTAGTCGCTGCACCTTTAAATCTTATTGATGATTTAAGACAACCAGGCAGAATTTTAAACTTCTTTTTATACGGATGGGAAAATTTCCCTACATCTCCTATGAAATGGGGTGTTTTATTGCTTATGTCTTATCCCATACTCATCTTTTTCGAGGCGCAATCTTTGTACCGAGTCTATTTTGTAAAGCAAGCACAGAAAAGTCAAGGGATGACTAAGCTTTTCAATACACTCTTAGCGTTTGGCAATATGGATTTAAGCCAAGAAGCGCAAGAAAAAGATCATAAAAAAGGCTATATCTTAGGAGCGATTGGAATCCCTCTAGCGTTAAGTGTTCACGGTTATACAGGGTATATTTTAGGGGCTGTTCATGCGAATGTTATGTGGCATACACCCTTAATGCCAATCATCTTTTTAGCCTCTGCGATGGTTTCAGGAACGGGGTTGCTGATTATCTTAATTCCACTATTTCAACGTTTTTTATCGGAACGTAAACGAGTCGATACGGATATGGTAGCTACTTTAGCTCGGCTTTTGGCATGGTTTATTGTAGCGGATTTAGTGATGCGTTTTTTATGGCTGACATTTTCATTAACATTTGCCAATGAAGAAAAATATGCCTTGTATCGTTTTTTTGAGCTGCATTTTGAAGATACATTTTGGATTGATTATGTTCTGTGTTTATTTATCCCGATGATCATAGGGTTTACAAAACTGCGTTATATGCCTTTTGTGGTCTATTTTGGTGGCATTATAACAGCGATTGGTGTATGGATTTTTAGATGGAATACGGTCATCGGTGGGCAAGAAATTCCTCGTACAACAGCAGGATTTCTACACTATTCACCACCGATATTTGGGCAAGATAGCATCATTGCCATTGTCTCTAACTGGGGTATTTTAGTGGCACTTATTTGTGCGGTATTGTTGGTGTTTCCATGGGATGAAGAGATGAATGATTGTTATAAGGGGGATAGTCATGCAAAGTAGTAGACGAAAGTTTTTGGTAGGTACAGGAGCGGTTGTAGCTGCAGCATCAGTGGCAGGATACCATGAAACGTTAGGGGCAGTTGCCACATTAAGTGATAAAGGAACTCCTGCAAAAGATCCTATTTATTTTAATGCACAAAAACCTGAATACAGCTTTGCCAATGATACCTTTATCCCCAATGAGGATTTTAAGGTTTGCGCAACGACATGTATTGGATGTACCACTCAGTGTGGTGTACGGGTTAAAATCGATACAAAAACGGATAAAGTGGTGCGAGTTTTGGGCAATCCTTATCACTTGCTTTCGACCAATCCATGGCTACCGTATGCGACAAGCATTGAAGAGAGCTATAAACTGCTTTCTCAAAAGGGACGTTTTGAGACGTACCGCTCCAATGTATGTGCGAGGGGTAATGCCGTTTTTGATAAAATTGATGCTTCCAATAGAGTATTGAAGCCTTTAAAACGTGTGGGGAAACGGGGCGAAAATAAGTGGAAAGAGATGGATATTGATGAGCTTATCAACGAAATCGTCCATGGAGGCGATCTCTTTGGTGAAGGTATGGTCAAAGGGCTTAAAGAGATACGTGACCTCACGACGCCCATCAATCCTGACGAGCCTTCTTTTGGGCCAAAAGCAAATGGACTTTGTATTATAGGGACAACGGCAGAAGGGCGAGACCAAGTCATGGTTCAACGCTTTATGATGGCTTTTGGAACGACCAATTATACAGGGCATACATCTATTTGCGGTCTTTCTATGCGAGCAGGAGAGGCGGCTTATTTGGGAGATACGGTTAAATATCCTCATCTTAAACCAGATTATGAGCATACAGAATACTTTTTAAGCATTGGAACAGCGGCGGGACAAGCTGGTAATCCTTTTAAACGCCAAGGTAAATTATTGGCCGAGGCACGGAGCGAAGGAAATATCAAATATACCGTTGTCTCACCCATGCAAAGTAATGCAGATACCATAGCCGTGGGCGATAAAAGCAGGTGGATACCCATTATTCCAGGGACGGATTTAGCCTTTGTGATGGGCGTTTTACAGATTATTATTAACAACAAATGGTATAACGAGAGCTATTTGAGTTTACCATCGTTAAAAGCGATGCAAACCGCTAAGGACGTTTCATGGACCAATGCAACGCATTTAATTATTCAAGATGAAGAGGAATTTGGAAAGATTTTAAGTGATGGTACATTTCCTTTAGTCCTTGATAGCGTTGATAATACACTTAAGTCTTCCAATGACGTAACACAAGCGGTACTTGATTTTCAAGGTGAAGTTGTTTTCAATGCTAAAAGCTATCGTGTTAGAACAGCCTTTAATGAATTGAAAGAAAATGCCAATGCTATGAGTATTAAAGAGTATGCCAAAGAGTGTAGTGTCAGTGTTGAGACGATGTATGCTGTTGCAAAAGAGTTTACGTCTCATGGTCGAAAAGTCAGCATTGATTGTCATGGTGGTACGATGCATACCACAGGTTTTTATACGACGTATGCCATTATGATGTTAGGTGCGATGGTCGGCAATCTTAACTATAAAGGCGGTATGAGCTCAGGTGGCGGTGCGTATCAAGACTATGTAGGCTCACGCTATAACCTTTTTGCCTTTAAAGGTAAAAACAAGCCTCAAGGCGTACGTATTGATAAAACACGAACGCATTATGAAACGACCAATGAGTATAAAAATAAAGTTGCCAATGGACAGAATCCTTACCCTGCGAAAGATAATTGGTATCCTTTTACCAATGCGTTAGAGAGTGAATTTATCACAAATAGTGCCAATGCTTATCCTTATAAAATGGATGCGTTAATCTCTTTTTGCGCCAATTTTATGTATGGAACAGCGGGTGGGCAAAAACACCTTGAAGCTCTGATAACGGATCCTAAAAAAGCGGTTCCACTCTTTATTGCTATTGATCCTTTCATCAATGAGTCGTCTAAATATGCTGATTATATTATTCCTGATTCTGTTTTGTATGAAACATGGGGTGTGGTTCATGCGTGGGCTGCTTATCAAACAAAGGTTAATACGTTGAGATTTCCCGTTGTTCAACCAAAACAAGCAACCTTTAAAAATGGAGAGCCAATAGAAATGGTGAGCTTTGTGATTGCTTTAGGGAAAAAGATGGGCTTACCAGGTTTTGGAGACAATGCGTTAAAAGGTGAAGATGGGAAATGGTATCCGTTTCATACAGCAGAAGATTTTTTCATTCGTGCTTTTGAAAATATCGCGATGGATGGCACACCTGTTCCAGATGCAAGTGATAGCGATATTGCGTTGAGTGGTATCACATCTTATGTGCCAACGTTGCAACGCATTTGCGGTGATAATTGGAAAAAAGTCGCTTATGTGATGGCTAGAGGTGGAAGATTTCAAGATAGTGAATACAGCTACGATGGTGCGTTTACAGCAAGAAAATATCAAAAACCAATACAAATTTATAATGAAATAGTCGGTACAACACGAAACGCACTCAGTGGAGAGCGCTTGAGCGGTACACCAAAGTATTATGCCCAAAGAACAACAATAGGTGAAAGCTATACTATGCTATTTCCTTCGCAAACTTTTCCTTTTGTGGCATTTTCGTATAAGTCCAATGTTCTAGCGACACCGGATAGCTCAAGTGATCAGCTTAGAGAGATACGTTATACTACATACATCGATATGAATCCAAAAGCCGCCGCTACACATCACTTAAAACATGGTGATTATGTTAAAGTGACATCGCATGAAGGCGAAGTAAGCGGATATTTACGTTATCGTCATGGGATTCATCCGCAAACTATTGGTATAGAACACGGAGCAGGTCGTGAAGGGGAAGGGGCCATGGATATCGAAATCAATGGCGTGGTTCACAAAGGTCTTAAGAGACGACAAACAGGTGTTTTTTATAATCGTTTAGGGCTCAAAGATACAAAAAGAGGTTTAGCGCTTGCGTGTGATTTTGCGTGTGGGTCAAATGCTCGTCAAGCCATCCCTGTCAGTATTAAAAAGATCAGCTAAATACCGTTATAGCGTGGGAAGAAATTCTTTGATTTGCTTCTCACGTTGTTTATAATCAGGCATAAATTCACGCACGCAATCCCAAAATGCTTTTTTATGGTGTTTGTGTTTAATGTGTGAGAGTTCATGAATGACGATATAAGTGATGCACTCTAGTGGAAGTTGTGCTAAGGTGATGTTAAAGCTTAGTTGATTTTTGTACGAACAGCTCCCCCAACGTTTTTTGGCTTTTCGATAGCTAATAGAGGCTGGGGTTACTCCCATCAAAAAGCTTTGTTCTTCCACAATTTTTGGGATGATTTTTTGGGTTTGCTCTCTGTAAAAGGCTTCTGCTTTTTGGTTTGCTTGTAAAGCGATAATCTCTCCTAAATAGAGGATTTTACCTTCTTCTAAAAGGTTGGGGATACTAAGACGTTTTTGCACTTGTGCCATTTTAGAAAATATCCATTCGGCTTTTTGAGCCACAATGGTTTGTACTTTTGAAATCACATAATTGGGATTTTTAACGATGACTCCTTTGTGAGGATCAACGCTGATGGTGAGGTTCTTGAGTTTTTTATTGGTGATGATGTTGTACGGGAGGCTCATTCCTTGATACTCCACGTACGCTTTAATCATTTAATTAAACCAACTTTTTATTTTGTCAAAGACACTTTCAAATTTTTCATCTTTATGTTTGGTTTCAATGCCAAAGTTTTCTTGTAATTTTGTCAGTAACTCTTTTTGTTCTTTGGTGATTTTTTTAGGATAACGAATCGAAATTTGGGCGATCATACTGCCTAATTGATGGGTATGGACATTTTTGACACCCTCTTTCTTAAAAATAAACTGTTGTTTATCTTTGGCACCTAAAGGAAGTTCTAACTCTGCTTCGCCACGAATAGTAGGAATCTTGATAGTTTCACCAAGGGCTACTTGGGTGAAGAAAACAGGCACTTCAATGTAGATATCATCATTGTGGCGAACAAAGTGTTCATCTTCTTTGACATGCACAAGAATATATAAATCGCCTCTGCTTCCTCGTTCATCGATATTGCCTTTGCCAGCTACTCGTATGCGGTTGTTATTATCAATACCCTCAGGAATATCGATGGTCACTTTATCTTGAAGTGTTGTAAAACTTTTACCATGGCAAGTAGAACAAGGATTGGTGATAACGGTACCTTTACCTTGACATGTTGAACATGTTTGAGAAAAAGTCATGAAGCCTTGGCGGTAAAAGACTTGTCCTTTGCCTTTACACTCTTTACACGTAGCGCTTGTTTTATCTTTACTTCCTGTACCATCACACGTATCGCATGGTTTTTTATAGCTAAAGCTTACCTCTTTTTTACAGCCAAAAATAGCTTCATTAAAGGCAAGTGTTACTTCGGCTTCTAAGTCAAGATTATATTTTTTTTGATTGCGACTGCTCCCGCCAGAGCTAAAGCCGCCACCAAAACCACCACCAAAGACCGATTCGAAGATAGAGCCAAGATCTCCCATAATATCTTCATAGTTCATATCAGAGAAGTGACTAAAACCTTGTCTATCGAGTCCTGCTTTACCATGTCTGTCATACGTAGCACGTTTTTGTTCATCACTTAAGACTTGGTAGGCTTCATTGATCGCCTTAAACTTCTCTTCTGCTTCTTTGTCCCCTTGATTTCTATCGGGGTGAAACTGTAACGCCAATCTTCGATATGCTTTTTTTATTTCTGCCGCATCAGCATTTTTGCTGATTTCTAGTATCTCATAATATTCGATGTCCACTATTTTCTCTTTTAAGTAGTTTTTTGAAGTTGGATATTGTAGCAAAAGAATGTTTAGGCTCATTTTAACCCATGAAGGTGTAGCAAGATTCCGTAAAAAAGGTGCTCCATGCGTGAGTTGTTTTAGGGTTCGTACTCTTTTGTGATGGCCGATGAAAGAAATAATACTTTATACTATAAACCTTAAGCTAAAAATAACTAAAATGTAATTTTATTAAACTGCAAAATATAGTGATATAGCTGGAAATAGGGACGCATTAAGTTGTATAAAACTATTATCCTTCACATTTAGTATTATTTTAATAAGCCTTATCTTCATGAACACATTGCCTTTACATGTAAGGTGCCCGTAGGACACAAACAAACAGTCTTTTAAAAATACACGATTACATGAAAGAGATAAGATGACCTTTACCCCAAAACTATGGCTACCAGAACAGCATACCTATAATCCAAACAAGAGGTGCCTGACACCATTTAAGACCAGAAGAAAGAAGAACAAAAAAGCGAGACAAAAAGTAGCCTGTCCCCTTTTTCTCCCTTCTTTGGGAGGTTCTTTAGCCCAATACGTCGCATATAACATTCTT
>JAQUVE010000072.1 GCA_028693565.1 Sulfurospirillaceae bacterium | reverse complement strand
TAAAGAATACCAAGTCAATTTTATACAATAAGCTTTTTGTGCATTGTTCTATACTTGCAAGCAAAAAGGTTTTACTATGCTAAGTATTGAGTTTTTCACATTGACATCTATCTATTTTTTAGCACTGCTCAGTCCTGGTCAGGATTTTTTTCTTATCTTGCGAACAGCACTACTTCATGGCTATAAATTAGCATGGTGGAGTTGCTTTGGCATCGCCCTTGGCAATACTCTTTACATCGCCCTCGCCTACATTGGCCATGAAACACTTATCCAATTTCCTTTGCTTTTGCCCACAATTGAGCTTCTTGGCGCTCTTTTCTTGGTTTATTTGGGCTACATTTTAATAACAGCACCTAAACCAACTTACCATCAAAGCGTTGAAAACTCTCTGCCTTCACGCCGCAAACTCTTTAACACTGGTTTTCTCTCTGCCATTTTAAACCCCAAAAATACCCTCTTTTATCTCTCTATTCTTTTTACAATTGTATCGCCACAAACGTCTTTATATGTCAAAGTTGTCTATGCTGTTTGGATGATAAGTTTGCTCTTACTATGGGATATGTTCGTAGCCTTTTTATTGGGGCATCAAAAAGCGAGCAGGCTCTTGGCATTGCTCTATCCTATTCAAAAATTAATAGGAGGAGGGTTACTTCTATTTGGTATCTATGAACTATACTTAAAACTTTTAGCTTAAACACGCATTGTGCTGTTTTAAAAACAATGCTAGTTGAGAATCAATATTGCCGATATGCAGATCAAATCGCTCACGGATACCATGTTGAATATAATTTTTTGCAAAAACCATACGTCCATTTTGCGTCATCTCATAAAAATAAGCAAGCTCATTGAGAATCTTTTGGTGTTCCTCCTTGTGCTCACTATATCCTTGAAAATGATGCTCTTTCATCAAAGCTTCTTCATGGGTAAAATGCTCTACCGTTTGATTAATAAGCCTTTCAAATGAACGTGCGAAATCATTTATGTTAAATGCTGCTAAAAGAGCATCAAATTCTTCGTGGTAATGGTCCATAATAGGGCAATTTAAACTTGGCATTACAACCTCTTTTTTCGAAAAGTATACCTTTTTGAAAAAAAAATAGTGGTTATTTTATGGACAATGTCAATCAAATTAGCAAGCTACGCGATTGTATTTTAAAATGTAGGTTTAAATAGGTGGCGGACAGAGAGGGATTCGAACCCTCGGTCAGGTTACCCCGACGCATCCTTAGCAGGGATGTGGTTTCAGCCAACTCACCCATCTGTCCAAGTAAAAATTATAGAAGTGAGATTATAGCAAAAGTAGATAATAATCTGCTTAAAACACAAGTTTTAAGCAGATTAAAGATTAGACATAGGCAACATCAGATGATTTTAAAACTTTTTCCAATAACTTTTGAAGTTTTGCAACCGAGTTTTGATCATTTTTCTTTGCTTCTTCAATTTTATCTTTCAACATAACAACCAGCTTAACGCCATCTAAAATTTCCATTTTTTGCTCCTTTTAAGTAATTACCTCAAAAAAGCAAAACATATTCCACTAAGGTTGTTTAACAACACCTTCATAAAATGGAACACAGTTGTCATTTGGGACTTGTACTTGCACAGGTTCATCATTCTTAGGATTTTTCACCAATGAAAGCGCTACTGTTGCAAGAGTTTTTACGGAAACTGCGTCTAGTTTAACCATTGGCTTTGAAAATGTTCCTGTCAATGTTTGCTCGAAAGTAGAGCATCCTTTTGCATCTAATAAAGCAACTTTTACATCTAAAAACTTCTCTTCTATCATTTGCAAAGCCCCTTTAATGGCAATACGGCTTTTTGCGATACTAAGCGCAACATCACTAAGCTGCACTTCAGAATACCCTATATCTAAGGTTGTATTGATTTGCTTTACGAGACTGTCTTTCCCTTTAAATGCATCCCAAGGCCCAATTAACAACGATGCAAAATTTAAACTATTGGGTGTTATTTTAGTATTATTGGCTATCGCCAATATCTTTTCAATGTCATACCCTTTAACCTCAATATTTTCACCAGAGAGCTGCAAAGTTCCATTAAGTGTACTTTTGATAGTTCGTACGTCTCCTAGTGAAAAAGCAAATTTCAAGTCGCCATTGGCAACTCCCTTGATTATTTCTGAGCCTAAAAAATAGTTTGACACTTGGTCTAGTTTAAGATCTACAATTTTATTTTTAAGCAATACCTTTGGCAATTTTCCACTTATATCAACCTTTGCAGAGCCATTCATCACGCTATCAAATATTGTATATTTTAAAGATTCAAGATTGGCGATGGCTTCTTTCATATCAAAAACCATTTCAATATCCTTGACATTTATCGCATCATATTGAATATTGCCTACTTTTGCATTTGCTTTAAATATCACAGAATAGAGTTTATTCTTTGAAGGATCATAATTAATATCATTTACATTTAGATTAATTTTATCAGCGTTAATTATTTTGCCACTTTTTTCATCTTTATACTCTAAGTGAGCATCACCAAATTTTATCTGTGTTACATTGACTAAAGGATAGATGACTTCTGACTCTTCAACAGCTAAAGATTTATCTTCTTGTTTAGTTTTTTCACTTACTTTGGAAGATGGTATCTCAAAATTATACTTACCTTCTTTAGTTTTTTCAACCAAAACGTATAGATTTTCTAACGCTATATGCTTTACTTTAACCTCTTTGTGAAAAAGTGGTGCAATCTCTACAGCAACATCGAAATTACCAAGTTTTACAAAAGGTATATCTTCTTTATAATAAGGGTTAGAAACTTGAATATCAGAAATACTAACACCTACTGGAGAAAGCGATAAAACGATATCTCCTTGAATACTTAAATCATACCCTGTACTCTCTTTAATAGCTTTTTGAATCTTTGGCTTGTATTCATTAAAATCAATTACTTTTATAATAAGAAAAAAAGAGACAACGCTTAAAGCACAAAACAAAACCACGCTTAACACGATCTTTTGAAACATTTTACTTCCTTATAGGCTCTATATTTTCAAGGATTTTTCGGACCACACTTAAAGGGTCTTGGTGATGATAGATAGGTCTTCCAACAACAATAAAATCAGACATTGCTTCTTTAGCAGTGTGTAAGTCAGCAACTCTTTCTTGATCATCACTATTTTCACCAAAGGGACGAATTCCAGGGGTTAATGTTAAAAAAGTATCTGCAGTGTGTGCTTTGATCAGTTGGCTCTCAAATACCGAGCATACCACACCGTGCATACCACTTTCATATGTATCCCTAGCAAATTGTGCTGCTTTTTCGGCAATCTTAGTATGATAAATAGCTTCAAAAGAAGCATTATCAAAACTTGTAAGTGCAGTAACTGCTAAAACAATAGGGGGATTAGGAAGGGTATTGACAC
This sequence comes from Sulfurospirillaceae bacterium, assembly GCA_028693565.1. Classification (GTDB taxonomy): domain Bacteria; phylum Campylobacterota; class Campylobacteria; order Campylobacterales; family Sulfurospirillaceae; genus Sulfurospirillum. The sequence goes on along the minus strand of JAQUVE010000072.1, from coordinate 9,422 downwards.
GTTGCATCACCGTTTGCATCGCTTTTTTACCACTCGAAGCATGCACATTAAACATATCAACGCCCAAAAGGGAAATAGATTCTGCAGCATCTGCCATCGTGTTGGGAATATCATAAATTTTTAAATCTAAAAAAATTTTAAACGAAGGATTAATGGATTTTATCTCTTTTAAAAGCATCTCACCATCACGAATAAAAGAGCGAAGTCCGACTTTTAACCAAATGGATTCACTTTTGAGGTGTTTGACTAAAGCTAAATTTTCTTCTTTACTGGGTAAATCAAGGGCAACACATAACTGCATCAATGCGTTTCCTGCTCTTTACAAATAGCATCTAATACGCCATTTATAAACTTTGGACTTGTCTCGTTGCATAGTTTTTTAGCTAACTCTATTGCTTCATTAATCACAACGGCATTATCAAGCTCAGAAAACAAAATCTCATATGCTCCTAAACGTAGAATGGCACGTTCTAGTGTACCAATTTGCGTTAAATCCCACTCTTTTAAATGCATATTAATTGCTTCGTCAACGACTACTAAATTTTCTCTAATACCCGTATAAAGAGCTAATGCAAACTCTTTTTGAAGGTTACGAATCTTTTTTTCTTCAAATAACTCATCAATAAACTTATCTATCCCATCATTGCCGATATCTTCTGCATACAAAAGACCAACAATACTTTCTCTTACTTGATGTCGTGTTGCCAACAATAATCCTTATAGATTTTTATACAAACTAATAAGCTCTATCAAGCCAGTCATCGCTTCAAAGCCTTTATTGCCCGCTTTACTACCTGCTCGCTCGATCGCTTGCTCAATCTTTTCTGTTGTTAACACGCCAAATGTAACTGGTTTTTGATATTTAAGCGCTGTATTGGCAACACCTTTGGTTGCTTCAGCCGCTACGTAATCAAAATGTGGAGTACTACCACGAATGACAGCGCCCACACAACAAACGGCATCATATTTGCCAGCACTTAAAATTTTATCTAAAGCTAAAGGAATTTCATACGCACCGGGAACTAAAATCAAATCAAGATTTTTTTCATCGCCTCCATGACGTACAAATGCATCACGTGCTCCCTCAACCAAACGATCTGTAATAATATGATTAAATCGACTGTTAATAATCGCTACTTTTTCACTCCCTTTGAGCGAGAGTTGTCCTTCTATGATATTCATGCTTATCCTTCTATCAAATTCATCAATGTTTTCAATGATACCTAATTTTAGGTTACACTCTTATTAGAATCACCCTTATCGTTTTTTCCATACGCTTATGTGTAGATTTTTCATCACTTTTTGTCGCTTATTGGCTTGAATAGTTAAAGGCATCTCACAAGGCTCTTCTGCCAATACAAAACGTGTTTGCAACTGCTCATATAAAGCATCAAATGTGCTATATTTCTCACCATTTTTCTTAAAACCCCCTAGCCATTTTTCTTTGGGAGTTTTTCTCTCATCCCAATCATAACTGCTAGCAATCACAAGATACCCACCTTGCACTATGCGTTCATGTATCGTTTGCAAAAAACGTTTCGGATCATATAACGTATCTAAGACATCATTGACTAAAACTAAATCATAACCATCAAAATAAGGTTTTAAATTATGTGGATCACCTTGCCAGAACTCAACTTTTTTTGGCTCTTGAACATAGCCAAAATCGAAAAGATTTTTTTCATAATAATCCGCTAACTCACCCTCATCTTTGAGTGCATATTTGAGCTTTCTACTCTCTTTAAAACCAGTAGCTAAGCGTACAACACGTGCTGTAAACTCAACGCCATGGACTTTTTCAAAAAGCCGTGCTAACTCAAAAGTGCTTCTGCCTGCCCCTGAGCCTATTTCTAAAGCTTTATGGTGTTGCATTCCCAACCCTAGACAATACTGTGCTATCGTTTGATAATAATTATTTTCATGCGCCCCAAAATGTGCATCACAAATCTGACTTAATGAAAAATCAGTTTCGTAAAAAACTGATTTGACCTCAATAGGATTAGAAGATTCAACATAACGAAAGCCAGCATGTTGGTAAAAATGGCGTCTAAAGGCATAGCGTGATGAACGTAATAACTCATTGCCAGTACTAATCCATGACCCGCCCTTAATCATATTATGCCTATCATCAAACGTTGGGACTGAAAAATCATCATACAATGGATGTACTTTAAAGCCATCAAAGCCATTCATTGGTGTCTCACTCCATTGCCAAACATTACCTATGATGTCATAAAATTCACCAAAAGCAAACGTATCCACGGGAACAGAAGAAGCAAAAAATTCTAAATTAATATTAGCAGGGTTGATGTCCGATTTTGGTTCTTCATCCTTAATATACTCATCCCGCAAAACATACCACTCTTCTTCACTTGGAAGACGAATGGATTTACCTGTCTTAAAACTTTTCCAATTACAAAATGCTTTAGCCTCAAGATAGTTGACTTCAACAGGCCAACTCCATGGCATCGGAATCTCTTCACACATAGTACGCAAAGTGTATCCCTCTTCGTTTTTTCGCCAAAATAAAGGCATATGTGCTTCTTTATAAATGCGCCATTTCCATCCCTCTTCGTTCCAAAACTGCTCTTGATCATAACCACCATCTTCTATAAAAGCTAGAAACTCTGCATTGCTAACAAGGTATTTTGAGGCATTAAAATCGTTAACATCGCTGATATGCATGCCATATTCATTATCCCAACCATAATAGGTATTATCATTATGTTTACCTAAGCGAACCTGTTTACCCTTGACATATAAAAGAGTATTTTGGACTACGGGAGTATCGATCGGACAAACCTTCCAAAAAGGATGTGCATGAACCGAGGTAAGGGGTAGTTGTCGAATTAATACTGACGATGTTTCAAGATGGATGCGTTCATGTTCAATTCCCATCATAATAGGCCAAAATGGACTTTCCCATGTAATTGGAAGTTGCAAAGGAAAGGTATCAATAAGCTGTAAAACACACTCTTTTACTTTCTCTCGATAACTCTTTATCTCAGCAATACTAGGCCATTGATAATTGGACTGATTCAAATCATCCCAGCTCATTTCATCAACACCAATAGCAAAGATAGATTCAAAACGTGGATTAATACGCTCTTCTAAAAGCTTTGCTAAAATTAATTTATTGATAAAAAATGTTGCGGTGTGACCAAAATAAAAGACTAAAGGGTGACGCAACGGATCCGCTGTAAGATAATAACTTTCATCATCCTTAAGTGTTTCAAAAAGCTTTTCATAGATAGCATAAGTTTTGAGGAAATACTCACGAATTTGAGCACGCTTATATGTCAATGAGCCTGTATTTAAAATTATATTGTGTGTTGGGATAAGATTTTGCATCATCTACACCTCTAAACTCTTTTGAATCTTTTGAATATCTACAATAGCATGACTTAAATCTACTAAGTCCAGCATATTAGGGCCATCGCAGAGTGCCTCACATGGATTGATATGCGTTTCAAAGAAAAAACCATCAACGCCAACAGCGGCAGCTGAACGTGATAGTGGGCGAACAAATTCTCGCTTACCGCCACTTTTACCGCCCTCAGCACCTGGCATTTGAACAGAATGTGTTGCATCAAAAATCACAGGGGCAAAGGCTCTCATGATGACAAAACTTCGAGCATCTACCACAAGATTGCCGTATCCAAAGGTACTTCCTCGTTCCGTCAACCAAACGCCAGCTTTTCGGGCTACCTCTCGTCCTTCTTCTTGAATACCTCTTGTTTCTAAAACTTTTTTAACAGAGTAGCGCATATCAGAAGGGTTTAAAAATTGTCCTTTTTTAATGTTGACGACACACTTCGTTTGAGCCGCCGCAACCAACAAATCCGTTTGTCGGCATAAAAAGGCGGGTATTTGCAATACATCAACAACTTCCCCAACTGGCTTAGCTTGAGTATAATCGTGAATATCGGTTAAAAGTTTAAACCCAAATGTTGCTCTTACATCATCTAAAAGTTTAAGTCCTTCATCTATTCCAGGTCCTCGAAAACTGTCAATACTAGTTCGGTTAGCTTTATCAAAACTGGATTTAAAATAAAAATCAATTGCTTTATCTTCGTGATATTTTACTAATTTTTCGGCAACTGCAAAAAGATTATCTCTGCTCTCTATAACACATGGTCCTGCGATTAAAATCATCCTTGTTTCTCCTTTGCGACAATAATTCCGCTAATAATGACCAAGAGTATACCAAATAGTCCGATAAAATCCGGTAAAGCATCTCCTAAAATCACCCCAACAATCAAAGAGAAAAGGATAATAGAATAGCCAGCAGCACCAACGATACCCGCTCGTTCAGCCCCAAAAGACTTAGTCATATACATTTGCCCAATCGCTCCAAAAACACCCATGAAAGCGATATAAAGCCACATTTCACCCTCAGGCATTACAAATTTGCCTATCATAAAATCAAACATCGGCAGAGGATAATACTCACCCAAAGCCATCAATATCACTGGCATAAACGTCCCTAACGAGACAAAAGCTAAAACAATACTTCTTGTATCATAGAATTTTTTAAGCTCTCGAACACTCGTATAAGCAAGTGCTGCGCCAATGCCACTAAATAAACCAAAAATATCTGTTTTATCAAGCATAAAGCCGTTAGGTTTCATAATCAAAACAATACCCAAAAAGCCTACAAACACAGCAATCCAGCCTTTGACACCTATCTTTTCTTTTAAAAAAAGATAAGCAAAAATGGCCGTAAAGATAGGCGCACTACGTGAAAACGTCATCGCATCTGCGAGTGGAATATGCGCAATATTGTAAAAAAAAGCCAACATAGAAACAAAACCGATAAAAGCCCTAAAAACAAGTAGCCATAGTTTGCCACCTTGTTGCACAATGGGTGTTTTCAAGATAGTTGAAGCCACAAGTAATGTCCCTAGGGTATTGCGAAAAAATACCACTTCAATAGAGTCCATGTGTGCACTTAACATTTTTGCAAACGCCCCATCAAGTGCGAAACTAAAAGAAGAGATAAGCATGAACAAAACACCTTTATTCATACTTTTTAAAGAGATAAACACATAAACTCCATTCAATTTTGTACGCAATCTTAATCTCTTATGTGTTAAAATCTGTTGATTTTTTTTGAATAAGGATAACATCTTATGACACTCAATGCACTTTTAAATTATGAACTTTTTGGGATTCAAGCAGCGCACATTATCATTGCTATAACTATTTTTTCGCTCTCGTTTTTACTCAAAAATATCTTGAGTAAAACGCTTCTCGTTGCCCTTCGAAAACTTGCTTCTAAAACAGAAACAACAACCGATGATAAACTATTAGACATTATTGAAGAGCCTCTTAAACTCTCTATCGTTTTGATCGGCACATACATGGCAAAAGCATGGTTACCGTTTGAACAATTTAGCTTTTTCTTAGATAACTTCATTAAATCATTTTTTATCTTTATCGTCTTTTGGGTTTTATATCGTATCATCGATAAGTTCTCACATATTTTTAGCCATTTTAGTACTAAATTTGGTAAGGAATTACACGAAGATATTGAAAATTTTATTAAAAAAACACTTCGGTTCATCATCATTATTTTAGGCGTCATGGCGGTACTCCAAGAGTGGGGTATTAACGTGAGTGCCTTTGTCGCTTCATTAGGGCTGGGAGGTTTAGCTGTTGCTTTGGCGGCTAAAGATACCGTTGCAAATCTTTTCGGTTCACTCGTTATTTTTACGGACCGCCCTTTTAAAGTAGGTGACTGGATTGAGACACCTTTTACAGAAGGTTTTATCGAGGAGATTGGGATCCGCTCGACTAAAATTCGCACTTTTGCACAAGCTTTAGTCAGTGTGCCCAATGCTAAATTAGCGGATGCTTCTATCACCAACTGGTCAAAAATGGGAAAACGCCGTATTAAAATGCGTATCGGCCTTACTTATAGCACCACTCAAGAGCAGATGCAAGCCATCGTCAGTGAAATCAAAACGATGCTTACATCCCATCCTGATATCCACAAAGAGACAATTTTAATTAGTTTTGATGAATTTGCAGATAGCGCTTTAAGTATCTTTCTCTATTTTTTTACAAACACGATTAATTGGCAAGAGTATCTGAGTGCTAGAGAAGATGTAAACTTTAAAATTATGCACATTGTTGCCAAGCATAAAGCAAGCTTTGCATTTCCATCACAATCGCTCTATATCGAAAGCTTACCAAAATAAAAGCAAAGTAACGCTATAATAAGGGTTATATCAAACGTAATAAAATTTAGAATTCAAGGTATTTATGAAAAAAATAGCTATTATAGGGCTTCCCAATGTGGGGAAAAGCTCTCTTTTTAACCGCATTGCCAAGCAGCGAATCGCAATCACATCAGATTTTAGCGGTACCACACGTGATATCAAGTCTCATACCGTATTGATTACTGAAAAGCCATGTGTCATTTTAGACACAGGTGGACTTGATAGCTCTAGTGAGCTTTTTGAAAATGTCCGTCAAATGTCGCTTAATACCTCAAAAAAAGCAGATATTATTTTAATGGTCGTGGATGGGAAAATGCTCCCAAGCGATGATGAAAAAAAGATTTTTTACAAACTCCAAGCACTTAATAAACCCATAGCCTTAGTCATTAATAAAATTGATAATGACAAAGAGATGGAAAGTGCATGGGAATTTGACGAATTTGGAGCAGAAATCGTTTTTCCTATCTCTGTTTCACATAATCGAGGAGTAAGCGCTTTATTAGAATGGATAGGGGAGCTTCTGCCAACACCCGAAGGCATTACGCCCATTCAAGATGATGAAGATATCGATGAAGATGAGGATGGCTTTTTAGATGACGAAGAAGAGATCGTTGAAGCAGTTGTAGAAGAAGAAGTAGAATCCAATCAAATCAATATTGGCATTATTGGTCGTGTGAACGTCGGTAAAAGCTCACTGCTAAATGCCCTTGTTGGAAAAGAACGCTCTGTAGTAAGCAGCATCGAAGGCACAACTATCGATCCAGTAGATGAAAGCATCGAATACCAAGATAAAATCCTTAACTTTGTTGATACGGCGGGTCTTCGTCGTCGTGGCAAAATTGAAGGTATTGAAAAATTTGCGTTAATGCGCACCAAAGAGATGCTAGAACGTGCCAATATCGCCTTATTGGTTTTAGATGCGAGTGAGACCTTTAAAGAATTAGATGAACGCATCGCTTCATTAGCCGATGAAAATCACCTCGCGTGCATCATTGTTTTAAATAAATGGGACAAAGCTTTATACGATTATGATGCTACGGTTGCAGAACTTCGTTATAAGTTTAAATTTCTCTCTTATGCCCCTGTCATCACCGTTTCGGCTCTAACCAAACAGCGTGTTTCTAAAATTAAAGATATGATTTTAGAAGTGTATCAAAACTACAGTCTCAAAATTTCGACATCAAAGCTTAATGAAGTGATTAAAGATGCTACCATCAAACACCAAATTCCAAGTGAAAAAACAAAAGTGGTTAAAATTTATTTTGCCATTCAATATGCAACTAAGCCACCACGCATTGCTCTTGTCATGAATCGACCTCGCGCACTACATTTTAGTTACAAACGTTATCTTATCAACAAACTAAGAGAAACATTTCAGCTAGAAGGCAGCCCTGTTCTACTCTATGCTAGAGCTAAGGGTGAGCGTGATAATGAAGTAGAAAACGATGATTAAATCTAAAACAAATAATATTGTTTTGATAGGCTTTATGGGTGTAGGCAAAGGTACAATTGCACGAGCACTGATCCAAAAAAGTAAAAAAATTGGTCTTGACACGGATGATATGATAGAAAGTATGGAAAATCGCAAAATTAAAACGATATTTGACGAAGAGGGTGAAACATACTTTCGTACGCTAGAAAAAAGAGTCGCAAAATGGCTCGAAAAAAATGTTAAAAATTGTATTATTTCTACTGGTGGCGGATTTTACAAAGTTGATAATTTAGATGAAATTGGTACGATTATTTACCTCCAATCAAGCTTTGAGGGAATTCTTAATCGTCTTAAAAGCCATGAAAATGCAGAGCAAAAACTGGCCAAAAGACCTCTGCTTTCTGACTTTGAAAAAGCCAAAAAACTTTTTGAAGAGCGTATAGTGTCTTATGCTAAAAAAGCTGATATCACCATTAGCGTTGAAAATAAAAGTGTTAATGAGTGTATCAATGAAATTATTAAAAAACTCAAAATAAAATAATTTATAGGATTTGTGATGCGTGTTTTAACAGGAATTCAACCCTCAGGTGCTCTACATTTAGGAAACTATTTTGGAGCTATCAAGCAAATGGTCAACTTGCAAGAGAGTAGTGATTTAGTTATTTTTATCCCCAATTATCATGCACTAACCTCTCTTAAAGATGGCAAGGCTTTACGAGATAACACCCTTGATGCAGCCATTAATTTTATGGCTTTGGGCATTGACCCCAACAAATCAACCTTATGGGTACAATCTGACGTTAAAGAGGTATTAGAACTTTATTGGGTGCTCTCAGGTTATACACCTATGGGACTTTTAGAACGCGCGCATAGCTATAAAGATAAAGTTGCTAAAGGTATTGCGGCAAATCATTCACTTTTTTCATACCCTGTTTTAATGGCAGCCGATATTTTACTTTATGATTCAGAAGTGATTCCTGTTGGCAAAGATCAAATCCAACATGTCGAAATTGCGCGTGATATTGCCATTAAATTCAATAATGACTTTGGAGATGTGTTTACCATACCTGCCTACAAAGTAGATGAAGTTGTCGCAACGGTTCCAGGTCTTGATGGAGCAAAAATGAGCAAAAGTTATGGCAATACCATTGATATTTTTTGCAGTGAAAAAGAGCTTAAAAAAGCATGTTCTAAAATCGTTACAGACTCAACACCGATGGAAGAGCCTAAAGATTTTCAGACATGCAATGTCTACGCATTAGCTAAACTCTTTTTAGAAAATGACGAAGTAGTTGCATTGCAAGAGCGTTATACCAAAGGTGGCGAAGGGTATGGGCATTTTAAAGCTTACCTTCAAGGCCTTATTTGGAATTTCTTTGAAGAGGCTCGCGATAAAAGAGCTTATTTTCTTTCCAATCCTCATGAAGTGATGGATATTTTAGAAGATGGTGCGAAAAAAGCACGAAAAATTGCCAGTGAAAAAATGATACACATCCGAGAAATTGTCGGAATTTACCGCTAAGGAATGGTATGTTAGATATTAAATTGATCCAAAATGATTTTGAAACGATTTGCGCAAAACTACGTAAAAAGCATGTGGATGAGGCGCTTTTAGAGAACTTACGCACACTCTCATTGGAACTCAAACAGGCAAAATTGGAGCTTGAACCACTCCAAGCAGAACAAAATGCAAAAAGTAAACTCTTTCCTATGTATGCCAAAGAGGGTAAAGATACAACGGCACTAAAAGAAGAACTTTCGCTCAA
>JAQUVE010000071.1 GCA_028693565.1 Sulfurospirillaceae bacterium | reverse complement strand
CAAATCCTCACCAACATAGCTAATATCAGCGATAATTTCAAGAGCAATAAAGAATTACACCAAATCATCACAGCCATCGGTGCTTACACGAAGAAAGAGTTAGGTTTTATGTGCGAAAGTTGAGTTAGTTTTAAATCGTAAAGAAAAAAGCAGTACGCTTTTTTCTTTACTGATTTAAAGTAGTGCTAAAACAAGCTCAACAAATGAGCAGAAATTCTTTTTGCAAAGGCCTTACATGTGTATTGATGGTGATGTTTTAGAACTAGATATCGAGATAGACTTAGAAGAAGTGAAGGCATTGCATCTTTTTGTGAAAGATAGGTTGGAATATATTGAAGAGATAAGTTTATTACGCTCTTCAACAGGGCTTCCTTCAACCTCAGCACTTTTTTCTCTCCTTTTTTGTATTAAAAAAATGAAACCTTCCATAAAAATTGATTTAATTGATGCTGCTAGCTTTGATTTAGAATCGTATGGGAAACTCTATTGGATGCGCTATGAGTAAAGAAAAATTAAAACAGATATTTATCGAAGAGGCAACTGAAATCATCGAAAAGATGGATATTGATATTCTCAATTTTGAGGAATCACCAAGCAATAAGGACCTTTTAAATGAGATTTTCAGAGGCGTTCATACATTAAAAGGTAGTGCTAATGCTTTTAACTTTTCACGATTGGGCGAGTTCGTTCACCATTTTGAAGATGTTTTAGATTTTTTTAGAAGCAGTGATAGCGTACCTAATTCAACTCATGTGGATACCTTTTTAGAAGGTGTGACTGTTATTAAAGAGACATTGACGTATGAAGTCGAAGAACAAGAGGGAAAGCCAGCAAGTTATGAAGCGTGCTTACGTAAAATTCAAGAAATCTTATTGCATGTTGAACCCCATCATGAAGCAAGTGTTCTAACGTCTAAAGATCTTACTGAAGAATTTGGCGATGATTTTGTTTTAAGTGCGCCACAAGGAGCAAACGAAGCAGAATTAAGGAGTGCTTTAACGGCAAATGAACAGCTTTATAAAATCACTTTGACGCTGGATACCGATATTTATTTACGCGGGTTTGATCACTTTTTATTTTTCAAAAACCTTGTACATGAAGGAAGGATTTTAGCATCTAACTGGCGTGAACCGACGTGTTTTGATTTAGAAAGTTTTGATGTCGAGCGTAATGAAATTCAAGAGGTTGTGCTTTACCTAGCGAGTGAAAAAGAGCGTGATGATATTGTAGATGTTTTTGCCTTTTTGGAAGAAGAGGAGTTTCAAGTAGTGTTGATGGAGGCTTTGAAAACAGAAACAGAAACAAAAGAGCCACAAAGCATACTACCTTCAGAAACGACAGTAGAACTAAAAAAAGACGATAAAGAAGAACACAAAGAAGAAAAAAGTAAAACTATACCAACACAAAAAAGCTTTTTAAAGATTGATTCACAAAAACTAGATGAACTGTTTGATTCTATCGGTGAGTTGGTTATCGCACAAAACTATTTGGGTGAAAATGGAAAAATCAAAGCAGTTAAAGATGCGGAAGTCACTAAAACAATAGAAAACCTTTCAAAAATTACGAAATTAATTCAAAACCGCGTTATGTCTTTGCGAATGATACCTATTCGCGATACGTTTGAAAAAATGAAGCGTGTTGCACGTGACTCTTCTAAAAAGGTTAATAAGCAAATTCATCTTGTTCTTGAAGGTGAAGATACGGAAATCGATAAAACGATGGTGGAGGCTTTAGCGGATCCCCTAATTCATATTATTCGAAATTCTATTGATCATGGCATCGAAAGTGATGTGCAAGAACGTATGAGTGCGGGCAAAAGTGAAGAGGGTGTTGTCACGTTGAGCGCTTATCATCGTGGTGGCAATATTATCATTGAAGTCAGAGATGATGGACGCGGTATCAACAAACAAAAAGTTTACCAAAAAGCGTTAGAGCGAGGACTTATCAAAGCAGAAGATGAACTCAGTGATGCCCAGATTTATGGACTTATTATGCAGCCTGGTTTTTCAACCGCTGATGTCATTAGTGATATCTCAGGGCGTGGAGTAGGTCTTGATGTGGTGCGCAATGCGATTGAAGGTGTTCGAGGAAAAATAGATGTTACATCAATTGAAGGAAAAGGAAGTACTTTTTCGATTGTTTTACCATTGACCTTAGCAATTATCGATGGCATGATTGTTCGATGTAGTGAAAGGATTTATATCCTTCCAACACTCTCTATCACGGAGTCCTTTAGACCTCAAATGGATTGTGTTCATATAGCAGGGGGCAAAGATGAGTTTGTGCAATTGCGTAGTGAACTCTTACCGATTGTGAGACTCAATAAAACATTAATGTTAGATACAAAAATGCCAAATCCTTGGGAATCAACCCTCGTATGCATCGAAAATGAAAAAGGAAAATTTGCCCTTTTAGTAGATGAACTGGTGGGAAGGCAACAAGTGGTCATTAAAACTTTAGGTGAATTTTTTGCTAAAACAGAAGGAGTCAGTGGTGGAGCTGTCATGGGCAATGGCGAAGTGGCTCTGATATTGAATGTCGAAGAGTTGTATTGATGGAGCAGATCAAACTCAGTAAAAAAGAATTTGATCTTTTTAAAGCTTATATTTATGAGCACATTGGTATTTCACTGAGTGATCAAAAAATTTATTTAGTACAAGCACGTTTAGCAAAACGTGTAAAGCAGCTTAGTTTAGATAATTTTAGTGAGTACTATACGCTTTTAGTCAATGATACGACGGGTGTTGAGTTAGAATACCTTTCATCGCTTATTTCAACCAATGTGACCTCTTTTTTCAGAGAAGGTAAACAGTGGGAGTTTTGGAAAAATAATCTTTCAGCGATGATGGAAAAGAAAAACAACAAACTTCGTATCTGGTCAGCAGCATGTTCGACAGGCGAAGAGCCTTATAGTATTGCGATGTTTTTAGCTGAAAATGCTCCAACAATGGATGTTAAGATTTTAGCAACAGATGTTTCACCTCGTGTCCTTAAACTAGCGAGTCTTGGAACGTATAATGAAAAATCAGTCGCTACACTTGGGGCTACGTATCTTAGTAAGTATTTTATCAAAGGCAAGAATGAAAAAGGTCATCATTTCACTATCAATGAGCAGTTAAAAAAATCGATTCTTTTTCGAGGATTTAATTTGGTTACAGGCAACTATAATCTTTTTAAAGAGAAAAAATTTGACATTATTTTTTGCCGCAATGTAATGATTTATTTTGACAAACCAACACAAGCAGCATTAGTAGAGAAGTTTTATCATATGTTGCATAAAGATGGGTATCTATTTATTGGGAGTTCTGAAGCGCTGACAGATATGAAAACAGGGTTTAAATCCAGAAGTGCATCGATTTATCAAAAAGTCTAAAAGGGTTTTACATGAATATTGAATTAGCCAGTGATGCTATATTGTTAGATGAGGTTAAACGTCGGTTTGAACAAAAAAATACTACACTTGAAGAGCTCGAATTTACCACTAAAAAGTTGTATGACCTCAATGAAAAGCTCAAAGAAAATGACTCGGTAAAAGGAGAGTTTTTATCACTGATTAAAAATGTTTTCAATAATCCTATTAGCTCTTTATTAAACCTCTCTTCCATGATACAAAAAAATCAAGATTCACCTAAAACTGAAAAAATTAAAAGCTTTATGAATACAGAGCTATTGAAGTTAGATTTTCAATTGAACAATATTTTTACGGCTGCAGAAATAGAAGCAGGCGAAATTGGTAACTATTTTAGTGAAGTCAATGTAAGCGAACTTTTTAATGAAGTTATGAATGCTTTTAGTTATTTGATTGAAGAAAAATCATTGGTTATAGAGTCTGTGATCAACCTTGATGCTCCCATTGTGAGTGATGCTAAAAAACTGCATTGTATCTTTGCGAATATTTTATCCAATGCATGCGAATACTCTTTTCGAGGTAAAAAAGTTATATTTCGTGTTGATATTGAGGGTGAAAATCTTGTGATTCGCATCAGTAATGTGGGCGATGTCATTTTAAAAGAGTATAAAAAAGAGGTCTTTAACCGTTTTAAAAAAGTAGACAAGCAAAGCAAAGCTCGTGAATCTGTGGAAGGTCTTGGTTTGGGGCTGAGTGTGGTTAATGCTTTAGTTGAATCATTGGATGGAGAGATTGATTATGATTCTAGTGAAGAGGCAACGGTCTTTACCATTATTCTAAAATTGCACGATAAAAGTGTTTCAGAAGCACTGTTGGGTGAGGGTGGTAATGAATTTATGTTTGATGATTTTGATGAGATGAAAGAATTTTAATGTTACCTCGAAAATTTATTCATGTAGGAGAAATTTTTGTTGCGATTAATCCTAGTGAAATCGTGACAGTACTAGGTTCTTGCGTGAGCGTGTGCTTATATGATAAAGTACAAATGTTAGGTGGCATGAATCACTATCTTCTACCTCTTTGGAATGGCAATGGGCTTGAAAGCCCTAAATTTGGCAACATCTCTATTCCTAAGATGATTGAAAATATGGAAAATATCGGCTGTTCAAGGCGCAATATGGAAGCTAAGATTTTTGGAGGAGCCAATATCCATAAAAACAATACTGAAGGGCAGATGATTGGGCAGAAAAATGTCATGATTGCCAAAGAGATTTTAAGACAATACACAATTCCCATTAAGGCTGAAGACACAGGTGGCAATAATGGAAGGCGCATCATGATGATCAGTGATGTCAATAAAATTATCCTTAAATATGTTCAAAACGAGATCATGGGCAATGATTAAAGTTCTCATTGTGGATGATAGTGCAACTGCACGGCACATCTTAAGGGAAATTTTAGAAAGCGATAAACGCATTGAAGTGGTAGGACTTGCGGCAGACGCTTATATTGCCCGTGATATGATCGTTGCATTAAAGCCAGATGTCATTTGTCTTGATGTTGAAATGCCTCGAATGGATGGCGTGACATTTTTACAAAAATTAATGACATATTTTCCAACGCCTGTAGTCATGGTCTCTTCCTTGACACGCAAAAGTGCTCAAGTGACACTTGATGCGCTTGAGGCTGGGGCTGTGGATTATGTGGCGAAGCCACATTCTAATATTTATGATGGAAAAGAAGAAATAAGAGAAGAACTTATCCAAAAAGTAATTGATGCTTCTTATGCAAGAGTACAAAAGATTATTCCTGGAACTAAGATTATTGCCAATCGACTCAGTATTGCTGAAACAACCAATAAAGTCATTGCTATCGGCTCAAGTACAGGTGGTACAGAAGCTTTAAAGGTGTTACTACAAGGTATCCCTAAAAACTCTCCTGCCATTGTGATTGTGCAACATATGCCCGATAGCTTTGTTGGACCTTTTGCTTCACGGCTCAATTCTTTATGCGAAATTGATGTAAAAGTGGCTAGTAGTGGGGATTTTCTTGCCATGGGGACTGCTTATATCGCTAAGGGAGGGTTGCATATGGTACTCAGACGTTCAGGGGCAAGGTACTATATTGAAATTGGCGAGGGTCGAAAAGTCAATGGGCATTGTCCGAGTGTGGATGTGTTGTTTAACTCTGTCTCAAAGATAGCAGGTGCCAATGCTTTAGGAGTGATCTTAACAGGAATGGGAAATGATGGTGCACGCGGAATGTACAATATGCATCAAGCAGGAGCCAAGACAATTGCACAATCAGAAGAGACGTGTGTTGTTTTTGGTATGCCAAAAGAGGCAATAAAACTAGGTGGAGTTGATCATATTATCCCTCTTCCTGATATTGCATCAACACTATTGACGTGTTTAAATGGACAAAAGTAGTTAAAATGAAACATTTCTTTTTCAAGCAAAATAGTGTTTCTGTTGTGCTTATGGGCGTCATGGCAAAGAATGAAGCACTTATCGAGCTTGCCACAGTACAGTGCAAAAACTTTTATGCGTGTACTAATGCTGAAGAATTAATAGAAATCGTTCTTACCAACCCTATTCATCTCGTGTTTGGTACCCTTACTTATGAAAAAAATTCTTATTTAGAAGCGCTCTCAAAAATAAAGCAATTTCGTCCAGAAACAGAAGTGATACTGTTTTTGCAGCCTCAAGATTCTGAAAATATTGATAAAGCGCTGCATCTGACATGTAAGCGTTACTTTTGTTTTCACGCAGAGCAAGAACACAGTGTGACCCATTTACTCAATGCCATTGCCGCAATCTCCGATAAAGATATTTTTTTAAAAGATAGCCAATATTTTGATGCGCTTATTCATGCTTCGGTTGTTTCACAATCAGATATTTATGGCAATATTACTTATATTAACGATAATTTCACAAAGGTTACAGGTTATACGGAAGAAGAGGTTATTGGTCGTAATCATCGCATCTTAAAGCATCCCGCAAATGATAAAGCCATTTACAGTGATATGTGGGAAACGATTACTCAAGGTAAGGTTTGGAGAGAACGAGTTCTCAATCGCAATAAAGATGGTAGTGATTTTTGGGCAGATACAACCATCATCCCTTTTAAGGATTATATGACGGGGGAAATTGTGCAATATATCGCTGTGCGAAGAGATATTACACAGATACTTGAAGAGCGTCGCGAGGCTCAAGAAAAAGAGCGCAAAGCAAATGAGCAAGCTAAAATTTCGGAAGCAAAAGACTCTTTTTTAATTCTTTTTACGCATGAACTTAAAACGCCACTTAATACCATCATCAATTTTTCACAGTATCTACATAAAAATATGCATCGCATTGAAGAAATCCCCAAAGAAAAACGGTTGCATTTATTAGACCAAATTTATAAAAGTGCTTCTTCGATGCTTGCAAATGTAACCAATATTTTGGATTTGAGTCGCCTTCGCAATCACAAAATCAATTTTACCTATACATTATTTGATATTTATGAAAGTATACATGATGTGATTGAAAAGCATGAATCGTTAGCTTTAGAATTAAATAAAGAGATTGTTTTACATAGTGATGAACGCAGTATATTTATCAGTAGTGATGAATTTCGTTTTCAACAAATCATTGCAAATGTTCTTTCCAATGCCCTTAAATATGGCAAGAAAGCAGTAGATATTTCTTTATTACGAGATCAAGAAAAGATAGAGATTATTATTGAGGATGATGGCGAAGGTATCAAAGATAAGCAAAGTATCTTTGAGTTGTACGCACAAAGTAATGGCGGGTTGACGAGTATGGAAAAAAAGGGAACAGGAATTGGGCTAAATTTTGTCAAGTTATTATGTGAAGAGCTTAGTTTTCAGTATCGAATTGAAGATTCCATAACTTTAGGTGGTGCAAAATTTATTATCACTAAAACTATAAAGGAGCATAAAAATGTTTAAAGTTCTCATCGTTGATGATAATGATAACAATAGATTGACTTTGAACCTTTTACTCGAAGAAGTGGAGGATATCGAAATTTACGAAGCTGAAGATGGGCAAATTGCAGTTGAAATGGCTGTAAAAGAGCATTTTGATCTCATTTTTATGGACATTATGATGCCCAATATGGATGGTTTTGAAGCCACCCGTTTGATTAAGCAAGTCCAAAAAAATACGATGATTATTGCTTTGAGCGCTCTTGATGATGATGCTTCAAAACATAAAATGCTCTCATTAGGAGCAGAAGATTATCTCACAAAGCCTATTGATTCTAAACTGTTTGAAATGCGAATACGACACTATTTAAACATTATTACGCTTAGAAATAAACTGCCTGAAGAAGTGACATTGGTACTGAATCCTTTTGATACAAAAATATTTAGTCGCAGTATCACTTTTCGAGTGACAAAAGAAAATGATTTAGCTGAATTTTGGGATTATTGGCTGATGGGTGAAAAAAATATTATTGATTTAAGTGATTGTGTGCGCCTTATCTATGGATTTGGATTATGGCTTCTTAAATATCACTATTCTTTCAACATCATTGTCGAAGAGAGTAGAGACAAGCTCTATATGATGTTGGTGGGAACAAGACCTATTAAGCAATCAGTCATAAAAAATATTTTGCTGAAACATTTTACGCAAGCTAAATATATTTTATCGCAAGATATGCTCTCGTTTCAGTTGGATATAAAAATAAAAGCTCTAAAAGAAGAGATGATTATCAGTGATGAGGCTAAAAAGATTTTGGCTAAATCGCATGATAATGTTTTATGCGCAAGTGAGTATATAGAAACGACGGCGATCTCTTTTTTACCAAAAATAGATGGGCTTGAACTAATCAATGATGAAATAGACAAAGCAATTTTAGTGTTTGAAGATAATCCTTCCAAAAAAGCTACCGAGCTCATTTGCAATAATTTTCAAGAGTATGCCAATATTTTAGAAGAGCTAATAGATTTTGCTCATTTAGGCTTTGCGATTCGAACGCTTATCAATTTCCTTAGTTCACTCAGTGAAGAGCAGTTTGAAGAGACAAAGGTTAAAAAACTCTCTTTGATGCTTTTAAATTTACTGCATGACCTTGCTTCATGGCGAGACAATGTTTTTATATCACAGGTGGCACGTGATATTCATTATTTGGATGCATCATTGCTCTCTTCATGTATTCAGATAGAAGCTATTTTTGAAGAAAAAAGTGCCGAAATTAGCGGTGATGATGACCTAGAGTTTTTTTAAATGAGATTTTTTTCTGCGGATAGTTATTCAAAGCCCATTTTCCGTCGCGTAATGTTGACATTAGTTGGGATATTGTTCTTATTATTTATTTTTTCTGAGATGATGCTTTGGAGCTATTATCAAAAATCTATTCAAGATGATATGAGGACAAATATTGAAAAAATATCGCAGAATTTTGAGGTCTTAGAGAAGCAACAAGTGAGTGCTTTAAAGACAATAGTGCAAATGGTAGCGCATGATATACGTGTTAAAAAAGCTATAAAAGAAGCCAATGCAGCGTCAATTATACAGGAGTGGAAAGAAAAATTTGAGGTGATGCACCGCGAAAAATATATTATGCAATTCTCTTTATACGATGCAAATCATACAGCACTTTTGCGATTACATTATCCTGAAAATCAAAAAGAAGATGAACGAGCTGCTTGTAGTACATTGGATATTGCTCCAAATTGTAGTGATTTTTATTGGGGATTAGAAATTAAGCCTCAGGGGTTACTTTTGTTGCGTTTTATTCAGCCTGTCTTTGAAAAAGATAGCATTATTGGCTATGTTGAAATAGCCAAAGGAATTGAAGATATTCTAGACATCTTACACAATAGTTTTCAAAGCCATTTAGCTATTTTACTGCATAAACAGTACCTCAATCAATCATTATGGCAAGAGCATATGGCAATGAAGAAACAGTCCTTTACGTGGGATAAACATTCTGATAGCGTTTTATACTATACCTCTTTAAAATCATTACCTGATTTTTTGCTAACAATGGTAGAAGGTCATACGTATAATGTATATAAAGAAGTCGAGGTTGATCAAAAAAAATGGCTAATTTTTACGCAAAGATTTTCTGATAGGTTTAATAATAATATTGGTGATTTATTGATTATGCATAATATCAGTGACATTAAGGTGCGTTATACGAAGTTTATGATTACAAGTGGTTTGATTGGTTTACTGTTGTTATTATTGGTTCTTGCGCTAATTTATATCTTACTGCGACAAGCCAATATATCACTTTTAGAGAAGCAAGAAGTCTCAAACCGCCTTCAAAAAATTGCCACTCGCATTTCTGGTATGATTTATCAGTACCGTTTGTATCCGAACGGTAGATCTTGTTTTCCTTTTGCGAGTGAAGCCATACATAAGATTTACAAGGTAAGTCCTCAAGAAGTTCGAGAAGATGCTTCCATGATTTTTGAAAGTTTACATCCAGGTGATAAGCATAATGTTATAAGGTCCATTCAACAATCGGCAAATGATTTAACACCATGGCGTCATGAGTACCGTGTTGTCGATAAAGATGGGACTGAACGCTGGCTATACGGGAATGCAATTCCCGAAAAAGAAGCTGACGGTTCTACACTGTGGCATGGTTTTATTGAAGATATTACAGAACATAAGTTATTGGAAAACGAACTCAAAAAAATGAATGAAAAGCTTGATTTACAAGTTGAACAAGAGGTAGCTGCACGAATCCAGATTCAAAAAGAGCAAGAGCGTGAACGGCAAATGCTGATTCAAAAATCCAAACTTTCATCAATGGGTGAAATGGTAGGAGCAATTGCACATCAATGGAGACAGCCGTTAAATGCTTTAAATATGAATATCCAGAACTTAGAGGATGACTTTGATGAAGGGTTGGTCGATAAAACATTTTTGCATAATTTTGTTGTTAAAAATAGGCAAACGATTCTTTTTATGAGTAAAACTATTGATGATTTTAGAAATTTTTTCAAAATAGACAAAGAAAAAAAACCATTCTCTGCATTGCAAGCGATTAATGAAACCATAGCTTTGCAAAGTGCGCAATTTAAAAACCAAGGTATTCATCTTCACATTATAGGAGATGATAAAGAATTGTTTGGTTTTAAAAGTGAATTTCAACAAGTTATTTTAAACATCATAAATAATGCAAAAGATGCTATTTTAGAGCGAAAGCCTTCTATTAAAGAGATTACGATAACGCTTAATTGCCATAGTATAGAAATTGAAGATAGTGGAGGAGGTATTAAGAAAAAAGTACTGGAACGCGTTTTTGAGCCTTATTTTACCACTAAAGAGCAAGGGGATGGAACAGGCATTGGACTTTATATGGCAAAGATGATTATTGAAAATAATATGGGCTGGAAGTTAGAGGCTTGTAATGGAAAAGCAGGTGCTAAATTTACAATCATTTTTGGTTAAGAAATTGAGGTAATATCAACAAAAATATACGTTTGTACTAAATCAAAATCAGCCCCCATAAAAAAGGCATTTGGGTGTACCCAAAATACTTTGCTTACCCCTTCTTCTGTAGGAATTCTAATTTTTTCTTTCTTTTCACGTGTAAGGCGGAATTGACTAATAAAAGACGTTTCTTCTTGGATAGACGTTATTTTGATGGTAGTAAGCATTTCAGCAGCGGCAGTGTTTACAAAGATAAGCTGATTGTTTTTATAAAAAAGTGCTGGGAAGGGGAATAGATTGGCAAGGCTTTTAATGGACTCTTCGGAAGCTTGATTTATAGCGTCAATTTTTTTAAGTTCATCAAGCTGAGCGCTTTTCTTTTGCTGTAAAAGATGGGCAACATGTTTAAAAAGAGTTTGAAAAAGCTTCTCTTTATCGATAGGCTTTAATAAAAAAGCATCAATATCATTTTCAATCGCTTCTATAAAATAGTGCTCTTCATTAAACGCTGTTGTAACAATAATAGGCGTTGTTGCATTGATCTCTTTAATGGCTTTTGCCATAGAAAGACCAGAGAGAACAGGCATTTGAATATCGGTGATGATGATATCAGGATGGTGCTCTTTAAAAAGCTCAAGGCCAATTGCTCCATTGTTGGCAACATAAACTTCCTCAAAGACTCTTCTTAATGTATTGGCCATAGCTTCTTGTGTTGATGTGTCATCTTCAACATACAGTATCGTAAACGTCTTGCAGAGTGCTTTGAGTTGTTCAAGGTTATTCATCAAGGTTTTGGTGCTTTATAACGTTGAATCAAAACTTTTAAAGTTGTTTTTGCCCATAGCTTTTGCTTTATAAAGAGCAAGATCAGCACTTTTAATAAGCGTGTTAAAATCTTTACCATGTTCTGGAAAAATACTAATGCCAATACTTAGAGTGACGGTGAGATAATGGCCTTTAATATTAAGTGGTTGAGCGGCAGCATGAATAAGCTTAGTGGCGATGGTCTGAAGGATACTCTCAGAAGTGTCACTAATTAAAATGACAAATTCATCTCCACCGAATCGTGCCACGGTGTCCGTTTTACGTGTTTCATTAAGTAGTAATTGCGCGGTGTGAACCAATAGGTCATCACCTACATCATGTCCGAGTGTATCATTGACTTCTTTAAAGCCATCCATATCTAAAAAGAGTACGCCAAACTTTTTATTTTTTTCCGTGCACTCTTCAATCAAAAGTTGCAATCGCTCTTGCAAAAGTGTTCGGTTCGCTAAAGATGTGAGCTGGTCATAATGCGCTTGTTTATAAATAATATCTTTTTGTTTGACCAAAGTACGCTGGGCGCTTTCAAGTTTTTTGATAGTGTCATTAGCAATTTTGACGGCTTCAGCTAGGGCTGAATTTTCTCGATGGCATTTTGCTTTCTCTTCCATCAGTGTTGTTTGATCATAGACTAAAATGGTAACCTGCTTTTTAGCGATGTTATAAGGAACGATTGTTACATCTTGTTGCATAACATCAAAAATAGATTTAATGGTCAAAGAGTGCTTCATGGCAAAAAGATAGTGGTTGGAGTCTGCTGTGTAAAACGATGGGCTTCCTAACGTGAGAGCTGCTTTGATATGGCGTTTAAGCGCTTTTATTTTGTCATGAGAAAGCTCAAAGATATCTAAAAGATTGAGAGGTTTATCTTCCGTATACGTAAATTCACTATGGATAGAAAACCAACGGTTCATATAATAGATGTTAAGATCCGCATCTATCGTCATAATACCAACATTGATAGAATCAATGATCTTTTCGCAGTTAATCATTAAAGTGTGTCAATCATATGTTTAAGATGTTCTAGCATAGTATTATCAAGAAGAATGAACATATGCCCGATGATATTTTCTTGTTCTATGTCCAGTGCTGTTTTAATGACAATGACATTGTCGTAGCCTTCACTTTTAGGAAAACTATCAATTTGTGAAAGAGCACGTTTTTCGATAGAAGGTACTTTAAAAATAGTCTCGCCATGGATGATTTCACAAAATTTTCCAATACAGGCAGAAGTGATGATATTGGTCAACTCTAAAATAGAAGATTTAACATCACCATCATCTAATTCAGTCTCTTCACGTAAAAGAAGGTTGCAAAAGACTTGA
>JAQUVE010000070.1 GCA_028693565.1 Sulfurospirillaceae bacterium | reverse complement strand
CTGTAAAAGCTTGCCATGTTTTATCATAATATCCCGTAGCACGTAATTCTTGAAGCATAATGACATCTGCTGCTCGAAGAAGTACTAAATCTTCTTTAGTGACTTCACCCATAATACGAATTGCAAGGCCTGGTCCTGGAAAAGGATGACGGCCAAGCATCTCACGAGGTAGCCCTAGCTCTGCCCCTAAAATACGTACTTCATCTTTAAAAATCTCACGTAAAGGCTCAATTAATTCAAAGGTCATCCATGCAGGTAATCCGCCAACATTATGATGTGACTTAATGGTTTTTGAAGGGCCTTTGACTGAAACAGATTCAATAACATCTGTGTATAATGTCCCTTGTGCCAAGAACTCAATACCATCATGTTTTTTAGCCTCATCATCAAAAACTTCTATAAAGGTTTCACCAATAATTTTGCGCTTTTGCTCAGGGTCACTGACTCCAATAAGTCGTCCTAAAAACTTTTCACTCGCATCAACGGTAATAAGAGGAACACCTCTTTGTTTAAACATTGCTTCAACTTGTTCACGTTCATTGGCACGTAACAACCCATTGTCAACAAAAACAGATACTAACTGTTCCCCTATGGCTTCAGCTAAAAGTGTTGCGACAACTGAGCTATCAACACCGCCACTAACGCCACATAATACTTTTTTATCACCTACTCGTTCACGTATTTTAGCAATTTGCTCTTTTGCAAATGAACCCATATTCCATGTACTTTCGCAGCCACAAATATACTTTGCAAAATTTTTCAGCAATTTTGTACCTTGTTCACTATGATACACTTCAGGATGAAATTGAAAAGCATAAATATTACGTTTTTCATCAGCAATACCAGCGTAAGGAGAATTTTCACTAAATGCAATTTTTTCAAATCCACTTGGCAAGGTATCAACTTTATCTCCATGGCTCATCCATACAATTTGCCCACATGTTGTATCTTTAAATATTTTGTGGTCGTTCTCAAACTGTAGCTCAGCTTTACCATACTCTTGATGCATCGCAGGGATAACACTTCCACCAAAGTACTGCGTTAGAAGTTGCATTCCATAACAAATACCCAATATTGGCAATCCTAGTGCATATATCTTTTCATCGGGATGATAAGAATCTTTAGCATACACAGAAGCTGGTCCGCCACTTAAAATAATCCCTTTGGGATTTCTTTGTTGAATATCTTCTATCTTCTCATTGTAGGGAACAATTTCACAATAAACACCACTTTCACGTAATTTTCGTGCAATGAGTTGCGTATACTGTGAACCAAAATCTAAAACTAAAATGGGGACTTCTTTCATCTATTTCCTTTTATTACCAAATTCCAAGTATTTCAAATTGTACATACCAAATAATTAAAGAGATAACATATCCCACCAAAACTGTCCAAGCGTACCTCATATGAGCACCAAAAGTATAAATTCCTCTTAGTTTTCCCATGACACCTACACCAGCTGCTGAACCAAAGCTAATCATACTACCACCAATACCCGCTGTCATCGTTACGAGTAACCATTGGTCATCAATCATTTGAGGATTTGCTTTTAAAACAGCACTCATGACAGGGACATTATCTACAATTGCTGATAAAAATCCAACACCGATATTCATGGTTGTAGCACCAGCTGTATCATACAATTTTACAGCTAAATCTAAAAATCCCAAATAATGAAGCCCTCCAACAGCGGCTAAAATACCAAAGAAAAATAGCAAAGTATCGTGTTCTATTTTACTAATTGAAGCAAATACACTTATCACTTCAACTTTATTGGCGCGTTTAAGTTTGTAACTAAAAAGTTTTAGAAGAGAAAGACCAAAGATCATTCCCCACATTGGTGGGATATGAAACAACTGTTGACATAAGACAGCTGAAGCTATGGTGAGTACACCCAAACCTATCACTATTTTACCACCTTGTAAAATTTTCACTTTTTCTTCCACACTGGCATCAAAATGAGGCTTTTCATTGGGAACAGAGAGAGATAATAGCCAACCTGTTGCTATCCACCCTAAAAAAGATGCAGGGAAAAGTCCAAAGAATTCAATGAAATCTGCTTTTTCCGCCATCCATGACATCAAAGTTGTGATATCACCAAATGGACTCCACGCACCTCCTGCATTGGCAGCTACTACGATATTGATAGCGCCTGGGACCAAAAAGTTTTTATTTTTCTTCTCGATTGTAATGAGTACTGTCGATAAAATCAAAGCTGTTGTTAAATTATCCGCTACGGGACTAATAAAAAATGACAATGTCCCTGTCATCCAAAATAATTTTTTATAAGAATACCCTTTCGATACTAGGTTATATTTGAGGGCATCAAAAACACGTCGTTCAATTAAGACTTCGATATACGTCATTGCTACCATTAGGAAAAAGAAAATCTCAGCTATTTCCAAAATTAATGCTTCTACAGCATGACTTAAATGTTCACTTTCTACACCATTGATAAGATTATAAAAACCAATGAGAATAAAAATAAAGGTACCAATAAACAATGCTGGAATTGCTTTGTTTATATGGAATTTCTCTTCAGCGGCAATAACATAATAGCCTACAACGAAGATAATAAGTGAAGCTATACCTACCCACGTTGTTGTTAGATTTTCACCACCTGAAGCCCAAATACTTCCTGTTGTCGCCAATAATGCCCAAATGAATTTCATAGACTTATTTCCTCTTTCATACAGTGTGCTCCTAGTGATTTTTTTCGATTTAATGCGCTTTGGATTATCTCTTTTGAAACTAAAAGACGTAATTTCAAAAGCTTACCAATGGGTAATTCTAACATTTCTTTGACACGATTCATAGCTTTGTTAAGATTTTTTTCTTCCCTGAGGATACCAGCATAACACCACATAATATTGCGTAATTCATTTTTCAATTCTTTATCATTTTCGTTGATAAGTACATCTTCTACTTCTGGGAACTCTTTAATTTCTCTTTTTATGTCGATTGTTTTGATGATGTCAGTAGCAACTCTTTTAGAAAAAACAAGCCCTTCAAGCAATGAATTACTTGCTAAGCGATTGGCTCCGTGTAAGCCTGTATGAGCGGCTTCACCAACCGCATAAAGATCTTCTACTTGTGAAATTTTTCCAAATAAATCTGTATGAATTCCACCCATAGCGTAATGAAATGCTGGAGAGATTGGAATGCGCTGTTGGGGAATATTGTAACCAATATTTTGCATATTAAAATAAATACTAGGAAAACGCTGCTTAAAGTGGTCTTCACTAAAAGCACTTAAATCTAAATAAACTTCTTTATGTGTCTTGTCTTTATAATCAAATATGGCTCGACTTACAATATCCCTTGGCGCCAACTCTCCTCGTTCATCATAATCAAAAACAAAGCGCAGGCCATCTTCATCAACTATTTTTGCACCTTCACCTCGTAAAGATTCACTTAATAACTGTTTACGAACAGCATTTCCTAATACAAATGCTGTTGGATGAAACTGCATCATTTCCATATCAGCCAAAGCAATACTATGGTTTAAGCAAATGCCTTGGATATCCGCACTAATTGTTCGTGCATTCGTGTGATATTCATAAAGAGAACCAACACCACCGCTCGCAATTACTGTTTTATTGGCATAAATATTAAAAACGTTATCTGCATGAAACACACGAGCGCCATAACATCTTCCATTTTCGATTAATAGATCTGTTACTTGAGTATTATAGAGAATAGGAACACGCAGTTGTTCCATCATAAAAAGATGAACAACCCTTCCTGTAGCATCGCCACCTGCATGAACAATACGATTCGTACTATGGGCTGCTTCTTTTGTATAAAGAATACAGCCTAGTTCATCTTTATCAAACATACAACCTCTTTTAATCAGTTGTTGAATGACTTCTGGGCCTTCTGTACACAAAACTTCCACAGCTTCTTGATTACAATGTCCAGCACCTGCTTCAAGCGTATCTTTTATATGTAAAGCGATATCATCATGATTCACCGCAACAGCAATACCACCTTGCGCATAAAATGTATTACATTCCCATGCATAATCTTTTGAAACAATAAGTACTCGTAAAGAAGAAGGAAGATTTAAAGCAGTGTGGAGCCCTGCGATACCCGTACCAATAATCAAGACATCATACTGTGATGTTTTCATATTAATATGCTTTTCCGTGCTGTACTTTTGTTGAATTGTTATCTTTGTAAACAGGAGGTCCCTTATAGCCACAACCGAAAAAGGTAAAGCCCAAACATGCTATAATCAGCATATGAAAGATTCTAAAACTATAATTTCTCATTTAGTACAACAACCTTTTATGAAAAAATATGAACAAGTATGCTGTTATGAACGCTTGCTCGGTTTATTACCCAAAAATTTCACATGTATGATTCGTTTCTTGTACACTAAAAATGAAACACTTTTTTTTGTACTCAATCATCCTAGTGCCAAAATGGAATTTAATTATAAACGTAATTTGATAAAGAGTCTATTAAGCCAAATTAAAATTCATTTTCCGCAATGCACGTGTTTCGATGTTAACGACATCCAATGTTTTGTCTCCAATCAAGCGCCAATAGAGGCTCTTTCACCTGCTAAAAGTTCTATTACTTATAATGAACAGGCTCATGGGAATTTTGAAAATTCTTGCAGCGATGAAAATCTCCATCAACTTTTTGAAGATATTAGAAGGCAAATACAGTCATTAACATGCTCCTAGAACAACTTAAAAGCGCACCCAGTAGTGCAGGTATTTATCAATTTTTTGACCAAAATGGCATGCTTTTATATGTGGGTAAAGCAAAAGTTCTAAAAAATAGAGTTAAAAGTTATTTCCGCTTTTCACCCTCTTTATTACCAGCATACAATGTTTCTACACGTATTGGCAAAATGTTACGTGAAGTAATATCCGTAGAATATATCATCGTTCAGAGTGAACATGATGCTTTGATGCTAGAAAATTCACTTATTAAACAACTCAAACCTAAATATAATATTTTGTTAAGAGATGATAAAACATACCCCTATATTTGTATTGATTTAGCGCAGCCCTTCCCTCGCTTTGAAGTCACCCGTAAAATTGTTACCAGCAAATCAATTAAATATTTTGGTCCATTATCCAGTTCCGC
Organism: Sulfurospirillaceae bacterium; assembly: GCA_028693565.1. GTDB lineage: Bacteria > Campylobacterota > Campylobacteria > Campylobacterales > Sulfurospirillaceae > Sulfurospirillum. Next base: position 7,833 of record JAQUVE010000070.1, on the reverse strand, counting down.
TAAAGAACTTTTAAATGCCCTCTATCTTGCCTTTCCACTGGTTCAAAAAAAAGGTTGCGATAAAGGCAAAAAAGCATGTCTTTTTCATCAAATTAAACGTTGCCTCGCTCCGTGTGAAGGCAAAATAGATGTCTCTTCGTATGCCAATATTGTCCAAACGGCACTTGGTGCCTTACAAGATCAAAAGATATTAATCGCTTTACTTGAAACGAAAATGCAAATAGCTTCTGAAAAACTCAATTTTGAAGAAGCTGCCAAAATCCGCGACACACTCGTTTCGATTAATAATGCTCTGAAAGTGACCCACGTAGAATTGTTAAAACTTGATAATTATGATGTCTTTGCTATTGAGTCAACCGCAACCTTATCTGTCATCATGCGTCTTTTTATTCGAAATGGGAAAATAGTCTCAACCTCTCATTCTGTAGTTCACCATACACACGGAAACGATAAAGATGAACTTTATAATAGAGCACTCTATGAATTTTATAATCCTATGGAACAGACTTTTTCAAAGCATATTTTACTTGCTGATACCTATAGCGAACAATCTGCTATGGCAACTTTTTTATCAGATAAATTTTCTCAAAAAATTTCAATTTCTACCCCAAAACAAGGAGAAAAATATTATCTAACTCAGATTGCTAAAGATAATGCTAAAGAAATCCTAACACAGCAATTATCCAACAATAAAAATAATGTGTATGAGAGTTTACAGGCATTATTTGACTTACGTGTTATTCCTAGACGTATCGAGGTTTTCGATAATTCACACCTAGGAGGTGTTGCTCCAGTAGGAGCGATGGTAGTATGGGATGAAAAATTTGACAAATCTAGCTATAGACACTATGCACTTCACCATCATGATGAATATGCCCAAATGAAAGAGATGCTAGAACGAAGAATTGCTGATTTTCATAAAGAAGGACCTCCCGATTTATGGATTTTAGATGGGGGGAAAACACTACTAGAGCTTGCAAAATCTTTATTGCAAAAGCATGCTTTTTCTATAGATATTCTCGCTATTGCTAAAGAAAAAATTGATGCTAAAGCGCATCGTGCAAAAGGCAAAGCATTGGATTTAATCTATAACCAAACTCAATCTTTTTCGCTCCCAACATCCGATAGAAGACTTCATTTCATCCAAAAACTTAGAGATGAAGCACATCGCTTTGCTATTACTTATCACCAAAAGAAAAAGCGCGAAAAAGATATGAGCCCCGAACTTTTAAAAATAGAAGGCGTTGGCTCTGCGATTATAAAAAAGTTGCTTTTTTATTTTGGCACATTTGAGCTCATATACACCGCAAGTCGTGAAGAATTAGAGAATGCCGTAGGGAAAAGAGTAGGGAAAAATCTATTTGATTGCTTAAAAAAATAGGTTAATTTTAAGTATAAGTTAGTTAAAATTAACCATTCAACGCAAATCATAAGGATCCAGCTTGATACTTTACGATAAAAGTGGTCTTTTTCTAGGGATGGGAAACCAAGAGTTGTACTCCTTAGGGTACGAAGATATGGATGAGTTTAAAAACTACCATAACGACTTTGCTGAACTCTTTGTTAACAAACCAGGATATATTTTTAAATTTAAAAATTTTTCTTGGATTGATTATACGTTACATAGTGGAACACCCAATAAAAGAATTATTATCAAAACTAAAAGTGGTAAAGAAATTGAATCCTCTTTAATTATCCATGAAATTTTTCTTGACCATTCTTTAAATGGTTCAACTTTGTGTTATTGTATTGAATTAAGCAATAACACCTTTAAAACTGATACTTCATTGAATAAAAATACTACCTCTGTAATAGAATCTGTTCCTGAGCCTATCTTCAAAGCGGAAGAAGTTCCACACTATAATTCTTTTATAGAAGATGCTCCTTTTGCTAAACCAACAGCCACTTTTTCGGAGGAATATAGCCAACCGAATATGGAACCTACTGTAGCGTTTTCATCCAATACAGTTACGTTTGAACTACCTAAAGCCTATGAAGATGCTGAAGAAATTGCAGTTCGCAAAGTACCCGAAGATGATATTCAGCCAGGATTTAAACTTAAAATAGACCAAGATATTCTTAAGCAAGATATGGCGACAGAAGAAAGTACTTCCATTCAAGCCCCTTTAGAATATGCTTCTATTGATGATATTCGATCAGATGATTTTAGCTTTGCTCCAGAACAAGAGCAGTATCCAGAAGATACTCAAAAAGATCTTCTCAATGATCATTCTCTCTTGGTTGAAAAAGAACAACTCTTTGAGCGCTCTTTTGACCAAGAACCTTTTGACCTTTCAGACTGTGCCGAGCATTTAGGTCTTGATATCAGTACTATTGCATCAATCATGAGTGAATACAGCGATGAATTAACAACAAAACTCAAAATGATTGAAGAGAATATGCATACCAACAAACTCCACGAAGCCAATCAAGAAGTTGTTAAACTTAAAAGTATTGCATTAAATCTTAATATGTTATCCATGGTAGATGCTTTTGCTTTTTTTCAAAAAACATTGGAAGCTGGTAATTATGAAGATAAATGCTTAGCGTTTAATGCCTTGCAGCAAGCAATCGTAGACTTCAAGGAAACAATTCAATGATACGCCTCTTTCTTTCTTTTCTACTATGCCTATCAACACTGAGTGCTGATTACTTTCGAGACGCACTATTAGCGTATAAACAGGGGAACTTTACCGTGGCGAAAGAGCTTTTTGAACTCTCTATTAAAAAGCAAAATAGCTTTCAAGGATACTTTTTCTTAGGTAAAATGTATCTTCATGGTGAAGGAGTAGATGCAAATTCAACGCTAGCAATACCTTACCTTGAACAAGCTGTTATGAAAGGTAATATCAAAGCAAAGTGTTACCTAGCAGAGGCTTACCTTAAAAATGATGTCAAACAAGCTGAAGCAATTCTTCTTCTAAGTCAAGGAGCAAAAGAAACGCCCATATGTAGAGAAATTGCAACGACTTACAATTTATATATTAACGGTCAATAAGGAATGAGACGATGAAATTTACAACGCAACATACACTACGGCTAATCAGTCAATACCCTCTTATTATTCTTTTTATTTTCTCAAGTTATTTTCTTTTTTTATCTTTTAACCAATTTGACACAACCTTGAGTTTAAAAAATAAAATAGAAAGTACAAAAGTTTTAAGTGCATTATCGATTGAACTTGCTAAAGAGAGGGGTCTTAGTGCATCTTATTATTCCAGTGAAGGAAATATTGCCAAAGAAGACTTAAAAGCACAGCGTATTAATGTTGACAAGTCTATCAAAGAGTTTCTTGAATTTTTTCAGACTCATGATGCAACACCTTATATAAAAACCGTTATGGCCTATTTAACTAAAATCAAAGATGTTCGAAAAGCAGTTGATAACTTCTCAATTGAATTTAATAAAATGTTTTTTGATTACTTTAGTTATACAAATAATCAAATTTTAAAAGAGTTAGAAACCATCGGTACGATCAATACTAATTCCAGCATCTCTAACTTAACATACTCATTAGTCACTATTTACAAAAATATTGAGTATGTAGGGCAAGAGAGAGGGTTTGTTACAAAAATTCTTAGTCAATATATTCCCTTTAATGAAAAAGATTTGAATATTTGGATTTCAATTTCTGGTGCCACCAATGCATTTGATTATACAACCCTCAATGATAAAGCCACTCGCTCACAAATTGAAAATATGTATAAAACGCCAGCTAATATAAAACTTGAGCAAGATATCTCCGCAGCGAAAGGTGAAGTTATTTTAGCTGCCCAAAATGGTGAATACCTCATTGACCCAATATTATGGTTTGGCCTTTTGACACAAAAAATTGATGTACTTAATCGCTCAGCGCAAATTATTAAAAATTCTTTGCAAACTGAAGAAAAAAATTATGACAATCAAAATATGGGACAACTCATTGGGGCAGGTACTACATGGGTTATCTCCCTTATTTTAATGTTTCTTGGCTTTTCTTTATCAGGACAATTCAAGAAAAATGTTAAAGGCCTTGAAGGTATTTTTGGAAGAGTCGAAGAACTTGCAGAGACTAAAGAGAAGGTTGATTTTAATACAACTGAAGGTATGAACGTTGCTTATGCCATTATCGATAAAGCCATTGAAAATATTGCAAAAGAAAAGAAAAATGCAGAAGAAGCAAGTGCAGCAAAAAGTATTTTCTTGGCCAATATGTCCCATGAGATAAGAACACCTCTTAATGGTATTATTGGCTTTACGGAACTCTTAAGAAACTCTGATTTAGATGAAGAAAAACGTGAATTTGTTGACGTTATTGAGAAAAGCTCAGAAAACTTACTTGCGATTATTAATAATATCTTAGACCTTTCAAAAGTTGAGAGCAATAAAATTGAAATAGACGAAATTCTCTTTTCACCCATTGATGAATTTGAAAATGCTATCGAAGTTTACGGACCTAAAGCTGCAGAAAAAAATATTCAACTATCATTATATATTGATCCAAACCTACACCAATATGTCAAAGGTGATGCTGTTAAAATCAAAGAAGTACTCATTAACCTTATGAGTAATGCTGTTAAATTTACACCAAACAATGGACAGATAACTGTTCAAATCAAGCACATGGATAATGCTCCTGCAGGGAAAACTCGCATTTATTTTAGTGTTGAAGACTCTGGCATTGGTATCAATAAAGACAAAGTTGCAGGAATTTTTGATGCCTTTAATCAAGCTGATTCTACCATCACACGTAAATTTGGGGGAACTGGACTTGGACTTACTATTTCATCTAAATATATCACTCTTATGGGTGGAAAACTTGAAGTTTCTAGTGAAGAAGGCAAAGGTAGTAAATTTTTCTTTATCTTAGATTTAGAAGAATCGCAATCAACAAGCGTCGATTATAAAGACCGTTTTAGCGAATTCCAATGTGCACTATGCTCTCCACAAAACAATACTAAAGCGCATACTGAATTTATGTATGATTATTTCACATATTTTGGTGCACAAGTAAAATACTATAATGATTTTTCAGGATTAAAAAATCTTATATATAAAACTGGTAGCAATATTATTGTAGCGGATTATAATAACTTAACCAAAGAAGAGCTTGATGAATACAAAAAGATTAAAATTCCCGTTATTTTAATCTTGAAATCTTCACAGCAATCAAAATTCAATGAATACTCTTCTAAATATATAACTCCTATTTATGAGCCAATCAATGTTTCAAAACTTGTTAAAGTATTGGAAGTTAAGCGTGAGCTACTCCCAACACAAGAAGTTGTTCAAGAGATTAAACCACTTCCTAAAGGTACTTATGGTAAAAAATTTATTGCAGAAGTCTTAGTTGCTGAAGACAATGAAATTAATCAAAAATTAATCAAACGAACACTAGAAGATTTAGGGCTTTCGATCACCATTGTACCTAATGGACTCCAGGCTGTTGAAAAACGCCGTGCAGGAAACTATGATATGATATTTATGGATATTGCAATGCCTATCATGGATGGTATTGAGGCAACCCATCGTATTTTAGAATATGAAGAGAAAAACAAACTATCCCATATCCCTATTGTTGCTATTACAGCCAATGCGCTTAAAGGCGATAGAGAACGGTTTATGAAAGAGGGACTTGATGAATATATTACAAAACCTATTAAAAAAGACAATATTATTAGTATTTTAAATATGTTTATTCCCGATAAAATTGACTTTAGTGAACAAAAAGAGAAAAAAGAGATCCTTGTTCAAGAAGCTATTACAGCCGCCCCTATTAAAGAGCAAGAATTACCACAAAATAATGCATTTGAAGAAACTGTAGAAGATGTGCCACACCACACTGAAGATGTAGCCGTCATTACAGAAGAAAAAATTATTCCACAACCAATTAATGCGTCTATTCAATCATCAGAAATTTTAGTTTTCAAGAAAAGTCCTATTGAAACTAAAATTTTCTCAAGTGTCCTATCAAAACTTTCTAATAGTGTTGAATCAGCCAATACCTATGGTGAATTTAAAGAAAAAATTAAAACAAAGCACTATAAGGTTGTTGTTTTTGATAAAGAAATCTTAACTGAAAATTTTTCAGGCTTTGCACAATGGCTTCAGGAGGTGGGTAAGATACAAAACATGGGCGCTATTCATACGATCATGTTTAAAGACCCTACTGATAATGAGACGGGTGAGGATGCTCTTTTTGACGCTGTTCTACCAAATCAAATCAACAAAAAAGATTTAGAACAACTGATTACTGAATATATTTAATAAAGGCAATAAAATGGAAAAAAAGCTAAAAATCTTAGCCGTTGATGATGATTTCATTAATCTCAAACTCATTAGTTCAATGCTTAAAAGACATCCCAATGTTTCTTCTATTGTTGAAGCAACCAATGGTTTGGATGCGCTAAATCTTTTAAAAAGCGAAACTGATATTAGCCTTATATTATTAGATATAAAAATGCCTATTATGGATGGTATTGAATTTTTAACCAACTTGCAATCTATGCAAGAATATAATAAAGTTCCCGTTATTGTCCTTACTACAGATGAAACACGTAAAAATGAAGCATTTGATTGTGGCGCATTTGACTTTTTAGTGAAGCCTATTCGGGAAAATGATCTCAATCTAAAAATTGCAAAAGTTGTTGATCTCTTTTGAGATTCAACAACTTTATATGATTTTACTAATCTGCGTATATAAAGAAATAATCTCTTCTTTTTTTTCTATAAAGCTATTTTTGTTTGCAATTAAATACGCCGATGAATCCATGATAGTTTCAACTACTTTTAACCCATTTTGCTTCATAGTGCTACCTGTTTCTACAATATCAACAATGACGTCAGAGAGTCCTACAAGTGGTGCTAATTCTATCGAGCCGTACAATTTTATAATCTCAACAGCCATCGCTTTTTTTGAAAAATATTTTTGAGCAATATTGACCATTTTGGTTGCCACCTTAAGCTCTGGCGTTGTATAATCTATCTCTTTATGATCTTGAATACCGACACATACTTTACATTTACCAATCCCAAGGTCTAAAAGACGTAATAAATCTTCATCCTTCTCTTCTAAAACATCAAGCCCAACGACTCCAATATCTGCTGATTGATGTAAAACATAGGCTGGAACGTCTTGATTGCGCACCAATAAAAAACGAAAGTTATCCGATTCTAAGATTAATTTTCTATCATCAAATTGAAAAGATGTATTAAAAATTTTTTCAAATATTGCAAGAGTTTCTTCTGCAATTCTTCCTTTGGGTAATGCTACCGTTAACATCTATTTTTTCCTTTTCTTCTATTCTAAGTTAGCGTGTTTAAGCGTCTTCAACATGCCTCTAAAAATTAATGTTCTATCAAAAATTGCATTTTTGAAATACTTTGAAAAAAACTTTCCATCTCCACCGGTGAAGAATATTTTTTTATCTTTACAAGTACCTTCTAAAATCATAATAATAGGTTTTATAACTCCATAAGATATGGCATCACTTGTACGTTGTGGCAGTGCATCTAATGCAACACTTGGATTAATTGATACATCTAATCGTGGTGAAATTGATGCATAACACCGCTCATATGCTAAAATACCTGGCAAAATAAAACCACCTAAATGTACACCACCTGACATAATATCAACCGTTATGGCACTACCAGCATCAACGATCATTCCATCTTCAATAGTACAACAAGCAGCTATCCTATCAATTCCCATTCCTTGATAAATCGTATCAAATTCAAAATATGGTTCTAAATCAACGGCATTATGTTTATGTTTAAGGTAGTGTTTCATCGTTTCATTAACACAAATATAATAACTCTTCTCTTTTGTAGAAAAATCTTTAAACTGGGAAT
>JAQUVE010000069.1:9831-12977 GCA_028693565.1 Sulfurospirillaceae bacterium | reverse complement strand
AGGACTTGTAGCTTGTGATATATCGAGGGCTTTGCCAATGGCTACACCCTCCACTAAATCTATCATTACAATTTCACGACAACTTTTTCGCATTGCTAACCAATAACAAATCGTAGCACCAACGTTGCCAGCACCAATAATAGCAACTTTTTTGCCTTGCAACAAACGCTCTCCTTACATGTAATGAATGTAAAACTTCTACTATTTACGCATTTAATGTAGCAAGTGCTGCATTAAATGTTGCACTTGGACGCATTGCTTTTTCTGTTAATACTTTATCCGCTTTATAATATCCACCCATATCGACATGATGTCCTTGTGCGGCATTTAATTCAGCAACAATTTGAGCTTCATTGCTTTTTAGTAGTGCCGCCAATGGAGCGAACTGTTCTTGCAACGCTTTATCCATTGTTTGCTCTGCTAAGGCTTCCGCCCAATAAAGCGCTAAGTAAAAATGACTCCCTCGATTATCGAGTTGACCTACTTTTGGTAGAGGTGATTTGTTATTATCTAAAAATATGCCCGTTGCACTATCCAATGTTTTAGCTAAAATAGATGCTTTAGGGTTACCCATAACATTATCTAAATGCTCAAGTGAAGCAGTCAATGCCATAAATTCACCCAAAGAATCCCATCGTAGGTGACCCTCTTCAACAAATTGCTGAACGTGTTTAGGAGCAGATCCACCCGCACCCGTTTCAAACAATCCACCACCTTGCATCAATGGCACAATAGAGAGCATTTTAGCCGATGTACCAACCTCTAAAATTGGGAATAAATCGGTGAGGTAATCTCTTAAAACATTTCCCGTAACCGAAATCGTATCTTTGCCTTCAATAATACGTGCAAGTGAAATATTAATAGCTTCGTTAGGACTTTTAATACTAATATCTAAACCTGTTGTATCGTGATCTTGGAGGTATTTTTCAACTTTTAAAATCATTTGCGCATCATGAGCACGTGCTGAATCTAGCCAAAAAATTGCAGGCGTATTGCTTAAACGAGAACGATTAACGGCTAGTTTAACCCAATCACGAATTGGGGCATCTTTCGCTTGGCAAGCACGGTAAATATCGCCTTTTTGAACCGTATGCTCCATATACACTTTTCCACTATCACAATCCACTACGCGAACGACACCATCATGTGCAATTTCAAATGTTTTATCATGTGAGCCGTACTCTTCTGCTTTTTGCGCCATAAGTCCAACATTAGGAACAGAACCCATTGTTTTAGGATCTAATGCGCCATGAGCTTTACAAAACTTAATGGTTTCTTCATAGATTGTCGCATAACAACGATCTGGAATCAATGCTTTGGTATCATGGAGCGCTCCATCTTCACCCCACATTTTTCCAGACTCTCTAATACATGCCGGCATGGAAGCATCAATAATAACATCGCTTGGTACGTGTAAATTGGTAATTCCTTTATCTGAATTTACCATCGCCAATCTTGGGCGCATTGCATAACACGCTTTGATATCTGCTTCAATTTGAGCTTTTTGCTCCGCAGGTAGTGTCACGATTTTGGCATATAAATCACCTAAACCGTTATTGGCATTGACACCAATTTCTTTAAAAAGTGTTGCGTACTTTGCAAAAACATCTTTAAAAAAGACCTTTACCGCATGCCCAAACATGATAGGATCACTGACTTTCATCATTGTTGCTTTTAGATGCAATGACAAAAGAACATCACTCTTTTTAGCCTCTTCAATTTGTTTTTCATAAAAAGAGTCTAATTTCTGAGCACTCATAAATGTTGCATCCAATATTTCATCTTTTAAAAGAGCTAACGTGTCTTTAAGCACTGTTATAGCACCTGATTTTTCAACCAACTCGATGCGAACATTCATAGCTTCTGGCGCAAGGAAAGATTTTTCGTTGCCGTAAAAATCGCCTTCATGCATATAAGCAACATGCGATTTTGAATCCACTGTCCATTTCCCCATACGATGAGGATTTTTACGAGCGTATTCTTTAACACATAAAGGTGCGCATCTATCAGAGTTTCCTTCACGGAGAACTGGATTAACAGCACTTCCTAATACTTTTGCATAACGCGCTTTAATCTGCTTTTCATCTTCGTTTTTTGGATTTTCAGGATAATCTGGAACCCTATATCCTTTGTCTTGAAGCTCTTTAATAGCCGCTTGTAATTGAGGTAATGAAGCACTAATATTAGGTAATTTGATAATATTGGCTTCAGGAGTATTGGCAAGGGCACCTAGATAACTTAAGTCATCATTGACCGTTTGCTCTGGAGTCAAGTTCTCTGGAAAATTAGCTAAAATTCTACCTGAGAGCGAGATATCTCGTGTTTCAATTGCAATATTTGCACTTGCAGTAAATGCCCTAATAATAGGCAACAGAGAATACGTTGCGAGTGCTGGTGCCTCATCAACTTCAGTATAAATGATCTTTGACACTTTATCTACCATACTTACCCCTTATAAAATTTTAGAAATGCTATCCTACAATGTTTATACATTAAAGTTTCTGAAGATAAAAAAGTATTTTTTAAGAGTTAATTTTTAATATTTTGCAAGTGCGATTCATACGTTTGACTAAACGTATGCTCTCCACTTTTGTTTTTAACAAAATAGAGATAATTCGTATTTTTAGGAAAAATGGCGGCAAAAATAGCTTCTTTACTGACAGAGCAAATAGGATAAGGAGGAAGCCCTTTGTGTAAATATGTATTATAGACAGACGTATCTTCTTTAATACGTTTTGCAGTCACTTTGACATGCGAATACTGACCATAATTGAGCGTACCATCCATTTGAAGTTTCATATCTTTTTTCAATCTATTATAGATAACCGAAGAGACAATTGGCATCTCTTCATTATTGGCTGCTTCTTTTTGAATAATTGAAGCAATGATGATAAATTTTTGCCATTTTGCTTCATTAAATTCACCAAAAATTTTCTCAAAAACTTCTTTATGATACTTTTTAGCATGGGCTATCAAAAAATGAATCATATGTTTTTCGCTCATACCAATGGGGATATAATAGGTTTCTGGGACTAAAAAACCATCTATATAGGGCGTTGCTTGTGTGTATTCTTGCATTAATTTATCATAAGACAAGTCAAAATTGAGTGCTAATTGAGCCATAAAAAGCTCTTTCGTTTCGCCTG
>JAQUVE010000069.1:0-9821 GCA_028693565.1 Sulfurospirillaceae bacterium | reverse complement strand
GATATACGTAATAACTTTAAGAGGTGCTTTTGAATGACTCAATTTATAAAGGAAATCTCCCCGTGTTAACACATGCTCTTTGATACTAACCCAACCTGATTGTGGCTTACCAATTATTGCCAAAAGATATTTATCTGTTTTTTCATATAAATCAAAATTTTTATCAACCATATATGCTATAATTTGCCCAATTGAGCCTTGAGGAACAAATGCAACAGAGCTAGAAACCATAGGCCTTGATAAGTGAAACAGAAGCGAATATATGATTATTAAAGCAACATCGCATACCATTAAAAATATTTGGATTTTTTTTACATTCATTTTTGTTGTCTTTTTGGCATTAATTATAACCCTAGTTAATGGTATTTCTATCGACAGCATAGTGCTCCCGAAAATCAAAATGGCACAATTATATATCAAACTAGATAAAAAATTGATTGTTCATATTGACCAACTTGATATTGATAAAGAGACACAGACAGATACCTCATTAGAAGAAATATCTGCTATTATCGAAAACTTACCTTACCTTAATCAATTTTTTAAAGATATTGATATCAAAACACTTAACTATGATAATGAGAAGATACATCTAAGTTTTAAAGAAAACCTTTTCAATTTTGATAGTCAACACGCTACACTTGCGCTTGAAATTACTCCTATTTCACTTTTTAAAGTCGAGCTAAAGATTCAATCAGCCTACTTGAAAGATTATTTTCTTTCACTCCAAGGTAAAGCCAATATTGATTTTAAATCAAAAATATATACCTATGAAGGTATGTATGCACTCTTTGGCATACAAGGTAATACGCTTTTAGAAATTAAAAATAGTCTTTTGAAATATCACTTTGAATCTGAAACCTTCACCAATCAAAACCTTAAAGCTTTTATGGACTTTTTAGTCTTACATGTTGAGCTTGAAAGCCTTGTGAAAGATTGGATTGATACAAAAATTATAGCGCAACAGTATCAATTACATTCTTTAGATGGGCAACTTGACCTCAATACGTGGGATTATTTTCCCTTGTTAATGAAAGGGACAGCGACAGCCACAGATGCCCTTGTACAATTTGAACCGAGTGTACCACCAGCACATATTGATGTTGTTGGGCTTGAATTAAAAGAAGATAAACTTTTATTTGATGTCCATAATGGAACATATGTACAAAAACATATTCAATACGTTGATGTATATATCGATAAACTACTTACGGTTGGCACTAAAATCATCGTTGACCTCAATACTTCAACGGCACTTTTGAACGATGATATACATAAAATTTTACATGCTTTTCATATTGACGTACCGATTACCCAAACCACCGGAAAAACAGATGCTCATGTAAATTTAGATATTAAATTTTTACCTTATGCGATCAATGCAACGGGTGAATTTACAGTTACTGATAGTAATTTTACATTGGCTGATGTCCCTATGTTCTCAAAAAATGCCACCATTAAACTAGATAATTATAATGTCTATTTAGATAAAGCCAATCTACACTATAAAGATTTATTTGATATTAATGCTACAGGACTTTTTGACACGAAGATACAAACATTTAACGGACTTGTAGATATGAATGCCGTAAAGCTTTATTTTGGTACTGCAAATCTCTTGGATATTAAAATGCTAAAAGAGCAAAATGCGACACTAGTAGTTGATGGCAATGATACTCGTATTGAATTACCAGCACTTGGAACAAAAATTCTTTTTGCGTCTCAAAACAATCAATTTCATTTTTTTGACCTTTCAAAAATTGCACCGCATTCACCATTGATGCGTGACAATACTATGCAAGCTGGTACTTTAGATGTCATGACCAAAGACTTTTCATATTTTACGGCTATGCTTCATTTAAACGATTTACAAACACCTTTTTTAGAGAATAATCAAACACTTAAAGCACTCTCATTAGCCATTTCGACAGATACCCATTCACTTGATGCCAAAAGTACTGATGGCAAACTAAGTGCGCATTTTGATACCAATCTAACAGTACATGTCAATGACCTTAATATCTCACTTCCAAAAAGCGACACTCATTTTGAATCGCCTCTTACGTTACAAGTCATAGGCACACATTCCTCATTTGTGAGCGATGATGACTCGAGAACGATTTTGAGTGATGCCTACCAATTAACGCTTGATAAAGACACCATTCTACTACGTTCAAAATATAAAAATTCTACGTTTGATTATGAGCGAAATAATGGAGTGATGAATCTTCTAGCAAGTTCATTGGATGCCCACTTTGTCAATGTTTTATTGGGAAAAACCTATTTTGATAAAGGTAATTTCTCACTTCAACTTGAAGGGAGCGATGATACGCATTATGATGGGACATTTATTATGCATGAAACTTTTATCAAAGATATGAAATTTTTTGATAACCTGATGTCAACCATCAATGCAATACCTTCATTGATAGCTTTTAGTGACCCAAAATTCGGTCAAAACGGTTATTTTGTTAAAAATGGATATATTGAATACACTAGAAATACTGATCAAGCGCACATCAAAGAGATGAAATTAACAGGTAATAACGCTGATATAGAGGGTCAAGGGGACGTTGATTTTCAACAAAATACTATCGAACTTGCATTACGTATTCAGACATTAAGTGCCATTAGCAACGCTATTGATTTTATACCGCTTGTAGGAGGGATTATTTTAGGGGATGATAAAAGAATTGCTACGAATATCGACGTCAATGGTAATTTAAATGACCCAAAAATCACAACACATTTACTTTTGGATACCATTCAAAGTCCAATCAATATTATCAAACGTACTATTGAAGCGCCTATGGAGTTATTTAAGAAATAATATCTTGAAGCTGCCTTAAAAGTTCTTGTATATCATCAGCACGGTGTATTGCTGTCTCACTTGTTCCATATCCCCAATCAGCAAAAATAAAATTAATATTTGCATTGCGTGCGGCGTATTCATCTTTGACGCTATCGCCGACTAAAATAGTTCGCTCTTTTGCACTCAAAGTACGTTCAATAATCGCATCAATCATATCAGGCTCAGGCTTGGGTGCTTTAACGTTATTTGCCCCTAAAATACATGTAAAATAGTCTACAATGCCCATTTGCGTTAGCATGCTTTGTGCAAAAAAATCACTCGCATTGGTTGCGATATTAAGTGTAGCTTTGGTATGTAGTGTTTCTAAAAGTTCACACACATTGGGATAAAGGGCAATCATGGATTTCGTAGTTTCCAAATAATGCTCTTTAAAAAGCTCTTTGTGTGCTGGGTCATATACTTCAGTATGGTAAAAAATCCGAGGCATATTTTGATCGGGCTGATTGATATGGTATTCTAAATAAGATTGTTCAATTGGCTCTAGCCCTAGTGTCTGTCTGACATAATTAACACTCGCTGTCATCGCACGACTTGAGTCTATCAAAGTACCATCCATATCAAAGATAATACATGCTTTATTCATCATGACTCTTGTATATGCAATCCTAATATCAAAAGGTCTTTATCGACTCCCTCAATATTTGCAACACCGACCAAATTACCCCACTCTTTAAATCCAAGTTTTTTAAATAATTTTAAACTAGGTAAATTATCGGCAAAACTAAGTGCTAAGAGTGTTTTAATATCATAATCTAAAGCTTTTTCTACCGCTTCACTTAAAAATTGTTGTCCTAGTTTTTTACCTTGAAAGTTTTTGTCGATATAAATATTGATGCGAGCAGTGTAGCGATAAGCCAATAAATTGGCATAAAAAGGCTGCAAACTAATCCAAGCGATTATACGTCCGTGATACTCTTTAACTAAAATAGGACGTTCATCGGTGTGTGTATAAAACCACTCAAGTTTATCCTCAACACTGACCACTTTACTATCCGCTGTTGAAATTCCATCGATAATGGCTTCATTATAGATTTTGACAATTTCAGGTAAATCCTCAATCGTGGCTTGTCTTAATTCTTTGATCATGCTCAATCCATTGTGTAATATGCTTAGACTTCTTAAAATTTTTTACAAGAAGTCTAAATTATACATAACTTTTACTTAGCTTTTAGTTACTATCCATTTCCAAACGCATCAGCATCATCTCTTCACCATCAATAACTCTTATATCAGTACCTTTACACACAGGACATTCAAATTCATTTTTCTCTAGTGTATGTTCAGCATTGCATGTATTACAAAATACAACTAACTCTTGCACATGTACGATTAATTCAGCACCATCACAAATCGTCTCCTCCTTAAACGTATCAAAAGCCGTTTGAAGTAAATGAGGCTCAACGCCGCTGAGTTTGCCAATCTTTATCTCTACTTTGGTGATTTTGGAGGCGTTATTGGCTTCGGCATTTTTTTCACACAATTCTAACAGTGCATTGACAATGGAAAATTCATGCATTAGCAGATCCTTGGCAATAATTCACCCTTGGGTGGCTCTAAAAAGCGTTTTGAACCCCATGGTGTATTGAGTACAACTTTATCATCGTATTTATGACTTACACAACCAATTATAGAAGCTTTTTTTGTCTCATCAAACTGTTGTAAAATTGCTAAAACTTTTACCTCTTCGCCCGCTTCAACACACAAAACCATCGTACCTTCATTGGCGAATTCATAAGGCTCAAACCCTAACAGTTCGCAAATTCCTTTAACTTCACTCGCCACAGGAATGTGTGCTTCATCCACTTCAATACATACATGCGACGTCTCAGCCCATTCGTTTAAAACAGCACTCAAACCGCCACGCGTTGCATCACGTAACGCTTGTATCTTTACCCCAGCATCAATGAGTGCTTTAACAGGCTTCCATAATGAAGCACAATCCGTCTTTAGCTCGCTTTCTAACTCAATGTCTTCACGTTTGGCTAAGATACACGCTCCATGGTTACCCACTTCATTGGAAACGAGGATAATATTGCCCTCTTTGAGATTATGGGCAGAAATGCCCTCATATGCTATTTCACCGATACCTGAGGTATTGATAAAAAGACCATCCACACCACCTTTAGGGACAACTTTTGTGTCGCCCGCAACAATTTTAACACCACTTTTTTCCATCTCATCACGCATAGAAAGAACAATCTGCTCCAAATCACTGTACAAAAAGCCCTCTTCTATCATAAACGAACACGTCAAATATCGTGGTTGCGCACCCATCATGACAAGGTCATTGACCGTGCCTGCAATGGCGAGTTTACCGATATTTCCACCGTTAAAAAATAACGGACTGACCGTAAATGAATCGGTCGTAAAAGCAATGCGTGAGCTTTGCATCACAAGACTTGCTGCATCTTCCATGCGCAAGAGTATTTCATTGTTAAAATGTTTAAAAAAAAGCTCTTTGATTAAACCTTGTGTGTCTTCTCCCGCCCCACCGTGTGAGAGGAGTATCTTTTTGCTCATAGCATCCCGCCTTTTTGAGATAATTTTCCGTATTTAAAATAGGCCGAACACGCCCCTTCACTTGAAACCATGCATGAGCCCATAGGATTGGTCGGCGTACATGCTTTGCCAAATACTTTGCAGTCAAAGGGCTTGGCTTTTCCTTTTAAAATATCCCCACAAATACACATTTTATGGTCATCCAACTCAATAGTCGGCAGAACTTCTTTAAAGACAATTTCGGCGTCCAAAGAGGCAAATTCGTCTTTAAGCTTTAACGCACTGTTTGGGATATCGCCGATACCACGCCACCTAAAATGAGTACGTTTTTCCATATAAGTATTGACCAAATCTTGTGCCTTAACATTGCCCTCACGAGAAACGGCACGTGCATACTCATTGTCTACAAAAGCTTTTTTATCATTGATTTGTCGCACAATGCGAAGCACAGATTCCATGACATCAGTAGGCTCAAAACCTGCCACGACAATGGGTGTACCATACTTTTGCGCCAACGGTTCATAGATCTTATATCCTGTAATAACACTGACATGCGAAGGCCCTAAAAACGCATCGATTTTAGCATCACCACTGGACATGATCGCATCAACCGCTTCAGGAACAGTTACATGATTGATATGAAAATAGACATTCGTAAGCTTTTGTTCAATCACGCTTTGAATTAGCACAGCGCTCATGGGCGTTGTCGTCTCAAAACCAATCGCAAAAAAAACAACATTTTTTTCAGGATTTTCTTTCGCAATTTTGAGTACATCCAAAGGTGAATATAAAGAACGTATATCTTTACCATCAGCACGAAGTTTTTGAAGCGAGGTTTTACTGCCAGGCACGCGTATCATATCGCCAAGAGTCGCTAAAATCGTATTGGGCATTGAGGCTAATGCAATCGCATGATCAATGCGCTCTTTAGGCATAATACACACAGGACACCCTGGACCGTGCACAAAGTCAATCAAATCAGGCAATATCTGTGAAAGTCCAAATTTCATAATCGTATGCGTATGTCCACCACACACTTCCATGATATTGATTTTAGAGACACACTCTTTTTTGATGATTTCAGCTAAGGCCTTCATATGCAAAGGATCACGAAATCCTTCTATGAGATCAATCTCAGGCATAATTCGCATTTCCTTCTTCATCGTCAATCTCACCACTTCGCATTGCTTCAGCAATTTCTGCGTACGCATCAAGACTAAGCTGCGCCTCTTCTTTACTGATTTTATTCATCGCAAATCCTACGTGAATTAAAACATAATCCCCAATTTCAACTTTTTCAGCAATCAAATCTAATGTCACTTTTCGTTTAACACCCATCGTGTCAACAGTAGCCATATTGTCCTCGTCGATTTCAACGACTTTTGAAGGGATAGATAAACACATAATTATCTCAATGCTTTTTTCATCTTAAGGTAATTAATCCACTGATCAATACCTTTGCCAGACTTACTATCTATCTCAATGACATCGACTTTTGGGTTGAGTTTTCGAGCTTCTCGAATCGCTTTTTCAACATCAAAATCAAAATGAGGCAATAAATCACATTTTGTGATCAGTAGCAAATCAGCACTTCTGAACATAACTGGATATTTAGCTGGCTTATCATCACCTTCAGGTACAGAAAGAAGTACAACGTTTAGATGACTTCCTACATCATAGCTTGCTGGACAAACTAAATTTCCCACATTTTCGATAAATACAACATCAAGACCATCAATCGGCAAATGATGCAATCCCTCATGAACCATAAAAGCGTCCAAATGGCAAGCTTGCCCCGTAGCAATTTGATGTGCGGGAGCACCTTTGGCGATAATCCTATCCGCATCTTGATTGGTTTCTAAATCACCCTCTATAACGCCTAATTTGATCTGCTTCGTATCAATTGTTGCCTCCAATAAAGTTGTTTTTCCACTTCCTGGACTACTCATCAAATTGATCGCAAGTACACTGTGCTCTTCAAAATGCGCTCTGTTATGACGTGCTTGCGTGTCATTGGCATCTAAGATTTTCGTAATAACTGCAATAGTTTTTTTGTCATTGAGCTGAGGGTTGGCATGAATCTCATCATGATGACTATGATCGTGATGGTCATGGTCGTGTGCGTGTGGATGGTCATGATCGTGACCATCATGGTGGTGTGTATGGGTATGAGTATGCCCATCGTGAGTATGTTCATGCGCATGCGCAGCCCATTGTGTTGGAGTGATAGAACAGCCGCAATCTTTACACATAGAAATTCCTTTAAATCATTTTTGTTACATTATAGGCAAACTCTTTAAAGTTAACCTAAAAAAAGCTTTTTCTTAGTTATTTTTAGTAAAAATATCCTATGAATTCACTTAATACACCTCTATGTATTTATTGCTCTAGCAAAAAACTTTACCACGTTAGCCCTACCCAATACCGTTGTGCTCTATGCAAGCGTACTTTTAGCATTAAAAAACAAGCACAAAATAATGCCATTTTGGAAGCTTTTATCGCTAATGAAAGTGTTCATGCATGTAGCCAAGCTTTGCAAATTAATTATCTGACGGTTAAAAAAGCCTATCAAAAAATTCGCTTGGGTATCCTTGATTTTATTGAGCAAAGTTATACACATCAAAAAAATGCTTTTTCCCAATACGATGAATACTACTTTTTGCCACACACCAAAAAAGGAAATTTGGACTATTTTTTTGATTCGATTGGCATTTTAGGGATGGCTTATGAGCACAAAATCTATACGCTTTTGCTCCCCGACCAATTTTCCCATCTCAAACACCTCTCCAAGGACCTCATCGATATGCATTATTATGCACACTATCTACACAACCATAAAATGGCACATTTTGAATCGTTCAACACCATCATCCACCAATTTTGGCGCTTTTTGGAAAACTTCATGAGGCATTTTAAAGGAGTTCAAAAAGAAAATTTTATCTATTATCTCAAAGAAGCAGAGTTTAAATTTAACTACGAAAAAGATGAACAGCGAACTATCTTAAAAACGTTATTTACGTAACGTAGTATGCAATGTTGTAAAAAGTTAAAATTTTAGCTCACGTCCCGCTATTTTTTGGGAATTATTATTGCTTGCTGTATATTAATCAAATCAAAAAAGAGGACAAAATGCATATTCAATCAATTCCAGTAAGCTCATTAATAGCGCTTGATACGCCTCAAAAGAAAATTTTTGATTTATGTGCCAAAGATATTGAAGACATCCTTCAAGAGCCTAGTGAAGCACAAAGACAACAGGCGCTTGAACAACAAGCACAAATAAAAGCACATACCATTTATAGTGTAGGAAACAGTATCATAGGGGTACTTTGGGCTGATGGGAGCTCTAACTTTGGCAGCAATTCATCAAAAGCGAGTGAAGCTATTAATGATGCATATAACTCCAATGAATTACAAAACTTAAAGGGTGAAGCCTTGGTCGAAAAACTTGCACAAATTATCGATAAAGCTTTTTCCAAATATAACTCTGGTGTCGATACAAAAACCTATAGAGCAGATAATGCACCAACTCAAGGATATTTATCGTATCAAATCGACTGGATGCAAGACTATCCTTTGCCAATAAATAGCTCTAGCAGTATATATGCTTAGTCGCTAAGTATATAAAAAAAAATTCTCTTAAAAGTTTAGCTCCGACTACTATTTTTTGTCAATATTAGTGTGCTGTGTTTTGTATGGCCATTGCATGAGCTGGATCTGTCATTCAGAATTGCTTTGTCCTACAAGTAAAATATCTTCCGTTGCATCACATAAGCCTAGTCTATTTTTCATTCCTATAGAGCCAGAATGAATATTTTTCATTAAAGTAGCCTGTCCCTTTTATCTACCTAAATTTTTGTTAGCTTTTTATTGAGTACGCAGTTAAAATTCTACCATTTCGTAACATAAATCCCGCATGTTCAATGGAATCAAATATATCTTTATCGCTCCAACCTACATTGTAAAGCTCATTGAAATCATTTTGGTTAAAGTTTTTACTATCAAAAATCGCTTTTATACTCTTGATAGCTAATAACTTATGTTTGTCGTCAAACGGTATTTGTGACAAATTTGATTTTGAACTATCTATAACTTCAAGATTATAGTTTTTAGCTTGAAGCAGTGTTGTATTAAATCCTATACAATAATTAAAACCTTCCTGATTCGCTATAAATAACCTTAGAAATCCAAAATAATCAGGGTTGATTGTTTTATGCTTCATTAGTTTAAAGACATATGTTAGAAAATCCTTCAGGATATTTACATCAATATTTCCTAATAGCTCAAAATTTGGTGGTACAGTACCAAATAGTTTTTTAATTTTTAACTCAACTTTCGCACATAGATTTCAACAACTAATCTACATATAAAAGCCCATAAATAGGCACTTTTAAGTATAATTCAGTCGACTAAAACACGATTATACGGAGCTTTTTTATGGGTATGGACA
>JAQUVE010000212.1 GCA_028693565.1 Sulfurospirillaceae bacterium | reverse complement strand
TTTTTCTATGGAACACTATATGCAAACTAGTGTTGTGAAGATTAAAACTCAAAAGGAGCACAAGATGGCTGAACTTAGACAAATTGCTTTTTACGGCAAAGGTGGAATTGGAAAATCAACCACTTCACAAAATACACTCGCGGCAATGGCGCATTACTTTGGTAAAAAAATACTTATCGTTGGATGTGATCCTAAAGCGGACTCAACTCGTTTGATTTTACATGAAAAAGCGCAATGTACCATTATGCAACTAGCTGCAGAAGCAGGTACTGTTGAAGATTTGGAACTTGATGATGTATGTAAACCTGGTGCTGCTGAGTTTGATCCAGCGAATACTGACATTACAGATGGCTTTATTATGTGTGCTGAGTCTGGTGGACCAGAGCCAGGAGTAGGTTGTGCAGGTCGTGGTGTTATTACAGCGATTAACTTTTTGGAAGAAGAGGGTGCTTATGACCAAGATTTAGATTTCGTCTCTTACGACGTTCTCGGTGACGTTGTTTGTGGTGGATTTGCGATGCCAATTCGTGAAGGTAAAGCACAAGAGATCTACATCGTTATGTCTGGTGAAATGATGGCTATGTATGCGGCAAACAACATCTCTAAAGGTATTTTAAAATACGCAAATACAGGTGGTGTACGTCTTGCAGGTCTTATTTGTAACGCTCGTATGACAGATCGTGAGTACGACTTGGCAAAACATTTGGCTGAACAAATAGGAACACAACTTATTCACTTTGTCCCTCGAAGTAATCACGTTCAACGTGCAGAGCTTCGCCGTATGACAGTTGTTGAATTTGCGGATCAAACAGACCAAGCATTTGAGTACAAAGAGTTGGCTCGCAAAATTATTGATAATGACTTAAAAGTTATTCCTAAACCACTTGAGATGGATGATCTTGAAGCGTTATTGATGGAATTTGGTTTAGAAGAAGAAGTCGAAGCAGACGCTATCGGCAAAAAAGCATCAGCTTAATTAACTATAGATACATAAGGAGCACACAATGTTTATATGCGGATATCACTTTCCAGCAACAATGGGAAATAAAATTAGTCATGAGCAAGTCGTAGAGAGAGTCACAGCAGAAGTGGGTGATCTTTCAGATGTAAGTTACGCAATCCTTATCTCTGAAAATCGTGATGGTGTCAAACAAGAAGACCTTAAAGTTGAAAAAGGATCATTTCTTTTTACTGCTCTTGCAGACTACTATAAAAAGTCTGACATTGAGGGTGAATACAAAATGATTTTCTATACAAACAAGTATCAAATGAGTGAAATTTCAAAAGCAGTTGATGGTGGCGTAACAGCGGACGTTTGTAAAAAACTTGACGATATGCTTCTTTACCGGGTAAAAGTCGCTTAATTGCGCTTGCCTTCAAAGATAAAGGAAAAAAAATGACAACACAAACACTACAGAGCCAGCAGCAAGCGGCTATTGAAGAAATTCTTGAAGCCTATCCTGAGAAGGCAAAAAAAAGTCGTGCGAAACACTTAGGCGTTGATGCGCCTGAGGGTGTAAAAGGTGCTTGTGACGCAACTAAAAGCAACAAACAAACGGTTCCTGGAGTTATGAGTCAACGTGGTTGTGCTTATGCTGGAAGTAAGGGTGTTGTATGGGGACCTGTGAAAGATATGATTCATATCTCTCACGGTCCTATCGGTTGTGGACAATATAGCCGAGCAGGAAGAAGAAACTACTATATTGGTACAACGGGTGTTGATACCTATGTAACGATGAACTTTTCGACTGATTATAATGAAAAAGACATCGTTTTTGGTGGCGACAAAAAACTCAAAGCTGCGTTAGCAGAAATTGACGAGCTTTTCCCACTTAATAATGGTATTTCGATTCAAAGTGAATGTCCAATCGGTTTGATTGGTGATGATATTCAAGCGGTAGCTAAAGGGTACAAAAAAGAGTCTGGTAAGCCTACCGTTGCGGTTTCTTGTGAAGGTTTCCGTGGTGTATCTCAAAGCTTGGGTCACCATATCGCTAACGATATGATTCGTGATGAGGTTTTACCTGATAACTCTTATAAAAAAGATTTTGAGTCTACGCCTTATGATGTTGCTATTATCGGTGACTATAACATCGGTGGTGATGCTTGGAGTTCAAGAATTTTACTTGAAGAGATGGGTCTTCGTGTTATCGCTCAATGGAGTGGTGATACAACCTATAAAGAGTTAACAATGGCACCAAAAGCGAAGTTAAATTTGCTTCACTGCTATAGAAGTATGAACTACGTTGTTCGTCATATGGAACAAGAGTTTGGTGTGCCTTGGATTGAGTATAACTTCTTTGGTCCAAGTAAAACGACGGAGAGTTTACGTAAGATTGCTGCTTGTTTTGATGAGAGCATTCAAGCTAAAACAGAAGCTGTAATCGCAAAATACACTGCAATGACCGATAAAGTCATCGCAAAATATCGACCAAAACTAGAAGGTAAAACGGTAATGTTATATGTTGGTGGACTTCGCCCTCGTCACGTTATCGGTGCTTACGAAGATTTAGGTATGGTCATTATTGGAACAGGTTACGAGTTTGGTCACGGTGATGATTATAAACGTACTAAAGATGAACTTGTTGGCACAACACTTATTTATGATGATGTTAATGAGTATGAATTGGAAAAATTTGTTCAAAAACTCAAACCTGATTTAGTAGCGAGCGGTGTAAAAGAGAAATATGTCTTCCAAAAAATGGGCTTGCCATTTAGACAAATGCACTCTTGGGATTATAGTGGTCCGTATCATGGATACGATGCATTTGCAATTTTTTCAAAAGACATGGATTTGGCAATGAACTCACCAGTATGGACTCACACCAAAGCGCCATGGGAATCAAA
>JAQUVE010000211.1 GCA_028693565.1 Sulfurospirillaceae bacterium | reverse complement strand
AGAAAAAGGGTACATTGGTGTCACTTTACACCAAGGAGCTACATCACTCATCATACCAGTTGTGGATGCCGTAGTGAATGCTCCCTCTGAAGATATAGCCATATTGTGTAAAACCAACAGCGAAGTTTTAACACTCTATTCGATGCTAATTTCACGGGGTGTGAATGCTAAGTATATTACCAGTAAAGATGGCTTTAGTTTGGGGCAGTTGGATGAATTGCAGTATGTAGTTAATCTTTTAAAAGAAAAGCCACTGGATACAGTTTTAGAGTTATTCAAAAAATATTATAACCATTCCACCAACTATAAATTAGCACTCCAAGTCATTGGTCGATTTCAAAATGAATACCTCATTAACAACGAAGATTTGAGTTCTTGCTACACCTATTTTACGGATTATTTAAGTGAAATAACATTTGAAGAGTTTGAATATTCCAAAGCTAAAGTAATCGTATCCACCATGCACAAAGCCAAAGGCAAAGAGTTTGATAGCGTTTACCTTCCCATCAAAAAAGGCTTTATTCAAAACGATTACGATCGAAGACTCCTCTATGTTGCAATAACTCGTGCAAAGCATAATCTTCATATTCACACCAATGATCACTCTATTAAAGCTTTCAAACAATCGTTTGTAGAAAAGCAGTTTGTCAATGAAATATAAGATGAACCTCATGAGATTTTATTCACTATGGGATTAGGTGATTTATCCCTAAAAAGCAATTCCGCCAAAGAGGGTATTCAAAAAACCTATCCAATGGCAGGGGATAATGTTCAAATCCATAGATGCACTCAAGAGGATGGAATTGTTTGGTTTAAAATCACCAAAGATAATAGAACAATAGCTATTTTATCTAAGCCATATGAGGGTTATAATCGATTAAGCACACGTATTTTAGAGCAAGAGGCTAAAGGATACGTTCTGCAAGTAGATACTATGGTTGACAATGTTGTTTCATGGAAATTATTTAATGATGAAACTAAATTAACAGAAGATTATTTAGAAATATTGTGTCAGGTAAGGATGAAAAAAATATTGCAAAATGAAATATAAGTTATAACATCATTTTTCATTAGTTATAATTCTAATATAAAGCGCATAGTATAATTTGTAATTTAAAAGGATTAACCATTGGTAAAAGATATTACAAGGCACATAAAAAAAGAGGTTGAAAGAGAGCTTTGGGCAAGAAGTGCAGGGCGATGTCAATTTGATGGTTGTAACAAAGTATTATATAAATCTTCAGTTACTCAAGAAAAAGTCAATATTTCACAAAGAGCTCACATATATTCATTTTCAAAAGATGGACCACGAGGATGGGGTCCATTCGTCTTAAATAAAAAGGAATTGAATGAAGTAGATAATTTAATGCTGATGTGTCATGAATGTCATGTGAAAATTGACTATAATGAAAATAAATATCCTGCAAGTTTACTACAAAATTGGAAGCAAAAGCACGAACTAAAAGTATATATTACTACAGGGATTGATATAAGTAAAAAATCTTTAGTAGTATTTTACGGGGCTAATATTGGAGAACAAAAATCACTCATACAAAAAAATGAAGCAATTGTTGCAATGTTCCCAGATAAATATCCTGCACATGAAAACCCTATTCTTTTATCAATGAATTCTGAATTAAAAGATCATGATAAAGATTTTTGGAATACAGAATTAAAACATTTAGAAGCTATATTTACTAAATATATTGAGCCTAAGATTGATGAAAAAGATCCTGGAGATTTTTCAATATTTGCTATGGCTCCAATGCCTTTATTGATAAAACTTGGTAGTTTGTTTACGGATAAAATATCAGTAGATACGTATCAGCCAATTAGAGAACCACAAACTTGGCGATGGCAAGAAGAGCCTAAAGATTTTGAATTCATTTTAACAAATGATGAAGAGTATCATCATGAACCTGTTCTTATATTCTCACTAAGTGGAAAAGTTTCAAGGGATAGGATTTATGAAGTTACAGGTAAGGGTGTCAATATATGGGAAGTTACAGTTCCTGATAACTTTTTACATAATGATTTTATGAGATCAAAGTCACAGCTATCATTATTTCGTAAAGAGATTAGAAAGCTCATGGTAAAAATAAATGAGAAACATCCAAAAAAGCCACTAAAAATTTTCCCTGCAATGCCAATATCATGTGCAATTGAATTAGGAAGAGTACGAATGCCAAAATCAGATATGCAGTGGATTATTTATGATCAGAATTATAAAGCTAATAAATTTATTGAAGCTATAACTATTGGAGAGACTAAATGACAAAACAACAAGAGACACTCATATTAGAAAATATTTTAGAGTTATTGGAGCTACCAGACTCTGCTTATAAAAAAGCAAAAGAGAGATATGAAGACCTTGGTGAATGGTTTGGTAGAGAAGAATCCATATTTAAAGATAACAATGTACATGTATTTCCTCAAGGTTCATTTAGACTTGGAACAGCTATAAAACCTCTTAATAATAATGAAGAGTATGATTTAGATTTGGCGTGTAACATTAGATATGGTATTTCAAAAAGTACACACACTCAAAAAGACTTAAAAGAGCTTGTTGGTAAAGAACTTGAATCTTACAGAACAGCTAGAGGAATCAAATCACAAAAAGATGAAAAAAGAAGATGCTGGAGACTTAAATATCAAGACTCACTAAACTTCCATATGGATGTTGTTCCCTGTATCCCTCTTGATGAATCAATATCAAATTTGATTTATGAGGATATTGTCTATGGCAACTATGTTGCTGATCAAAACCTGTCAAGAAAAATTTCGAGTAAGTCTGTGTCAATAACAGATATAGACAAGGATAATTATTCAAAAATAGATAGTGATTGGTATATTAGTAATCCA
>JAQUVE010000210.1 GCA_028693565.1 Sulfurospirillaceae bacterium | reverse complement strand
GGGACCTGATGAATTTGTAAATCAACAAGAAAAGTTTTTGCAGTACGATGGTGTAAGCTTCTTAGGTGGATGTTGTGGAACTACACCTGAGCATATTCGCGCACTAAGGGACAGAGTCACAACCATAACTCCTAAATCTGCATCTGGTTCTCACAAAAACTCTATAGCTTCACTTTTTAGTACAGTTCCTCTTATGCAAGAACCTGCCCCACTTTTAGTTGGCGAGCGCTCTAATGCGACAGGCTCAAAAGCATTTAAAGACCTTTTACTTGCGGAAGATTACGAAGGAACTCTCAGCGTTGCTCAGCAGCAAGTTCGTGCTGGAGCTCATGTTTTAGATGTAAATGTTGGCTTTGCTGGTCGTGGTGAGACTAAGGATATGGACTCGGTTATGAAGATGTATGCTCAAAAAATAGCTCTTCCTCTTATGCCTGACTCTACTCAAACTACTGGACTTGAGACTGCTCTGAAAAATATTGGTGGAAAACCTATTTTAAACTCTGTAAACCTTGAAGATGGCGAGCCAAAATTTGATGAAGTTTGTGCACTTGCTAAAAAATATGGCGCTAGTCTTGTTTGTCTTACAATCGATGAAGTTGGGATGGCAAAAACCATAGAAGACAAAATAAAAGTTGCAGATAGAATCATAGATTTAGCTACTAATCGTCATGGAATTAAAAAAGAAGACCTTGTTTTTGATGTACTCACGTTTACCCTTGCATCTGGCGGTTCAGAGTACTTTGATGCAGGTATAAACACCATAGAAGCCATAAGACAACTACGAGTTAAGCACCCTGAAGTAGGAGCAATACTTGGTCTTTCAAACATATCTTTTGGTCTTGATAAAGATGCCCGCCCATACTTAAACTCTATGTTTTTACATCACTGTATTCAAGCTGGTCTGACAGCAGTTATCATAAATGTACAACACATCATACCTCTAAACAAAATTTCTCAAGCTGATCAAGATATTTGTGATGACCTTATCTTCAATCGCTTGCCAAATGGCGAAGCTCTTTTTAAATTTATTGAGCATTTTAGCACTAAAGAAGTAGTTAATAACGATGCAGTTGATGAAGCTTATTTAGCGATGAGTGATGAACAAAAGATTGCAAAACTTCTTATGGACGGCGACAAAGATAGGATGATACCTTTAGTTGAAGAGGCTCGTCACAAAATAGCTCCTGAAAAGATTGTAAATGAGATTCTCATTGATGCCATGAAAGTTGTTGGTGAGCTTTTTGGTTCAGGTCAAATGCAGTTGCCATTTGTACTTCAAAGTGCTGAAACTATGAAAAAAACAGTTGATTACCTAAATCCATATCTTCCAAAAGTAGAAAAAAATGTAGATACAACTTTGGTTCTTGGAACGGTAAAAGGTGATGTTCATGATGTTGGTAAAAACCTTGTAGATATCATACTCTCAAACAACGGTTATAAAGTAGTAAACCTAGGCATAAAAGTAGAAATTGATAAGTTTATAGAGGCTATGAAAGATGGAAATATATCAGCTATTGGCTTTAGTGGTTTACTTGTAAAATCAACGCAGGTAATGCAAGAAAACTTCAAACTCTTAAAAGAAGCTGGAGTCTCTATACCGGTGTTGATAGGTGGAGCAGCACTTACTCGTAGCTTTGTAGATGATTTTTGTCGTCCGTTTTACGATGGGCCAATCTTTTATTGTAAAGACGCTTTTGATGGTGTAACTGCTATGACCCGTATCGAAGCTGGAAATTTTGATACAAATCTTCATCCAAAGGATGATCAAGAAAAAATTATAAAGATAAAAGAGGAAATCATCATTCCTCCATTTAACGAACTAAAAATGCCTTCTCGTGATGTGAATGTTCCAACCCCTCCATTTTGGGGAAGACGCGTTCTTAACCTTAATGAGCAGCAAATAGAGATGGCATTTGAGTGGATAAACCACAAACTACTTTTTAAATCACGTTGGGGATATAGTTCAAAAGGGCTCACTGAAGAAGCTTATGAAAAACAGTTAAATGATGTAGTTTGGCCAGCTTATGAGAAGTTGAAAAAACGCTTCATTGAAGAAAAACTCTTTGAGCCTACTATCCTCTATGGATACTGGCCATGTAGAAGTGATGATGACTCTTTACTTATTTTTGATGAGAGCAGAGGCTATAACTCTCAAAGTGAGATAAACCGTGAAAGTCTTGAGGATGCAAGAGGCAAAGCTATAGAGAAGTTTACTTTCCCTCGTCAATCAAAGCAACCTCACAGAGCCCTTAGCGACTTCTTTCATAGTGATAGAGATGATGTAGTTGCCTTTACATGTGTAAGTGCTGGAGCAAAGCTAAGCGAGGCTGAGAGAGAGATATATGCTAGAGGCGAATATACAGAGTACTATCAATTTCATGGTCTTGGAGTTGAGCTAGCTGAAGCTTTAGCAGAGATAGCGCATAAACAGATAAGACTTGATTTAAATATCTCTGAGGGTGAGGGAAGTAAACTTAGCGATGTGCAGATGAATAGATATCAAGGCTCAAGATATTCATTTGGTTATGCTGCGTGTCCAGATTTGGAGCTTAACCGTCCTCTATTTAATCTCTTAAAGCCAGAAGAGTTTGGAATTGAGCTAAGCGAGACATTTCAGATTCATCCAGAGCAATCAACATCTGCTCTTGTGGTTTATCATCCAAATGCAACCTATTACAACGTATAGTTTTTTGTAACACTTCTTAAACTTTGTCATTAATTGACAAAGTTAACTCATTAACATCTATATTTCATACTATAATGTATCAAACAATATAAAGGATGTAAAAATGAAAAAAATAAAATCTCTTGCTGTCGCGTTAGTTCTCGGTGCTGGTTCGCTGTTTGCTGGTGTATATAAAGTTGATCCTTCCCACACGGAT
>JAQUVE010000209.1 GCA_028693565.1 Sulfurospirillaceae bacterium | reverse complement strand
ACAGGTTTGCCAAAGTAATACCCTTGCATTTGTTGACATTTTTGATTTAACAAAAATTGACGTTGCTCCTCTGTTTCAACTCCTTCAGCGATTAACTCCATTTTTAAACTATTGGCAACACCAATAATCGCTTGAATGATTGAGGCATCATTTGTACTTTCTGGAAGCTCACGAACAAAAGATTGGTCTATCTTAATCTTATCAAAAGGTAGGTGTTTGAGATAGCCAAAACTTGAGTAGCCCGTTCCAAAATCGTCGACCGAGAGCCGTATGCCATTATCCCTTAGCTCTTCTAGCATATTGACGATACGTTGTGTATCTCGGATAAGCGCACTTTCTGTGATTTCGAGTTCTAAACACTGTGCTGGTAATCCAGACTGACTCATTGCCTCAAGGACTTTGCTCATAAAATCAGATTGACGTAATTGAACTGCTGAGATATTGACTGCCATTGTGATTTCTGGTAGACCTAAGTCCATCCACTGCTTTAATTGTGAACAAGCCTCTTTGAGTACCCAGTTTCCAATAACATTAATCAAACCACTCTCTTCTGCAGCAGGGATAAATTGTAAAGGTGGAATGATTCCTTGCTCTGGATGGTGCCAACGAATCAATGCTTCAACACCGATTATACGGCCACTTTCTCCATCTACTTGCGGCTGATAATAGAGTACAAATTCATCACGGTCTAGTGCTTGTCTTAGATTGGTAATCATGGCAACACGATTATGAACCTTCGTATTCATCTCTTCACTAAAGAAATGGAATTTTCCCCCACCATCTTCTTTTGCATGGTACATAGCAGTATCTGCATTTTTGAGTAGTGTCATGATGTCGGCACCATCTTGGGGATAAACGCTAATGCCAATACTCGCAGAAATCATAAATTTGTGGTTGCCTACCAAAAAAGGTTGTTCAATGACTTCGATTAAGTATTTTGCTGTTTCCGCCACATTTGTAAGGCTTGAATACCCTTTTAACAAAATAGCAAATTCATCGCCACCTTGTCGACTAAGTGTGTCTTGTTCATGAAGATTTTTTTGTAGGCGTTCCGCCACTTGAATTAAAAGTTTATCTCCTACCGCATGACCTAGTGTATCATTGATATCTTTAAAGTGATCCAAATCTATAAACATCAGAACAAGTTCCGCTCGACGGCCAACCGTTTCTGCGATGATGGATGTCATATGTTGTTCTAAAAAAGTGAGATTTGGTAAATTGGTTAAGGAGTCGTGTTCCGCAAGATGTTGGATACGTTGAACTGTTTTTTTATAGGCTGAGGTCATATGTTTTGCAAGCGTCAGTGCTGAGTCATAACTGTTGAGCCAAACGATGATTAAGCCTAGTAGTACTCCACCTAGTACCAATATACCAGCAACGCTCCAATAAAGTTGTTGATACCATCGAGAGAGTTGGTCTTCAGTGGTATGTCCTACGACAATATAAAGAGGATACTCCCCTACTTTTCGAGTCATATAATACCGCTCAATTCCATCGACTGCGGATTTACTTGTATATACTTTTTCTATGTCGGCATTTTTTATAAAATCTTGTAAAAATGGACTAACAATGGGCTTTCCTAATTGCTCATCTTTCATTGGAAAACGTGCCAACATGCGTAACTTCTCATCAAATAAAGTAATACTACGCGTTGAGCCAAGGTCAAGGGAGGTATAAATATTTTGAAAATATTCAGCACGAACAGCCGCTTGAATCAGCCCAGCAAACTTTCCATTTTCATCGGTTATCGGACGACTGAGTGTAACAACCCAATTGTGAGTAATACGGGCAAACAAAGGCTTTGATATGACCAATCCGCCATGAGGATTGGCTTGGTTTTGTAAAAAATAGTCACGATCAGCAATTGTTGCAGAATATAAAATACCACTAGCATCATAAATAAATCGTCCATGAGCATCCGCTATTCGTAAGCTTTGGGATTCACCAATCAAAGCAAGATGCGAAGCTAATATAGCATTCATTTGTGTGGGATCAGGTCGCAGTGATACGGGTTTACCAGAGAGTTGTAACTGAATCGATAGCAATGCTGTATCAATTTTTTTTAAAGTAGCTTCGGCATGACTAACAAGAATTTTTGATAGGCTTGCTTGTTGCACACGACTTGTTTCTAATTCTCGCTCTTTAGCTTGGATAAGATTAAAAGATATCAAAGCAGTATAACTAACAAACACAAGTAGCCCAAAAATGATGATTGCCAGACGTCGTCGTAATATAGGACGAGAGTCCATTAAGTGCGTGTCGGGCAGTATTTCATTTCGCTCAATCATATCGTTTGACTCTTTTATAGTTCAAGTTAGCTACTAAGTAACGCTTTTATAGCTTTATTTTCGTAACCGTCTATTTTATACGTTAAATTTTAGCCAAATTTCATATAAAAATCCTTATATAGCAAAGAATTTTTAGCTACTTTGATACAATTTTATTAAGTTTTATATGCAAGGTTCGTGAAAGAATGCAATGTTACCATCCATAAAGAAAAGGAGGTTGTAGTAACATTGATCTTACAACAGCGGATAGTTGGTATCGTAAAGAACTTTCTTGCAGTGTTGTTTGGCTCTTATAAAATTGGTGGTGCACTAAAAAGCTTGTGCATTCTTGTTCGGTTCAAAGAAGATAAAAATGGTACGAACGACGAGTTTAGATATTTAAGATATAAGGCAAATTATACATTCAAATTTTCCATTAAAAGAATAGCATAGTTTCCTTGTTTCCTTTTAGCTATGCCAACTAGCATTTTAGGCCAATATTTAATGAAATATTTAATCTACTCAACTTTCGCACATAGATTCCAGTAAAAACACCAACTAAAATCAATCTAACAAAGCCCATAAATAGGCACTTTTAAGTATAATTAGGTCGACAAAAACACGATTATACGGAGCTTTTTTATG
>JAQUVE010000068.1 GCA_028693565.1 Sulfurospirillaceae bacterium | reverse complement strand
GAGTATCGTTACAACCTGCGACTTAAACACCATTGGTGAAATTTATGTCTTGGTTATTTAGTGCAGCACCGTAACGAGTAGTCATGGCTGTATGCGCAATGGATGGGGTGATAGATATATTATTTTCAAATAATCCATTGCTATAGTTTTGAGTTGTTCCACCTTGTTTGTTTCGTGCTGTTATCGTCAGTGCAACTTTAGCGGACATATCTGTATTGTCTGAAAGGTATGTAAAATTTGAATTTGCATTATTGTGAATAGAGACATTGGACAGGTTAAAATCAAAAGGAACGAACGTAACGTTAGCTTCACCTTGTATTGTTCTATTGGCAATTGGATTAGCACCATCATCACTGCTATCAATCGCGGTCCATGATGTATCGGAAAGTTTAATACTCACAAAGCCTACATCGCTATAAGTGATACCTGTATTCGGTGATATTCCATCTGTAAAACTGAAATTTGCAGGTGAAAAGTTGAGGTCACCAGACAAGGTATTATCTATGGTTTCATTATTGGGCGTTGCCCTACGCTTATCGACAGCGAGTGTTAGATTTGCTTTAGATTGATTGTATCCATCAACAGGGGTAGTGCCTGTTAATGGAAAAGCATTCACTAAGAAGTTATACTCTTCGCCTGCTTTAAGCTTTGCAGGTAAACCTGTTGTATCAAATGTAAAATGGTCTGGACGAATGGAAAAGTGATCGGTTGAATTTGAATCGGACCATATTCCCGTAGTGGGGTCAGTTTGATTTTGTAGTGACGATATTTTAATATTAACAAAAACATCTTGATAGGCTGTATTAATAGTGTTCCATGTAAAAGTTTGACTTGTAAGCGCATTATAGTTTAAACATTGATATGCCGCGATGAGCGATCCAGAGGATGCTACGATGCTTGCGCAAACGCTTCCTGTAAAAGGTGCTCCATCTATTTTTCCTACATCAAAGCTGATAGGATTTCCTGCAGTTTTTGTATACAGTTTAGGATTTGAAGAAGATTGGCTTGTTTCCCATGCATTAAATAGACCATCTAATATTGCAGAAGTGTATGTACCTGCAGCGGAAGTATTTGAAGTAGCAGGTTCTGTAATTACGATATGGGTTAAGGCATTGCTATACGTTGCTTCCATCTTATTTTCAACATTTACAGTTTGATTTTGCGTATCAGGGTTTGTTGCCATTGTTGTTTGAAATTGTATGATTGCAGTTTCATTGATATCTAATCTAGGAATAGTGCAAGAAACTTTTAGTGGTGATGCCGTAACACTACAGTTATTTTTACAATCCGTATTACTAGACCCATAAACACACGCAATTGAGTTATAAATTTTGGTTGTATTATGGTCCAGTAAATCAGCAAGGGTTATTAGAGGATTGGTGATAGTTCCATCTATTGTAGATAAATTATTATCATTGAAGTTATCGGATACTATGATATTTTCAGCATTTTCATTTCCAGTATTTTGGATATTAGCAGTATAGCTAATAGGTAAATTTGGTGTTAATACACCTGATGAAGTTGTTGTTTTTTGAATCGTAATAAAAGGTTGGTAAATATCGGTTGAGAAAGCAATAATACCTGGCATCGACTGGTCACTATTATTATTTGTAAAAGTGGCTTCTAATTTAAGTGATGTATTTGTTTGTTGATTTTTCATATATTGAGAGATATTATAGGTATCTAAGTCTAACCCAGGATAATAACTAATAGTACTATTTAGGGCAACACCATTATCTGATACGGTGCCATTAAAGGGATTGTTTGATGGATTTAGTGCATTAGAAACAGCTGTATAAGTATAATTATTATTGGCATTTTGAATATAAAATGCATCTCTTGCAATATTTTTTTCGCCGCCAGAGGCATAAAAAAGCATTTTAGAGTTAATGGCACCACTGGTAGGCGTTAAAAAACCACTTAACGGTAATATAATATTGAATGTTTTGTATCCATTAATGTCTAAAGGAACCATAGCATCAAATCCATGAGCCACTTGGATATTCTTAAATTTTACATTAGCTGGTATAGCGTTTGCAGGGTAATTATAAACTATAACAAGCGACCAGTTTCCCCAAAATCCCAATTTTAATCCATCAACTTCAGCTCCAGGTCCCAAATAAAAATAAGAATACCAATCAGATCCATTATTAGCTTTTATATTGCCAACAGTAATAGGTTGTGTTATGCCTGAAATAAGATGGTTTTTTAATAACGTGGTAACATTTTTGTAGCCTTGGTAAAAGGAACGATATCCTCCAGCATTGCCTGTATTATTTCCCCAAAAATCATGGTACCAAACAGTATCTGCAGTGATTGAAGAAGTTGAGCCATCTGGCCAAATAGTATTGATTTTATTGCGATTTTGTATATTGGTGTCCGAACTATAATTGTTGGCATTTGTTCCTGCTATGTGTCCTTGCCAATACAAACCAGCCCATAAGATATCAGTACCAGTAATTCCTGATGGTAGAGTCAAGGTTGCTGTTGAAGAATTTAAAGGAATGATAGCTGTTGATACAGCATTTTTATATATAAGATTAGTATCATAAAGATAGCCTGTATAGTTATTATTACATGAATTACTTCCAGTCTTTTGACACACAATAGAGTTACCTGTAGCTATAAAATCTCCATATATACTTAAAGAATGTCCACTAGGAAGTGCAGATATAAAAGGGTTTTGATGGTTTAGACTATGTCCTTTGCTCCAACTCAATGTTGGAGTAAAGAGTATGATGGTTAGTGTAAAAAATAAAGAAAAAGATGAAATACATAAATTATTTTTTTTCATAACGACACCTCTATAAAATCTTGACATCTCAAAGCAATAAACACTTATAGTGATTATGCAGTCTATTTTTTTAATCTGTATTCTCTTTATTCAAATAATTTGAAATACTTTCCATTAAACTAAAGTCAGGATATTTTCCAGCGTCCAGAAGGACTTGTGCAACGGTTCCGTTGTCAGTATTGAAAATCAACGGTGCGATAAAGTTGATGGTTGAACTTTCTATTGGAGTTGCGATAATCATAATATTGAGAATTAAGATATTTGTTTTCTCATCAATACTAAGAAGTGATTTGAAATATTCGGGGATATCAAATGCATAATTACGAATCATAAAAGGGTTGATGGTTGTAAACGTTGTTGTGTCAGATTTTGAGATAATTCTTACAAAAAAATCATCAATTTTTTCAACTTCAACTTCTTTGATGATTTCAAATCCTGGGATGGGTGCTTTTACCGTGAAAACCATAGTATTCCTTTAAGTCGGGTGAATATTACTTTTATTGTACCATTTTATCAGTTAAATAAAACATTACTAGGTAAAACAAATCGACAAAAATTGAAAAAAATGGATTTTTATTTTAAGATAACAAAAAAGAAGATACAATAATCTTTTTAATCAAAAGGATGAAGCGAATGAAAGTAACACATGTTGTAACAGTAGCGGTATTGATAGCTTTTATCAGTGGATGCGCACCTAAAAGTAAAGAGGTATTTAATATGCCTGCAACTTATTGGTATGATCAGATAGCTAAAGAGATTAAAAGTCAAGATTTAGAAAAAGCAGATTCGTTTTATACCTCTCTTGCAAGTGAGCACGTAGAGTCACCTTTACTTGCAGAAGCGATGATTTTACTCGCTAATGCGCATATGCAAGATGAAGAATATATCTTAGCAAATTTTTATTTAGATGAGTATCTCAAACGCTATGGTACAAAAGAAAACGCGGATCATGTACGCTACATGAAGCTCAAAGCTAACTATGAAGCATTCCCAAATCCTAATAGAAATCAACAACTTTTACTTGATACTATTGTTCAAACCAAAGATTTTATTGCTCGATATCCCCATTCAAAATTTCGTCCACTTGCTGAAACAATGTTAGTACGACTAGAACTAGGGCAATACTTTTTAGAAGAGAATATTAAAGGTCTTTATGAAAGAATTGATAAGCCAGATGCCGCAAAACATTATGATGAGAAGTTAAATAAATCACCACTTCGTGAAGCAAAAATTGTCGATCCTTATATACCATGGTACCGTGCGTGGTTTGAAAAATAATACTTTATTTACTTCTTTTGCCTATAATACTTTCTGTGTAGAGCGAGATGCTCTACACACTTACATGTCAACACCTATAAAACTAAATACAATATGGAGATAAACTTATGAAATTAAGTGATTATAGTGCTTTCCCAACAGAAATCCCAATCATTGTGGAAGATAACCTTTTTTTATATCCTTTTATGATTTCGCCACTTTTTTTATCGGATGAAGAAAATATCCTTGCAGCAAATAGTGCATTAGAGCATAATTCTTTAGTCATGGTTTGTACTGCAAAGTCTGGGATTGAAAAAGGAAGAGATTTTCAAGCTATTTATGATGCAGGAGTCATTGGCTCCATTATGCGTAAGGTTGATTTACCTGATGGGCGCGTAAAGATTCTTTTTCAAGGAATGCAAAAAGGGCGCATTCTTAAAGAAAAAGGCATCGCCCCGCTAAGAGCTGTCATTGATGTTATCCATCCTCAGCGTTCGGCTTCAGTTAAATTGGATGCTATTTTAGCAGTTTTGCGTGAAAAGGTAACAACACTTGGAAGTTTAGGCGGGCCATTTCCTCCTGATTTACTTAAAACGATTGAAGATAATAGTGATATTCACCGCATTGCTGATTTGGTTGCAAGTAGTATGAAACTCAAAAAAGAGCAAGCGTATAAACTTTTTGTAGAAGAAGATGACGAGATACGCTTGTTGCAATTAATTGATTATGTAATTGAGGAAATTGAGTCGAATAAACTTAAAAAAGAGATTAAAACTAGAGTGCATTCACAAATTGAAAAAGTGAATAAAGAGTATTTTTTGAAAGAGCAATTAAAGCAGATTCAAAAAGAGTTAGGAAGTGACAACCAACGAGAGGAAGAGATCGAAGAGTACCGTAAAAAGCTAGATGCAAAAAAAGATTACATGGACGAAGATGCCTATAAGGAGATTAAAAAGCAGATTGATAAACTCTCTCGCATGCATCCTGATTCAGCCGATGCAAATTTAATTCAGAGTTACTTAGACTGGGTGATTGAGATTCCATTTGGTAAAATGTCTAAAAAAGCATTAGATGTCTTAGAAGTGCGTTCGCATTTAGATCAAGATCACTATTCACTTGAAAAACCTAAAGATAGAATTGAAGAGTTTTTTGCAGTACGTGAATTGATGGCAAAACGAGGTATTGCAGAAAAAACAGGCAGTGGTGCGATTTTATGTTTTGCGGGCCCTCCGGGTGTGGGTAAAACTTCACTGGCTAATTCAATCTCCAAAGCATTAAAGCGAAAACTGATTCGAATAGCGTTGGGTGGGTTGGAAGATGTTAATGAGTTAAGAGGACATAGACGAACTTACATTGGAGCAATGCCAGGGCGTATTGTACAAGGTATTATCGAAGCAGGTGAGATGAATCCCGTTGTTGTTTTAGATGAGATTGATAAGGTTGCAAAAAGTTTTAGGGGCGATCCGACAGCTGTTTTACTCGAAGTACTTGATCCTGAGCAAAATAACAAATTTAGAGATTATTACCTGAATTTTAATATTGACTTGAGTAAGATTATTTTTATTGCAACTGCGAATGAAATCGGCTCTATTCCTGCGCCATTGCGAGATAGAATGGAGTTTATTTTTATCAATTCGTATACGCCACAAGAAAAATATGAGATTGCTAAAAAATATTTAATTCCTCAAGAACTCAAAAAACATGGGTAGAAAAATAGCGAAATCAATATTTCAAAATCGACTTTGCAGCTTATTATCTCTAATTATACACGAGAATCAGGCGTTCGAAATTTACGACGTAGAATTGCTGATATCTTGCGTAAAGTAGCTAAACAACTTTTATTAGATACCACATTACAAAAAGTGAGCATTACACAAACTAATCTTAAAGAGTATTTGCCTAAAAGTGTGTTTGAAATCGATGAAGTTGATAAAGAGAGCTTAGTGGGTATTGTCAATGGTTTGGCATGGACAAGTGTTGGAGGTGATGTTCTTAAAATCGAAGCAATTCGCATTCAAGGCAAAGGAGCAGTACAGTTAACAGGCTCTTTGGGTGATGTCATGAAAGAGTCCGCTAAAATTGCTTTAAGCGTTGTCAAGGTATTGATTGATGAAGGAAAAATAGACGTTCCTCTCAGTATTATCCCAACAATACCAACAGAAAAAGAAGAAAATGCTAAAAAAATTGAGCCGAGTGATGTCTACAGACGTTATGATCTACACGTACATGTTCCAGAAGGAGCAACACCTAAAGATGGTCCAAGTGCAGGCATTACAATGGCAACGGCCATGGCTTCCATCTTATCCAATAGAAAAGTTAAAAGCGATATTGCAATGACGGGTGAATTGACGTTAAGCGGTAAAGTATTGCCGATTGGCGGACTTAAAGAAAAACTGATAGCAGCGTATAAAGCGAAAATCAAGACCGCCTTAGTGCCTCTAAAGAACTATGAAAAAGATTTGGATGAAATACCTGAGGAAGTGAAAGAAAAGATGAAAATTTTGCCTGTTGCTCGCATCGAAGAAGTTCTCAATTTGGCATTAGAAAAATAAGAAGAAATAACGCTGATGGGTAAAAACTCATCAGCGTTATGATGAAAGGCTATTGTTGTAACTGCTCGAAAGGTACAGCAACTACTTTGCGTGTGTCGATGATATAAGGGATAACTGCTGTCGCACGTGCGCGTTTGATCGCAAGTTCGACCATCTCTTGATGTCTTTTGCAGTTGCCTGTTAAACGACGAGGCATGATTTTATAACGCTCAGAAAGTGAGTGTCTTAAAATTTTTGCGTCTTTATAGTCAATGTATTCTACTTTTGCTTCACAGTATTTGCAGTATTTACGTGCAAATTTTCTTTTCTCTGCCATTTTTTTAATCCTTATTATTTACTAAAACGGTATTTCGTCATCGTTAATATCGATGTCCGGAATGTCATGACCACTAAATTCAGGAGTAGATGGTTTCTGGTATGATGATTTTGTACCTGATGTATTTGCCACCATTGGGGCATCGTATCCACCTGTATGGTCATCACCTTGTCCTCGTGCATCAATCATCTGTAATGTTTCTACAGTGATAGAGTGTTTACTACGTTTTGCACCGGTTTGGTCCGTCCACTGATCTAGTTTTAATCGACCTTCTACCAATACTTTTTTACCGCGTCCAAGATATTGATTAGCTATCTCTGCAGTGCGGCCAAAAAACGTGATATCAATGAAGCAAACTTCTTCGCCAGCACTCCCATCTTGTTTTTTAAATTTTCGGTTAGTCGCAATACCAGTTGTGCAAACAGCTCCACCACTTGGCAAGTAACGAAGTTCACAATCACGAGTCAAATTACCCAGCAATACTACTCTGTTGAACATCATGGCTCCTTAATTAAGCTTCAGTTGTAACGATTTCGTCTTCAGATACTTCTTTTGATTCTACTACAGGAGCAGGTGTTGGTTCGCTTTTTTTAGTTAGCTTTTCAACTTGCTTATTCCAGAATCTAAGTTCTTTTTGATTTTCAAATTTTACAGTCATAAAGCGAATAAACTCTTCAGTAATTCTGATAAGTCGCTCTACTTCTGCGATGGCAGCTGTAGGGGCAGTGAAGTAGAACACAGTATAATTTCCACGTTCAAACTTGTCTATTTGGTACGCAAGTTTGCGTGTACCCATCTCTTGTTTTGCAGCAATAACTGCACCATTTTTTTCTAAAATCTCTTTTAGAAAATTTAATTTTGCTTGTAGCTCTTCTACAGTTAGTGTAGGTTTTGCTACAACAAGCAACTCATAATGTCGCATATTTTCTCCTTATGGATTTCACCCAAATCGTTTAGGACTTGAGTAAGGATTTTTGATTAAGCTTGGGATTATACTATAAATAACTTTGAAATTTTATTAAGCTTGAGAGGAGAAAGGCACTTTTTTCAAGATTAGATGATTTTTTAAGGCGAAATTCCGCATCTAAAAGAAGATTTAAAAGTGCTTTATACATCATAAGGTCTAATTTAATAGATTGGGAAGAGCGTTGATTTGCCAGTTGGGGCGGAAGAGGGTACCCTAATACTGCTTTCGCATCAAAGCTACCATTGAGCTTGATATGTGCATGAAACAAAAAAAGTTGTGTGATGTAGTTTTCAATTGCATTGATGATTTTGATTTCATCATGCCCATCACTTAAACTCATTCGTTCGATATCTTCTTTAATATCTTTTTTATCAAGTAATTTTGCAATAAAGCTATCTAATGTTACTGTTCCTAATCCATAGACATGTAGGTCAATATCATTGATTTGGATATCTCGACCGAGTAATGCTAGCTTTTCAAATTCATTGACGCACAAAGATAGGTCTTCCATATGAACCATATAAAGATGTTGCATCGCATAACGGCTTATAGAGAGTGCATGTTTGTTTGCTTCTTCCATGAGCATTGAAATAGCGTCATTGTAGTCTGCTTTAAAAAGACGTACAAAAGTTGCATCGACTTTTTTATCAAAAGCTTTAGAGGCCGTTTTAATTTTAGAATCATCATCAAGATATTGGTAAAAAAAATAGCTGGATTCATTTTTACTACAAAGTTCCACTAAACTTTCAAGCTCTTTTAGGGGAATAACTTTATCTGATTTGACGATAAGAATGTTTCTGTCACCAAATAAAGAAGATTGTGAAACAAAATTTTTAGCCGTTGTAAAATGGTACTCATCAAAATAGAGTGAGAGTTTTTCATCTTTTTGTGCATCTAAAACGCGTAGTGTTTCGTGCAATAAAAAATTGTTTTGAAAAGAGCATGCCCCATAAAACAAAGATGCTTTGGGTGGCTTTTTAGTCTTTAAGAGTGCTTCATATTCACGTTTATACATTGAGCACCTTAGTAACTCTAGCGTAGATTTTTGCCGTTGCAATATTGCTTTCTACAATTTTAATTTCAACCTTTTGAAGCAGAGGAACATCGTTGTCTAAGAGAAAAATACGAGCACCTTTAAGCTCATCATCCAGTTTAGCAATAGGATTTTTTTCTGTTTCCGTAACAATTGCTTTGAAGTTTTCACCTACATGTAAGGCGGCCCAACGCGCAAATTTTCGGTCCATATAATCCCAAGCAACTTTGTCACTTTCTCGCTCTAAAAAGCTAATTTTTTCGCATAATGCTGCGATATCTTTGAGTAAAAATTGCAGTTTTTTACTTTCATCTTGCAACTGCAATTTTAAAATGCGATGTAGTGTTAAATCGCTATAACGCCTAATGGGTGAGGTAAAATGTGTGTACGAATCAAAGCCCAATCCAAAATGCCCTCTGTTTTCTGGCTCATAGACTGCTTTTTTTTGACTTTTAATAATGAGCTTATCCACTTCTTCTCTTATATCTAGGCTAT
Organism: Sulfurospirillaceae bacterium; assembly: GCA_028693565.1. Lineage (GTDB taxonomy): Bacteria > Campylobacterota > Campylobacteria > Campylobacterales > Sulfurospirillaceae > Sulfurospirillum. The sequence continues at coordinate 4,018 of JAQUVE010000068.1, read as the reverse complement.
CAGCTTGTTTTTGTAGGTTTTGAATGAGCATTGGAATATCTGAGTTTAGTTTTGCACGAATACCAATCAATGCTAAATCATTTAGCAATGCTTCCATGCGTTCAAATGAAGGACTATCATGCGTTCTAAAAACACCATAATTAAGTCGTTTTGCCGCAGCTTTATTGGCTAAAAGCATACAATCTTCAATTAAACCATGCGAAGGTGTCTCTTTCTCAATCGTAGTGGCAATAAGATTTTGCTCATCATCAACACGCATACGCACCTCAGATGAACGAAATTCAAAAGAGTGCTCCAGCCTCAAAGCTCTTACTTTTAACATCATGGCGTGGAGTGGTAAAAGGTAGGCTAAAATGGTTTTATCAACAGCATTAGCACTGCTTGTATTACCTTCTAAAAAGAGATCAATTTGTTCATAGGTATAACGTTTATGCGAATGAATGACACTTTGTAGAAGTTCTTCTTTAAGTGGTTTATAGCTTAGTGGGTCTAGTGTAATTTTAAAAGTGAATGCAAGTCTATCTTCATCGGGTTTAAGGGAACAGATGTTTTCACTAAGTGCACGTGGAAGCATTGGAATAGATTTGTGTGGAAAATAGATTGAAAAACCTCTTTCCCTAGCTTCTTTATCAATAGGCCCCATATCGAAGACATAATCACTCACATCGGCTATTGCAACATAAAGAATATGGTTTTGTATATCAAAATAGATAGCATCATCAAAATCTTTAGCATCAACAGGGTCAATGGTGCAAAATGGTAAATGGGTTAAGTCTACGCGATCGGGATAATAAGATTTATCAACACTATCTCCATGACTTCTTGCTTCCGTTCCTGCTTCTTTTGAAAAGAATTCGTGTTTATCAAAAAGTGCTAACGATATTTTTTCATCCACCATGGGATCACTTAAAACACCCAAAACTTCTTCAAGTGTATTGGTGGTATTGTCTATCTTTAAAACTGTTCCAAGGGGAAGCTCTTTGAGCGATTTTTGGCTGGCTGCGATCTCCATAGTTGCTTCATTTTTAATATTAGCACCGACAACCTTACCTTTTTGCATTTTCGTATAAACGATGCTTTTTGCGAAAGCACGTTGAGCGATATAGAGTACAACCGCTTTGGCTCTGCTCCCTCGTTTGGCATGTAACTTTTTGACAACGACCAGATCACCACGCATAGCACCATTAAGGTTGGAGGCTTCTATTAAAATATCTTTTTTAGCATCAGTATCAAAAGATTCTAAAAAACCTGTACCACTAAAAGCAACATCAATTTTACCAGCGGTATAATTCTCCTCATAAAGATAGAGTTGTCCTATTTTAATAACTGCTTTGAGTTTGAGTAGTTCTTTAAGATGCGGAGAAAAAAGAGGGGAGATGTCTTTTTCAGACACTCCCGAGCAAAGAGCTTGGAGAAAGTTTCTCACTGTTTAAATTGCTCTATTGTTTGAAGATAAGGCTCTTTTTCGAGTCCGTATTGTTCTAAAAGTTCTAGAGAACGAGCCGTCGATATTTCGTCAAATTGACCAAAAATATTGATTGTATTTTTTACAACACTAAGCGCATAAGCATAAGGTTTTATGTGATCTTGTGCTAAAGAAGGTTCATTGGAAAAGTGGATAGATTCGACCAATTCAGGTTCTAAATTCCACTGTTCAAATACTTTTGCTGTAATTTCTTCATTTGCAAAGCCTATACTTTCTTTCTCAAGAGCGGAGAGTTGCTGTGGTGATTTGATCGTTGTTAAGGCTGCTTTAAAAGCACTGTCTTTGCCTTGTTCAATGAGCTCATTAGCAATGATGATTTTGCCCACTTCCATCATAAATGATGCAGGTTGTAAAATTTCTAGCATAGATTTATTAACTTTTGAGTACCATTTGAACATAAAGCTGCTTTGATAGGTACTGATATCTAAAAAGGCATTGTTGCTAAGATTGTAAGGTGCAAAATTAATTTTAATATTTTGTTTGATAGCACTTGAGAGTGCAAATCCTCGAACTGTTGCCATACCAAAAAGCGAAACCGCGTGTGAAATATTTTTAATTTCTCGGCTAAAGCCATAAAGTGGAGAATTGGAAGATTTTAAAATATTGGCTGTAAGCATAGGGTCACTTTCAACGACTTTAACCAAATCATTGAGCGAGCTATTTTTATCCACACAAATACGTTGAATTTTCATAATCGTATCATCAAGTGGAGGTAATGCTTTAATTTTTTTTAAAATAGTGTCATTCATAGTGGTTATCCCTAATTTAAGTATCTAAAATTTCACGCTCTTAATTTTAGCGGGTGTTGGTTTATAGTTTCCTTTGATTTTTTTTCGTCTTTGTGAAATTGATTTATTTAAGTAACCTTTTTGTAAAATGCGGAAAAATTATATTCAAAGCAAGGATTCATGATGGCAATAACAGTATTTTACGACAAAGATTGTGATTTAAATATTATTCGTTCCAAAAAAGTAGCGATGATTGGTTTCGGTTCACAAGGGCACGCACATGCTGAAAATCTACGTGATAGTGGTGTAGAAGTAGTTGTTGGCTTACGAAAAGATGGCAGTTCTTGGGCAAAAGCAGAAGCTAAAGGTTTTCGTGTTTTAACGGTTGCTGAAGCAACTAAATATGCAGATATTATTATGATTTTATTGCCAGATGAGATGCAAGCAGATGTTTTTGCTGCGGAAATCAAACCTAACCTAACGGAAGGTAAAGCAATTGCATTTGGACATGGCTTCAATATCCATTATGGACAAATTATTACACCTAAAGGGATTGACTGTATTATGGTTGCCCCAAAAGCACCAGGACATACAGTAAGAAATGAATTTGTCAATGGTGGCGGCATTCCAGATTTAATTGCAATCGATCAAGATGCGACAGGTAATGCAAAAGCTATTGCGTTAAGTTATGCAAGTGCGATTGGTGGTGGACGTACAGGTATTATTGAAACAACTTTCAAAGATGAAACAGAGACTGATCTTTTTGGTGAACAAGCTGTTCTTTGTGGTGGTGCGACAGCGCTTGTAGAAGCTGGTTTCCAAACATTGGTAGAAGCAGGCTATGAACCAGAAATGGCCTATTTTGAATGTTTACATGAACTTAAACTCATTGTAGATTTGATGTACCAAGGTGGTATCGCGGATATGCGTTACTCGATTTCTAATACAGCAGAATATGGTGATTATGTAAGTGGTAAACGCGTTATTAATGATGAATCTAAAAAAGCGATGAAAGAAATTTTAAAAGAGATTCAAGATGGAAGATTTGCTAAAGATTTCATTCTTGAACGAAAAGCAGGATATACTCGTATGAATGCAGAGCGTGCTCGCACTGAGAGAAGTTTACTGAACCAAACAGGTGAAAAACTAAGAGCTATGATGCCTTGGATTACTTCTAAAAAAATCATTAACAAAGACAAAAACTAAGCATTATTTGCCTGTCAAAAGGCAAATAATATTTCTAAATAAATAGGCTAAAAGCCATTTTTATAAAAACGTAAAGAGGTTATATGGGTATTGTTATCACAGTGACATCTGGTAAAGGCGGGGTTGGAAAATCAACAACAACCGCAAACTTAGCAGTGGGATTGGCAAATTTAGGGAAAAAAGTAGTAGCAATAGATTTTGATATTGGGCTTCGAAACCTTGATATGATTTTAGGTTTAGAAAATCGCATCGTATACGATGTGGTGGATGTTATGGAAGGCAGATGCAATCTTGCGCAAGCACTGATTAATGATAAAAAGTCTAAAACACTCTATTTTTTGCCAGCAAGTCAGACTAAAGATAAAGACATTTTGAGTAAGGAAAAAGTGAAAGTCTTGATTGATAATCTCAAAGAGAGCTTTGACATTATTTTGATTGATTCACCTGCGGGTATTGAAAGTGGTTTTGAACACTCTATTTTCTTAGCGGATCGTGCTTTAATTGTTTCAACGCCTGATGTCAGTTCTGTTCGTGATGCCGATCGTGTTATAGGTATCATTGATGCCAAAAGTGAACGTGCTAAAAATGGCCTTGAAGT
>JAQUVE010000067.1 GCA_028693565.1 Sulfurospirillaceae bacterium | reverse complement strand
TTCTCCTTTATCTTTACAAGATACTTTTATTATAATTATAATAAAAAAGTCATAAAAGAGTAACAATAAATTGCTTAATCTATGCTAAGTGGGCCAAAAATACGATGGAAGAGATTTTAATCTAATAGTGCTTCGAACTCCTCTCTAAATTTTTCTAAGTAACTCTGCGCTATGAAGGCAACTGAGGGTGCGAAGACACAAATTGTTTTGCCATTAAGCATATCACATGCGTCCAAAATTGTCTTCAAATCATCGTGTGTCCCATTGCCTGCAATGATTTTTCTTAAAATCTGGTCAACCCAGCCTGTGCCTTCACGGCATGGGGTGCACTGTCCACATGATTCGTGGTGGTAAAATTCAAAAAGGTTTTTCATGGCCTGAGGGATACTAACACTCTCGTCCATTACAATCATGCCTCCTGTTCCAAGGGCTGAACCATGCTCTTTGACTGACTCATAATCCAAAGTAATATCAGTTATCTCATCGGCCCTAAAAATTTGGCATGATGAGCCTCCTGGGATGATGGCTTTGAGTTTTTTGCCACCCAAAACACCACCACAAACGTGTTCGATGACATCGACCATTTTAACACCATAAGGAAGCTCATATACACCTGGTTTTTCGACATGGCCGCTGATACCGAAGAGCATTGTTCCTGGGCTTTTTTCAGTACCATAAGCGCGATACGCTTCATACCCTTCATTAACGATAAAAGGGACACTTGCAATCGTTTCGACATTGTTCACCACAGCAGGATTGCCAAAAAACCATTCGGGTTCTTTCCCTTTGGGTTTAAGGCGTGGATGACCTCGTTTCCCCTCTAATGATTCAAGAAGAGCTGTTTTTTCACCACAGATATAGGCTCCAGCTCCACGGTGAAGCGTTACATGTAGAGGATATTGAGAGTCTAGAACACTCTCTCCTAAAATGCCTGCGGCATAAGCTTCATCAATCGCTTCTTGCAATCTTTTTGCCCAAAAGACATATTCTCCTCGTATATAGATATAAGCATGATGGGCATTGATAGCATAGCTTGAGCAGATAATACCTTCAATTAATAAGTGAGGGTCAAATTCGATAATTTGTCGGTCTTTAAAAGTGCCTGGCTCGCTTTCATCGGCATTGATGATGAGATAAGTTGGTTTGTCACTAGGATTTGGGATTAAACGCCATTTTTCACCTGTGAGTGCACCACCTCCACCTTTACCTCTTAAACCACTTTTTTCAACAGCAACCGTAATATCATCAGGCTTGCGAGAGAAAAGGGAATTTAAAGATTTGTAACGTCCATGTTCGCGCGCAACATCTAAGCGATGAGAATTGGGGATATCAAAATTTTTACTCACGATTTTAACTATCATGACTGTGCTCCATCAATGAGTTCATCGAGTTTTTCGATGGTGAGATTTTCAACATAGTCATCATTGTACGACATGCAAGGAGCCGTACCACAAGAGCCTAGGCACTCTACCAAACTAAACGTAAATTTGCCATCTTTGGTGGTTTCACCTGGTTTAATACCCAGTTTATTTTGGATATGTGCTTGCATCTGTTGTGAGCCTCTAAGCATGCACGAGAGAGTCTTGCAAAGCTGAATATGGTATTTTCCCACAGGCTTCAAATTGAACATCGAATAAAACGAGGCAACGGCATAGACATCCATTGGGGAACACGCTAGTTTCTCAGCTAAAAAACGCATTGATTCAGGTGATATCCAGCCTTCTTGATACTGAATCATCCACAAAGAAGGGAGCATTAAGGAGCTTTTTTCAGGATAACGTGTTAGTAGAGCTGTAAACTTTTCTTCATTTTCAGGATTAAATGTAAAGGTACTCATCTATCTAACTCTCCAGCAATAATATTTAAACTGCCAAGACTTAAAATGGCATCGGCAATCATACCCCCTTCAATCATGCGTGGATACGCAGCCATAGCATAAAAACACGGAGGTCTTACTTTGACTTTATAGGGTGTTCCACTGCCATCGCTGATGATAAAAAAGCCTAACTCTCCATTACCTGCTTCAATCGCCCGGTAATATTCAGCGGCAGGCACTTTAACCCCTTCATAGACCAGTTTAAACTGATTCATTAAGCCTTCGATATTGGAGTAGACATTTTCTTTTTTAGGGAAAGAAATAGCACGGTCATCGACACAAATAGCACCACCTGGTAAGCGTTTCATTGCTTGGTCGATGATACGAATACTTTGACGTATTTCTTCAAAACGTACCATCATGCGATCGTAAATATCGCCTACACTCCCTAATGCCATATCAAAATCAAAACTTTCATAATGATAATAAGGTTCACTAATGCGTAAATCATACGCTACACCGCACGCCCTTAAATTGGGGCCACTAAAACCACGATTGATAGCTTCTTCTTTACTGATAATGCCTACATTTTGTGTTCGGTCTAAAAAAATACGGTTATGTTCTATTAATTTAAGCGTATCTCCCATTCCCGCCTCAATCTCTTTAATGCATATCTTTAAATCCTCTTCAAAGCCAGCATAAAGGTCGTAACTCATGCCACCAATACGCATGTAAGAGTTGGTGAGCCTAGCTCCTGTGAGTTTAGAGAGAAGGGTATAAACTGCTTCCCGTGGGTTATAGAGATACCAATAATTAGTCAGTGCTCCCATATCCACTAAAATCGCCGCTAAACAGACAAGATGGTCAATTACACGGGAAAGTTCACCAATAATAACGCGAATAAATTTAGCACGTTCTGGTAAATCAACACCTAAAATTCCCTCAACGGCATGGGCAAAGCCGATATTATTTAAAATAGCTGAGCAGTAATTAAGTCTATCGGTGTAAGGAATAATTTGGTTGTAAGTATGATTTTCACATGATTTTTCAAAACCACGATGTAAATAGCCGATTTCAGAAACAGCGCATACTATGGTTTCTCCATCAAGGGCGCAAAAATTGCGAATGGTTCCATGACTTGCTGGATGAGCTGGACCGATGTTTAAAAACATCAAGTCTTCATTTTTTTCATACCCTTTTACTTTGAGCTTAGGGGCCATTTCATCCATTAAATCATCGGTTTGATGGCATAGTTGCCCTTTCGTGATAGGATAGTCTTTACGTAAAGGGTGTCCTATAAACTCTTTGTGATTTAAAATTCGTTTCATATTAGGGTGGCGCAAAAAGCTAATACCGTATTGATCCCAAATTTCTCGCTCTGCCCAATTCGCGGCTTTAAAAAGGCTGGTAACGCTTTGTGTTGCGAGCGTGCTATCAATGTACGTTTTAAGGGTAATAAGATTCTTAAAATGAGTATCACGGAGGAGGTAAACGATAGCAAATCGTTCAGGCTTTGGTTCTTTAATAGACAAATAATCAATAGCTGTCATATCCACTAAAAAATGGTAACCATCGTCGTGTTTGAGTACATGTAAAGCTTGTAAAATCTTTTCTTTATCAAGAACCATAGCACCATCTGGCTCAATGGTATAGGCATTTTCAAAATGATGTTGAAAGTTAGTAATCATCAAGGGCACCTTTAAAATCTTTTCTGACTCTATCTTTGAGAAGGCTCTCTTTGTCATATTGAAGTTTTTGAATTTGCATCAGCGCATCTAAAAAAGCCTCAGGGCGAGGAGGACAACCAGCAACATAAACATCCACAGGAATAATAGTATCAATACCTTGTACGGTAGTATAGTTGTCATAAAAGCCTCCGCTGCATGCACACGCGCCAGCACTAATAACCCATTTGGGCTCCGTCATTTGATCATAAATCTTTTTTAAAATAGGAGCTTGTTTATAACTCACTGTTCCAGCGACTATCATTAGGTCTGCTTGACGTGGAGAAAAACGTACTACTTCTGCACCAAAACGCGAAATGTCATATTGACTACTAGCAACACTCATAAATTCGATAGCGCAGCACGCTGTTCCAAAGATATAGGGCCACATCGAAGATTCACGTGCCCAGTTAATTGCACTATCCAGTTTGGTCGTAATAACACTGTCTCCAAAAATTGCTTCTGCTCCTACTGCCATTTTAAAGCCTTTATGCGGTAAATATAAATAAGTCCAAAGAAGAGAAGTGCTACAAAAGTAAACATTTCAAATAAGCCAAAATAACCAAGCTCTCTAACATTAACTGCCCATGGAAACATAAAAATGATTTCCACATCAAATAAAACAAAGAGGATGGCAACCAGATAAAATTTTGCGCTAAAACGGCTCTGTGCATTTCCTATGGGAGAACTTACACCACTCTCATAAGCACTGTTTTTTGCTTTACCTTGAGATTCATGAGGACCAAGTTTTTTACTCAGAAGAAAAAGGGTTGGAAGTAATATTACAAGAACAAGGACGATACTTGATGCTAAAAGCAATTCTAAGGACATAGTGGCCATCTTTTCAGTCTTTTTTACTATAGATTCTTCATCATAACCTAACAAGTTTAAAAAAAAAGTAAAAAAAAGAAGATAAATTTTAAGAACTATTTTATGACCAAAACATTATCTAAGAGAGATTTCACTACAATTGCAATCAAAATTGTCAAAAGAGAGTAAGAGGAATCGATGAGATATTTAGTTTTTTTATCCTTGTGTGCGTTAGCACTCTATGCAGCAACCGCTGAGGATGTGTATAAGATCTATAAAACCAAAGGAATTGATGCTGTTGAAGCGTACTTAAAGAGTGAGTTTGAGCCTAAAGAAGTCAAGGTCGTCAAAGAGCTAAAGAAAAAAGAGATAAAATCTAAAGCCAAAGAGCCTACAGGAAAAGAGCTTCAATCTAAAGAGTATTGGGCTAAACAACTTAAAGATATAGATGTACAATTAGGTTATTATGAAGAAGCAGAATCACTTATTGTTTGTGAAAAAGATACAAAACGTTGTGATGTTTATAAAAATAATACAGATAGTTTAAAATTAGTAAAATCGCATACCGCAATTATGGGAAAAAGTGGTGATAAAGTCAAACGGGGAGATTTAAAGACTCCAGTAGGTGTCTATGAAATTACAAAACGTTTTAAACCAGCCAACCAATTTTACGGTCCATTAGCTTTTTCGTTGTCATATCCAAATATGTATGATATGGTTCGAGGTAAGAGCGGTGATGGTATCTGGATTCATGGCTCACCTCTTGATGGCAAAGATAGAGATGATTTAAGTAAAGGGTGCGTGGTTTTAGATAATAACACGATTTTAGAATTAGATACAGAGATTAATGCAAACGATACCATCGTCATTATCGGTGAGAGTAAGGTACAAAAAGTTTCTAAAGAGATGATGAGTGTTATTTTGAGCGAAGTTTATAAATGGCAACACGCTTGGAAAGTAAATGACCTTAATGGGTATTTAGCTTTTTATTCCAATGATTTTAGACGTTCTAATGGTATGAATAAAAAAGCATTTTCTGAGATGAAAAAAGGTATTTTTGCTAAAAAAGAGAACAAAACAATCATCACTGAAAATATGAGCATTGTCCCGTATCCGACAATGGATGATAAAAAACTTTTCAAAATTTTATACTATCAAACGTATAAAAGTCCCTCTTTTGCATCTAAGGGTGAAAAAGAGCTCTATGTTGAAATTATTAATAATAAAATTTCAATTTTAGCCGAGAAATAGGAGTTTAGCGATGAGCGAAACTGAGATGATTGAACAAGAGCTCGCTAAACTTATTGATATAAGAGAGGCTTTTTTAGAGTATTTGGATGCCAATATTCCTAAAGATAAACAAGGCATTGCCTTTGATTTTTCCAATAGCCCAACGCTTGATGCAAAGAGTGTATACGAGCATTTTTATAAACTTGATTATCAAGCGCGCAAAATCCGTGGTTTTTTAATAGGTAAATTAAAAGAAAGACCCTAAAATATGGCATTTATCACTCTTAATAAAGCACATTATTTTCACAATCTTGACATCCTTTGTGCCAAGGCTGGGGGAAAAAAGTCTGTGATGGCAGTCCTTAAAGACAATGCATATGGACATGGATTGGTTGAGATGGCATCATTGGCATCAGAGTATGGGCTTAAAAAAGCAGCTGTTAAAAATCTTTCAGAAGCTAATGCGATAATATCCTATTTTGATGAGGTACTTATATTAGCAGATCATCCGCCACTTGCTGAGGTTTCGTCAAAAATTTCATATGCTGTTCATGATTATGAATCACTCGCACAATTTTCAACATCCACAGCGCTTCATTTGGGTATCGATACGGGCATGCATCGTAATGGTGTGCGTGAAGAAGAACTTGATAAGGCATTTTTATTTATCGCTGAAAAAGGGTTAAATCTAAAAGGGATTTACACCCATTTTAGAAGCAGCGATGAGTTGAACAGTGAATTTTTTTGGCAACGCAGTAATTTTGAAAGAGCACGAGACAAGATACAAAAACTTATAGCAGAGCATCATTTACCAGCAGTGGCTTTTCATGCTTTTAATTCAGCAGGACTATTGCGGACAAGTTCTCTAAGAGGAGATAATTTTGCACGCTGTGGCATTGCAATGTATGGTTATACGACCTTAGATGCTCGTATCGCTCAAAGTCCTCTTAAACATGTGTTATCGTTATGGGCTGAGAAATTAAGCAGTCGTACCCTGAAAAAAGGTGAAAGAGTAGGTTATGGTGGCTTGTATGAGGCTTTACAAGATGAGCGCATATCGACATATGACATTGGCTATGGAGATGGATTTTTTCGCTTTGATGGGTCAAAACCTTTAGTCATGGCCAATGGCTTAAAGACCAAAGGTCGTATGTCAATGGATAGTTTTTGCGTAGGTGGAGAAGAAGATCGTGTGTGTATGTTTGAAGATGCAACACATCTTGCGCAAGCTTTTAATACGATTAGTTATGAGATTGTGACAAAACTATCCCCTTTTATTAAACGTATTATTATCTAATCTTTTAGAGTAAAAGCTTCACTTCGATTTGATTGCCTTCTTTAGAATTAGCAAAATTGAGCGCACTTTCAGCACGCATTCTAAAACTACTTAGGGTGTCTTTTTGGGAGAGTGAAGTAATCCCAAAACTACATGATATTTTACCAATTTGGACAAATTTATGATTTTCTAAAATAGCTTGGATTTTTTTAGCCACTCCTTGTGCTGCCCTAAAGTCGACATTAGCAAGTAAAAGGCCAAATTGATCATTTGACCATTTTCCAAAAATATCAACATCACGAATATTTTTTTGGACAAGATTGATAAAGTCTTTTTTGAGACTTAAAACAACATTCGCAGGAAAGATATTTGTTAACGTTTTTAGCATAGGAATATCAATCAGCATTAGCGTCAATTCAGTGTGATAACGACGATTTCGTTTAAATTCGTCTTCAATGCATTCCATAAATTTTAAATGATTGAGAATGGCTAATTCTTTATCAATATTCGTAGTTTCTGTCGAAAGCATAGTATTTGTAGCTGCGAAAACTTCTTTTTTTTGAGCGACGTTCAGTGTGAATATAAGGTGTTCAATAAATTTTTGAATGAGCTCCATATCCTTTTCGATAGAATTTGTATGATCTAAAATAAGCATTAGATTGCCTATAACTGAATCACTTTTAGACTCTTTTAGGATAAAACTATTAAGGGTAAGCTTTTGGTTTTCATCGGCAATAGTATCTTGCGAAAAAGCTCTCTTCTCTAAAAAACAGGTATGGGCAATTTTTTCGATTGGATCAAGCGTAACGTTGGATCGAAAAGGAAAAAGCTCTTTAGTTTTAAAATGTGATTTAACAAAGGGGCTTTCGTTGTAAATGAGAAGCGTATCTTTTTGGTAGATAAAAAGAATGCTCGCTTCGAGCTCCAACAGAGAAGTAAGTTTATCAAGTGCTTTTGCGATAGTAATTTTAGGTGTGAGTGGAGAATAGAGTATGTCGCTTAGTTGCTTAAGCCCATCAAGTATTTCGGTATGTGGTTCTTGTGCATTATTTTGTTGCGTTGCTTTAGTGTAATAAAAAGGGAAAAACGTTGCAGAAAATATCATCAAAGCAATGATAATTTTAATCAATGGTGCATTATGCGGCCCTAGGAGTAGTACTTCAGAGGCAAATGAAGTTGGGTATAAAAGGGTATTGGCGTAGGCATCGAGAAACCAATAGATAAGCGTAGGTGTGAACGAAAAAATATAAAAATACTTTTTATTCATGTTCCATTTCCTTATTTAAACGGTGATGATACTATCGTTAAAGAGTATACCATCGATAGCACTGAGTGCAACAAATTCGATATCTGCTTCATCATTGCTAGCTAACATTACTTTACCGTCAAACATATAATCGTCAGCTACTTTTTGCGCATTAATTGCTAGGCTTTTATCTACAATGAAATAGCTAGCTTCTAAGGCGTGGGCTAAAATAAGTTCTTTAATATTTTTTACGTGTAATGCAAAAATAATTTTCTGAGATTGGCAATATGCTGCTAACGTAGCATTAAAATCAAAGATAACGGTAGCATTAGAAGGAGTTTTACCAATGTCTTCTTCTGCTTGAATACCATAAAAAGGCTTATATGCGATTAATGGATGACCGATAAGTATCATGTTTCAATCCTTGCACATTCTTTTGAACAGTAAAATGCACCATCTTTAATGATGGACTCTTTATCACTGATGAATGTTGAGCATACTTTACATTCAACCATAGTTTCACCGTCAATTGATTTTTTTTTAGTCTCCTTTTTAGAGACTTCTTCAGTGCGCTTTGTTTTAAAGAAAAAGAAGTAAATACAAAAAATGACAATACCAAAGATAAGTAGTTTAGTTAGCATAAATGCCTTTCATAATAAGATAATTGCGTTTCCCATGAGGATAAATCGTACAATGTTCAAGACCTTCAGTCTCATCAGTAACCAATTCTCCTTTATAGAAGAGGAGTACCGTTTCATCTTGAATAAAATTATGACATAAATTCATTAACATTTTAGTATTGGTAACAGCGCGTGAGCTAATCAAATCAACTTTGTATGGGGTTACTTTCTCCACTCTATTGGTAGAAATATCAATGTTTTTTGCCCCCAATGCGGTTTTGCATAAATGAAGAAAAGCACTCTTTTTTGCAATGGGTTCAAAAAGTGTAAAATGTACATGCGGTAAAGCCAATGCAAGTAAAAATCCTGGGAAGCCCGCACCCGTACCTATATCAATAGCCTGCGTCATCGTTTGAGTCTGTAAATATTGTAAGGGGTAAATACTATCTTCGATATTGAGCATTACAGCTTCCTTTGTTTTTGCCCCTGTAATATTATGCGTTTGGTTATAGTGTAAGAGCATGTCAGTAAACTGTTCGCATTGTTGCCAAAATTCGACGGAAAATATATCTAGGTTATGCATAAAAACGGTGCCTTTTATCGAGTATCATTTGAGAGTCAATTATATCTAATAATTTACATAATACCCTATGGCAAATAAATGTCTAATTAAGTAAGAGCCCGTAGGCTCTTGCTTAGAGGGTTATTGAAGCAGTATATTCTCCGTGAATATTACATTTTGAGATTGCTGAAAGTGTTTTAACCGCTTTTGTATTAACTCTTGCTGCTAAATAGCCACGTGAGGTTGTTGGCTCTAAGGAAACACTTGCAACTTTTTTCCCATCTGCTAAGAGTTCGATTTCATAAATCCAGTGTTTGTCTTCACTTGGGTGGATAATCCCTTTTTGGCCAATATTGACTTCTACCAAAGAGTAGCCCTTGGCATCCATAGCACCTACTTTAATTTCAGGAGAGTGTTTTAATTCTAATTCTGTTGGATTTGCAGGGTCTTTGACGGTCATCATATTTTTATTAACAATGAGTTTAGCATCGTATGCGGATGCATAGGTTGTTGCGAGTGCTGCTAGGGCAGCAAGTTTAATGGCATCTCTTCGTTTCATGTGATCTCCTTGAAAATTTGTTATTTTTAATTATAGGCTTACACGTTTAAGATGTGTTGAATAAATAAGAGTAAAAATATCTTTATAAAGCTTTTAAAGAAATGAGATGAGAGGGGATAATAATAAATTGACTAAAGAAGCGTAACAGTGAATAGTAGAGATTTTTAGTTTTTATCTCATACTATCCACGAAAATTCTTTTTTTAAAGGCTTTGTTCTTGTGCGCAATAAGGACATTTTTTGGCTGCCAAAGGGATTTCCATTGCGCATTCTGGGCATATTTTAGTAGTGGGAGCAGCTACTGGAGCTTCTTCTTTTTTCGTAAGTTTTCCATACCCTTTAATCATCATGAACATAACAAAACCCAAAATAATAAAGGACGTTAAGTCATTAAAAAAAACACCCAATTTAATAGCAGGTGCTCCCGCTTTATCAAGATCAGACAAGGAGGCATACGATTTTCCATCAAGGGCTATAAATAGTGATGAAAAATCAACATTCCCTAGTAATAAACCAACAGGAGGCATAATGATGTTAGTGACCAATGATTTGACGACAGTGGCAAATGCTGCACCAAAAATAAAGCCCACAGCCATATCGACGACATTGCCTTTAATCAGAAAATTTTTAAACTCTTTAAGCATGTTTACGCTCCTTTTTTAATCGTAATTTAATTTTCGAATGTGATAATTTTCGTAACATGTCACACATCGTATCGCTGAGCGATTGTAATGACACAAGACCTTCTAATGCTTTTTCATGTTCACCATTGAGTCGTAACTTACACAGACCATCTGCCAAGATATGAAGTTCTTGATGTAATTGTTTAATAGCTCGTATGTGTGATTGATTGTAGGGCGATAGCTCTTTTGTTTGTAGCCATATTCCAAAATCACATTGGTTCATAGGGACGTTGTGTATAGTGGTCATCTTCCCTAAGATATAATTTTCAATAGGACGTAGCCATGCACGATGCTTTACAATGGCAAGCAATAAGTGAAAATGTTCACTTTCTATAGGGGAAATTTCTAGCCACGAGGGGTAAGATGTACTTGTTTGTAGCCAGTATGGAATTTTATCTGCTGGCATAGGTCTTGCAATACCATAGCCCTGTGCCAATTCACATCCAAGCAATAAAAGCATTTCACCATGCTCAATAGTCTCAACACCTTCAGCAATAATTTTAGTGTTAAATGCTGTAGCTAAGCCTAAGATACCTTTTAAAATGGATAAATCATCAGGGTCTTCAAGCATATTGCGCACAAAACTTTGGTCTATTTTGAGCATTTCAAGTGGGAGTTGTTTGAGATAGGTCAATGAAGAGTACCCTGTTCCAAAATCATCCATCGCAAAATGCACACCTAATAAGAGGCACTCTTTCATCAATGAGGATATTCTTGCTAAATCTTCTAAGGCGCTGGTTTCTAAAATTTCAAGGGATAAAAGTGATGGTTTTACAGAAGGATGTGTTGCCAGCGAAGTGCGTAAAACCTCAATAAAATTGCTTTCTTGCAATTGTCTTGCCCCGACATTAACGCTAATGGGTATCGTATATCCTACCTCTATCCATTGTTCTATTTGAGAGAGTGCCGTGTTGATAACCCATGTCCCAATATCAACTGCTAAAGGATGATTTTCGATAATAGGTAAAAACACAGCAGGTGGTAAAATCCCTCGTTCAGGATGATCCCAGCGGATGAGTGCTTCCACACCGACTAAAGTACCCGTTTTCATATTGACTTTAGGTTGATAGTAGAGGATAAATTCTTGATTATCAAAAGCACGCTTAATTTGTTCAATATTTTCGTGTAAATCCCGTACATTTTTATCTTGAACGGCATCAAAAATATGGTAACGATTTTTGCCTGCAAGTTTGGCTTGATACATTGCTTGGTCGGCTTGTCGTAATAGTTGGTCTGCTTCTAACTCTTCAGATTGCGGATAAAAAGTAATACCTAGACTAGCTGAGACTTGAAGCGTGAGTGCATCAATCATGACAGGTGTTGCAGCAGCCTCTAAAAGTCGGTTGAGCATTGGTAGCGTAGTTTCGATGCTGTTAACATCCTGAAAAACTGCCACGAATTCATCGCCACCCATGCGGGCTAAGGTGTCACCTTCTCGAAGCGTTCTTTTCATATAAGATGATAGCGTGATAAGAAGCTGGTCACCTATCTCATGTCCATACAGATCATTGATTGTTTTAAACCCATCTAAGTCGAGGTATGCCACGACAAGAGACCTACCTCCTCGTTTGGCTTGAAGCATGCCCTGATTCAAACGGTCAGCAAATAATAATCGATTAGGAAGATTAGTTAGAGCATCATGATGGGCAATATGTTCGAGCTGATGTTCATGCTTCTTAATCATTGTAACATCTGAGAATAGAGAAATATAATGTTGTATGACATTATTCTCATCGCGAATAGCTGTAATAGTTGTTAAGTCTATATAAATATCGCCATTTTTATGTTTATTCCATATTTCTCCATACCAGTGCCCTTTGTGAATGATGTCGTGCCACATATTGGCATAGAACTCTTTGGTATGATTTTGGGAAGAGAGTATTCTTGGTGTTTGCCCAATGACTTCATCACGAGAATATCCTGAGATAAGACAAAATGCATCATTGACATCAATGATAACTTCTTGTGCATTGGTTATCATAATAGCTTCTCTAGCCGTTTCAAAAACTTTCGCAGCGAGTTGAAGGTTTTCTTGTGCCTTTTTTTCATCCGTAATGTCTCTGAATTCGACAAAACGGACATGTTTACCCATATAGTGTATTGATTTAGCTTCAATTCTAGCGATGAATGTACTTTTGTTTTTACGAATACACACAGCTTCATAAGGTTTTTCATCATGAGTTAGCATATGGTTAAGCACAATAGTGTGTGATTCGGGTGCGATAAAGGTGAGTATGTCTTCACCTATAAGCTCTTCTACAGTGTATCCACCCATCTTTGAAAAACTAAGATTGCACTCTAAAATCAATCCTTGATCATGAATAACAATGCCCCAAAACGAAGCGTGATAGAGTGTTTTAAAGCGTGTTTCACTCTCTTTGAGAGAATCCATAGCGAGTTTTCGAGGAGTAATGTCCGTATTGCTTCCACGATAGCCTATAAGATGACCTTTTTTATTTAATATAGGCATTCCAAAAACTGCAATCCAAGCGATCTCTCCATTTTTTTTCAGAATACGGCGTTCATGGTGATAATATTCGCCTTTTGTTTCAAAATTGTGGTAAATCTTTTGAATAAATATCTCACGCTCATCATCCGGGCATAAATCATAAAAAAAGAGTTTTCCTATCACCTCTTGTGGGCTATAGCCTAAAAGTGCTTGAATATTAGGGCTTACATACGTGTAAAGACCTTCTGCAGTAACGACCCAATGCATTGTATTTGTATGTTCAGAAAGTTTAGTATATAAAAATTGACTCTCTTGTAATTGGCGATTTTTGCGCCACAAAGAAAATAACCCATAGCCTAGTAAGAAAAGTAGGATGTTGCTAAAAATAATAATAAAAATACGGTAGTTGTCCCAAATGTCCCATAAGTTTAAAAGTGGCTTTTCATCAAAAGGAGGTAACCGCATCGTTCGTAACATCTCTTCTAGTGCGAGGTAATTAGAAGGAATGTTAAAGCCATAAATTTGCATTGTTTTCATGGTTGTTTGATTTTCTTCAACCCGAAAAAGAATGGAAACGACTTTGCGC